>NZ_JBSHBW010000034.1:0-81310 GCF_053612185.1 Streptomyces sp. NPDC054757
GCCCGGACCAGCTTGGTCCGGGCCGCCCCGTCGTCGTGGGACGCGTGAGGCGGGCCGGATCAGATCCGCACCTGCACGGCGCGGGCCAGCCGGTCGTGCAGGCCGCGTCCGTCACGGTCCCAGATGAGTGCGGGGATGGCCACGCAGAGCAGCAGACTGCGTACGAAGACCCGGCCGGTGCCGAGGCGCCCGCCGCCCTCCGCGACGACCCGCAGCCGCAACAGGCGCTTGCCCGGCGTGAATCCGACCGTCGAGACGGTGAGCAGGCTCAGTACGAAGAAGACCAGCAGGGCCCAGTTGCCCGCCGACTGCTGGCCGCCGCGCGAGATGAGCCCGTATGCGATAAGCATGCAGAGTGCCCAGTCGATGAAAACGGCCGCGAAACGGCGGCCCAGCGGCGCGATGGCGCCCGGCCCTTCCTCCGGCAGACCGAGCCGCTTGCCCCGGTAGCCGAAGTCGGCGCCCATCTCCTTCGCGGCCTCACCCGGTCCGGAGAGCCACGATCCCACTGCTTGCCTGTTGTCCACCCGACCACGGTACTGCGGCCCCGGTCCGATCCGTACGGTCGGGGGTCGTCGCAGCGGTGGCGCACCCGGCCCGGTTAACTTCAGCGAAACAAATGGGTCATGCTTGAGAAATCCGCTGTCCCTATGGTCGGGTCCAGCTTGTGCCACCGCCCTGGCCCCGTAACGAGCCGCAACCCCGCCCCTCCCGGGTCGGGAGTAGGAGGAGTTGGATGTTCCAGAACGCCGACGACGTGAAGAAGTTCATCACCGACGAGGACGTCAAGTTCATCGATGTCCGGTTCTGTGACCTGCCCGGTGTGATGCAGCACTTCACCATCCCGGCGGCGGTCTTCGACCCGGATGAGGAGCTTGCGTTCGACGGCTCGTCGATCCGCGGCTTCCAGGCCATCCACGAGTCCGACATGGCGCTCCGCGCGGACCTGTCGACCTCCCGGGTCGACCCCTTCCGCCGCGACAAGACCGTCAACATCAACTTCTTCATCCACGACCCGATCACCGGCGAGCAGTACAGCCGTGACCCGCGCAACGTGGCGAAGAAGGCCGAGGCGTACCTCACATCGACGGGGATCGCCGACACCGCGTACTTCGGCCCCGAGGCCGAGTTCTACGTCTTCGACAGCGCCCGTTTCCAGACCTCGGCGAACGAGAGCTTCTACCACATCGACTCCGAGGCCGGCGCCTGGAACACCGGTGCCGAGGAGAACAACCGCGGCTACAAGGTCCGTTACAAGGGCGGTTACTTCCCGACCCCGCCGGTCGACCACTTCGCCGACCTGCGCGCCGAGATCTCCCTGGAACTGGACAAGAACGGCCTCCAGGTCGAGCGCCAGCACCACGAGGTCGGCACGGCCGGCCAGGCCGAGATCAACTACAAGTTCAACACCCTGCTCGCCGCCGCCGACGACCTGATGCTCTTCAAGTACATCGTGAAGAACGTCGCCTGGCGCAACAACAAGACCGCGACCTTCATGCCCAAGCCGATCTTCGGCGACAACGGCTCGGGCATGCACGTCCACCAGTCCCTGTGGTCCGGCGGATCACCGCTCTTCTACGACGAGCAGGGCTACGCGGGCCTCTCCGACATGGCCCGCTACTACATCGGCGGCATCCTCAAGCACGCCCCCTCGCTGCTGGCCTTCACCAACCCCACGGTGAACTCCTACCACCGCCTGGTCCCCGGCTTCGAGGCCCCGGTCAACCTGGTCTACTCCCAGCGCAACCGCTCGGCCGCCATGCGGATCCCGATCACCGGCTCGAACCCGAAGGCCAAGCGCGTCGAGTTCCGCGCCCCGGACCCCTCGTCCAACCCGTACCTGGCCTTCTCCGCCCTGCTGATGGCCGGCCTGGACGGCGTCAAGAACAAGATCGAGCCGGCCGAGCCGATCGACAAGGACCTCTACGAACTGGCCCCCGAGGAGCACGCGGGCGTCGCCCAGGTCCCCACCTCCCTCCCGGCCGTCCTCGACGCCCTGGAAGCCGACAACGAATACCTCCAGGCCGGCGGCGTCTTCACCTCCGACCTCATCGAGACCTGGATCGACTACAAGCGCACCCAGGAAATCGCCCCGATCCAGCTGCGGCCGCACCCGCACGAGTTCGAGCTTTACTTCGACCTCTAAAACGTGGGGTCGGGTGACCTTGACCGGAGGCCCTGGAACGTGAGGTGACCTGCGGAAACGCTGTTCAGCGTTTCTCGTTGGTACCGCTCGCTTTCCAGGCTCTTGTGCACCGGGTGTGCACCGGACCGGCAGAATCCTGACTGAGCGTCAGAGTCATTCGATGAGGGCTGCTCCCCTGATGCCAGGGAAGCAGCCCTCATTACGTTGCAGCGGGTCTTGAGCCTTAACGATCTGCTCATCGAGCTATCCTGCGGGCACGGATCTTGCGTAGTACCTGCTCCAAGGGCTCGCTAAAGCCAACTAGGTGCACCTGGGTCCCATCGACCTCGATAAGCCCAATGTGCCGAAAAGCAAGTAGCTCGTCGACAGTCGCTGGCTCAACGTCGAAGTAGGACCGAAGCTTACTCAGCCGATCGAAGCCAGGGGCTTCTTCTGACGCGGACCTGGCGATTACGCGAGCAAGATCGACGGCGGGGCCCTCGTCGCTCCACGTCTCCGTGTAGCCCCCTTGCGGGAAGTCGTTGGAAGTGCACCCGCTGCGAAACTCTCGCGCAGCGCGCAGCACGAAGTCTTCAACTGTCAGCGCGGCTTCCCTGTTCGGCACCTCCTGCTGCTCAAGCAGGATCCCGCCCCGGGCCTCGTGAGAGGAAATCCTGTCGTGCCTTACCTCGGTGCTAGTAATACCGACTTTGTACGCACGGAGCGCGGGAAAATGCATTACGTAGACGACATGAACGGCATCCGGGTCTGCGGCTTCGGCGCAGCTGAGACAAGGGGCCACACGGCTCTTGAGCTCGGAGATCGAAATGTTGCGCTCGGCACCGCAGTCCATGCAATGTGCCGCAACTCGCTGACCGAATCGGGCATATCCACTACAGTCGCGCACCAGCCCATGTGCCCGGAAGAACTCTCTCTGCCATGAAGCCAATGGTAGAGAGAAGCAGTACGAACACCGGCTACGGTCAGGATCGCTTAGGCAGCCGAGGGTCTGCGACACACTCCGCTGGGCCGCAGTGCCGCACATGACGCACTCAACCTCGACCAACGACCACACGTGCTCCATCCGTTCAGCGAGCCCAGCGGCATCCGACACCTCCTCGGCCGGACTGCGTACAAGGAAGTCCTCCCCCAGGACAATCTCTGCCGCTTGCTCAACGGTGATGTCCCACTTCGCGGGCTCGCTCACCAGCCCCTGTTCGTACATCTGACGGCACGAGCACCAGTCGCAGTATCGGGTGATGCTGTTGCGGACCTCGGTGTAGGGAACGCGGTCAGCGCGATCACATTCAATGCAGACACACTGACGCGCTTGCCCAGAAGAAACGTATGGCTCGATGGGATTCCAGCCAAGTTGCAGGTATCGGCTGTCGATACAGCCGATACATCGGCCCGGTTTCCCCTTTCGATTGGCGCTATCCCCGGTCTGACACTCCGGGCACCTTCTCTCTGCCGCCATGCGTCTCCCCCACACAGTTCGAATGCTCGGGTCAGCACCGTAGCTGCAGCCACTGACAGTGGAGGCGCGGCTCCTACTGCCAGCCGTCGAGGGAAACCTGCGACCCGTCGGCGAGATAGCGGTGGAGAGCGCTGGCTGTAGTGTCCACGAACTGCTCTGGGATGGCATGCGCATCCATCCACCCCACCTGAGCGTGCTTACGCGGCTCCCGGTTCTCCGGCTCGCCGGACCACTCGTGCGCCGCGAAGACGACGGTGAGGAAGCCGTTCGGGGCCTCAACTCCCCACGCCCCGTGAATGATGTGGGCGACTTTCAACACCTCCGGCTTCACGACCAGGCCCGTCTCCTCGTACAGCTCGCGCACCGCAGTCTGCGTAATCGGCTCCCCCGGTTCGCTCTTGCCGACCGGAAGGTCCCACTTGCCCTGGGCGAACTTGGCGTTCTCGCTGCGCTGGAGGAGGACGACTCGGTTGGTGGCCTTGTCGTGGACGATGACGGCCGCGACCAGCAGGGTCATCGATTCGAGCGCCGGCTTGAGTGCTTGGGAGCGGTCGTCGGTCTGCTGGGCCACGGTGTTCCCTTCGTCGGGCGGGTTGTTGGGCATGTTAGGCGAGGGCCTCGCGGGCGCGGCGAGCGAGATCGGTGGCGCCGGGGACACGGCGGCGCTGATAGATGGCGAGGGTTGAGCGGATCGAGGTGATCGCCTTGCGGGTGCGGTCGGAGGTCATGCCCTCCATGAGGACCAGAGCTTGAGTCCAGGCAGCGACGGCTTCGTCGGCGCGAGCCTGGGCGGCGAGGCTGTCGCCGAGGTCGGCGTGGGTGAGGGCGTGGACGCGCTTGTACTTCGTCGGATCCCAGCGCATGAGGGCATCGCGGTGCTGTTGCTCGGTGCCCACGTGGTCGGCGAGGTCAGTCAGGGTGCGGGCGGTGTGGCTCGCCACGGTGCCGGCGGCGGGGCCGCTCACGCGGGAGTAGCTGGGCTGGGGGCCGTCGTCACGTAGGAGAGCGTTCTCCGCTGCGAGCAGGGCGCGTGCGGCCAGGGGGTTCTCGCCGACGGCGGCGTAGGCGCGGGCGTGGGTGATGTGGAGGAGGGCTTCGGTCTGACCGTCGATATGGCCGGCGCCTTGGGAGAGGGCGGCTTTGGCGAGGTCGACGCAGTGGTGGGGCTGTTTGAGGCTAAGGGCCTGGTGGGCGAGGGCGCGCATCATCCAGGCTGCGTGGCCGTGGGGGTCGGCTTCGCAGGCGAGCCGGTAGCCGACCTGGTAGTAGCGCTGGGCGGCGCCTTCCTGGCCGAGGTCGTGGTGTTTCCATCCTGCGAGGTAGGCGAGTTCAGCGACCGCGCCGAACGCAGCCCGACGTAATTCGTCGCCGGGAAAGCGGCCCCGCAGCATGGGGGCGGCTGTGTCTGCGAGGTACGCGGTGACCGTGGTCAGGCCGTGGCCACCCCCCAGGCGCTCGTCGGCCGCGGTGATCTGCCGTACGACGTCTACGTCCTCCACCCCAACTACGGATGTGCCGGTGCGGGCGCGGAGCATGCGGGCGGTGGCCTCGTGGTCGTAGCCGAGCGGCATGGCGACGCCTGCGGTGGTGAAGGCTGCGATGGCAAGGAAGCGGCGGCGCTCGACGTCTGCGCGGCCCAGGTCGGTGACGGCGAGTACGGGATCGGAGTCCGGCGGCGCTTCGCCGTCACCGGCGTGGATGCCGATCTCGGTCATGGTGATCGTGCGCCCTGCTCGGCGGGACAGCGCCTCGGCCAGGTACTGGCCAACCCGGCCAGAGGGGGTGCGGGTGCCGTTCACCCAGTGCGAGATGGCCGACTTGTTGGTCTGGAGGATCTCGCCGTTCTCGGCGGCGATGCGTCGCACCTCCCTGGCGAGGGCTTCGTAGGTGCAGTCGACCGCTTCGATGACGTCGCGCATATGGGAGTTGGGGTCTCTCCGCGCCGCCACGACCGCCTCCACTCCGGAGCTGTAAACCGCGTATACCGCTTCACCTACCTTCCACCGTACCCACTGAGCGTGACCACCGGTTCACTTATCAGCAGCCGCCCGGAACGGTCTGACCGTGATCCAGGCTCCCCCTTGGACCGGGCGGCTTCCCGAAGTTCCGTACGCCCACTCCAGGTTCGGGCATTCCTGTGCCCGGCCTTAGCTGAACAGAGACGGAGAAACGGTGACCACTATCGACGGCGCGGCCATCACGGTCGAACTGCCTGATGCCTTCGACCCTCGCTGGAGCCGCCTGCCCGGCATCCAGGTCGACGACCGACGGCTCACGATCGATCCGGCCAAGTACTTCTTCCGCTTCGAGTCCCACACCTGGCTCGTCGTCGACTGGGAGCTGGTCAAGTCCCAGCTCCTCGGTGTGGACGAGACGACCGAGAGCGCGGTCGAGCAGCTCGCGCTCGACTTCATCAAGAACCACGGCGAGTCCACCACCGCCGCCGCTCGTGTCCTGGCCACCGCGTATGAGGTGTATGCCTACCTCTTCCGCGACGAGCACCTCACCGGCCTCGGCCTCCCCCAGATCACCACCGACCACCTGCGGATGCTCCGCGAGGCGGCCACGCTCATGGCACTCAACAAGGTCGAGCTCGACGGGCACATCTCCAACGTCGGACCGTGCTGGTTCTTCCCCGCCGCCACCTCTGTCGTCTTCGACCTGGACGACGAGACGGGCGGGATGCTCGACGAGGTGTACCACGGCGGGTGGTTCAACGAGCACCGGCGGATCGAGTCCATCAAGGCCCACACCGCGCTCGGAGGCCGACTCGTGCACGGCTGCCAGTCCGTGCCGGACCAGTCCGGCGGCGTTGTTGCGCCCTACGGTGCGTCGATGGCCGACTTCCGTGACGATCTAGCCCAGTTCAAGGCTGGGTGGATCGAGCAGGTCTACTCCCACCGTGTGACCGGCAACCCTGCCGCATAGCCCTTCGAGGAGGCTCCGGGGCGGGATGCCACCGCGACACTCCTCCCGCCCCGGACGCCTTCATCCCCGTACAGGAAATCCAGGAGCACTCCCCATGGACGAGTCCCTCAGCGTCGAACTCCTCCACAACCTGTGCACCGCCACAGGACGGCCTCTCCCCACTCGCGAAGCGGTGCGGGTTTGGTCGATGTCCGGCGTCGAACGCGTTACCTTCCCCGACCACACCACCGCGATCTTCAAGTACGCCAAGCGCCCCTTCGACAGCGAGGGCCAGGTCCTACGCCTAGCCCACACTCTCGGTATTCCCGTGCCCAAGGTGTACGCCTCGGCCGTACGCGACGGCCGGCTCGGCATGCTCCTCGAAGATCTTGGCCTCGCGGTGCGTGAGGCTGATGACCTCGACGGCGCCGCAGCAGCGGTCGTCGTGCACAGCGCCCGCACCGCACCGGCGCTCTCCCTCCTCGACGAGGAGCGGTTGCGTACCCTCCCCGGCCGTGCCCTCGACCACCTCCACGCCCTGCGCAAAGCCGACCGCTGGGCAGCCGAAGACACCGACGACATCGAGCAGGCCCTCGACCTCCTCGCCCGAGCCGCACCGCACCGCGCGACCGGTGCCACGCTCGCCCCGTTCGGCTGGGTGCACTCCGAGTTCCACCCCACCAGCCTCCACATCGGTCACGGCAACACCTGGCGCCTACTCGACTTCGCCCGCGCCTTCACCGGCCCCGGCCTGCTCGACCTGGCCAGTTGGCACGGCACCGTCGAGGACCCCGACCCAGTGCGTCTGCGCGCCTTCATCGAGCAGTACGTGGCTGCGGGCGGCTCGCCTGACGCTCTCGCCCGGCGCGGTGAACTCCCTAGCGAGCAATGGTCGTTGGGATGGCAGCGCATCTGGAGCGTGGAGTGGTTCATGGAGCAGGCGGTCCGTTGGATCAACGACCCCGCCACCGACCCGGCGTACATCAAGGTCGTACGCCGCCATCTCACTGACGTCCTCCACCTCCTGGAGGTCTAGGAGGTCTAGATGCCCACTGCACCAGCGCCCTCTCCCTGGCACGCCCACGCCCTGCAACGCACCGCCACCGCGCCAGCCGAACCCCTCCCAGTCCCCGCCCGGATGGAGTGGACCACCCGCCCGGGTCTCGGCCCCGGCGCGGAGATCCTCGGCACCGACCTCGCCCACCGCCGCATCCTCGAACTCGGCTGCGGCCCCGGCCACAACGCCGCCCACCTCGCCACCCGCCGCGGCGCCCGCGTCACCGGCGTCGACCTCGTCGGCATCCAGATCCGCCGAGCCCGTATCCACTACGGCCGCCTCTCCGGTCTCACCTTCGCCGCCGGTCACGGCCTCCACTACCTCCAGGCGACAGACGAGCACTTCGACGCGATCTATTCGGTCTTCGGTGCAATCGGCCTCGTTCCGCCGAACCTCCTCCTGCCTGCCGTCGCAGCCCACCTCAAACCCGGCCGTACCCTCGCCTTCACCGTCCCTCATCCCCAGCGCGGCGGTCGACGCCCCGCCATTGACGATCGGCCTCGCCGCGACCACGTCACTCTCCCCGACCGCACCCGGCTTCCCCTGGTGCGGTGGGAGTTCGACGCTCAGCGATGGGAGCAGCACCTCGCCCGTGCCGGCCTCTGGCTCACCTCAGCGCAGGACTTCCACGATGCTCGCCACGGCCCGTGGCCGACCACTCTCTTGATCACCGCGCGCAAGCTCTGACCCGCCCCTCGCCCGAGCCGGAGGAACCGATGCGCCCGCCCTACCTCTTGATCGACATCGACGGTGTCCTCATACCGTTCCCGCACGCGGACGGGGCCACTCCACCCAGTCACGTCCGCTACGACGTCGTACCTGCCGGTCGCCCGCCCGAGACTCCCGTTCCGGTGTGGCTGAACCCGGAGCACGGACCGATGCTCACCGACCTCATCCGCATGAGGCTGGTCGCCCCGACGTGGTGCACCAGCTGGCGCCACGACGCCATCACGCTGATCGGTCCCCTGCTCGGTATGCCCACCTTCCCGTACGTCGATCTGCCCCGCCCGAACATCACCACCAGCCACCCCAACGGCTACCTCTGGAAACGCGACCACGTCGACGCGTGGCTCGGCGACGCACCGGCCGCCTGGATCGACGACGACTTCACCGATCTCGACCACGCCTGGGCGACCGCACGCGCCGCTCGCGGGTTTCCCACCCTGCTGGTTCAGCCCGACCCGTACGTCGGCCTGCTGCCCGAGCATCTGGCGGCAGTGCGGGACTGGGCAGCGGTCCCGCATTCGGCGAAACGGGCCGCTTAGGGCCCCTAGCCCAAATAGTGAGGTGGAGACCGCCGATGTCCAGAGTCGACACTTCGGTCGTCAGCGTCGATAGGCCCTGTTCCGCGGGGGTTGCACGCCTCACTGCTGGGATCTGCTCCTGTTGCGCTGCAGATGCGACGTGCATCGTGCTCGACCTGCGTGCCACCTGCACGCGCCGCTGGACTACTCAGAACCGACGCCATCACGTACCAACGGCCGGTCGCGGGGACAGCTCTGCCAGGCGCCCGCACCTTCCGATTGCTGGCTCAAGCGCAAGACGTTGGTGTAGCGTCTTTCCAGCGCTGCTGCGGCAGTGCGTCTCGCTACACCCGGTCCCGGCGCCGGAGCGAGCAGTGGGCTCTTGAGAGTCACCCGCAGTGGCAGTCAACACGTATCAGGACATCCGAACTGTCTCTCCTGCCGTCGCCGGGCGGTAAGTGGAAGGGGCAAGGTATGTCCAGATCACGCAATACCAACCGTCTGGCCAAGAAGATCCGCGACCAGACGCCACTGACGCTCTCAACCGCTTCCAGGCTGGCCCAGCAGGCCGATGTCTATCTTGGGACCTCGATCGTAGATTCCCCTGATCCCCGTCAGCGCCGTCTAGAAGCACATGTGGCCCATGTGTTGGCCACCGGCTTCAAGGATCACCAGCTCAACGGTGCTCTTCTTGGAGTTCGAGAAGCAGAGCCGGAGGCTAAGGGTGTAAAGCTGACCCTGGAATCGGACATGGCGAACGAGGTTCTTCGTGAGCTTCTCCCGCGGTTCGATCACATCTACGGTGGCATCCGCGGTGTCCCCGGGCTGCGCGTGCGGGAGAGCGAAGGGCAATTGATTCTCCACGACGCGATCAGCTCGGCTCACGTCATCGTGACGCGCGCCGACGGTGGCACCATCCGCCTGCCGTCTGCGCGCGACGACGAGGTGCTTCTGTGGAAACGGCTTCCCCGTGGCCTCTCCCGCGACGAAAAGCAGGAGGCTGAGGAGTGGACAGACTCAAGAGGGATCAATGACCTGCGGGTGCGAGACTTGCTGTTGAGTCGGATTCTGCGCTGCCCAGCTTTGGTCAACAGGACTGCTGAGCCACACGGATTCGCCAACTGCTATACACATCACGCCGGTGACCTGGTGATCGAGTGGTGTTGCGGTGACACCGTGGAAACACTCTGTGCGGTCCTCTTGGCCCACGGATTCCTTGATGAGGTGCCTCGGGCGGACACGATCGAGCTGATTTCCAGTCACTCTGCTCATCTCGGTGATCGCACAGTGATTTTGAATCGGCACGGGTCATGTTTGTACGGCCGCAACGCGGAAAAAATCGCCGAGTCCATCAGGAAGGGTTACGAGTCATGACCCCGTCCGGGGTGGCACTCATCCTACCGGCCTGCATGGTCATCGGAGTTGTCGCACGCTACGTGCGGGACCTGTCGGTGCTTCGCCGCCTGGAGCGGCTGCTGGACGGCTGTGACCAGCGACAACGAGTTGAGGTCTGTCGGATCCTTGCGGCCTCGTTGCACACGGTCGGGAGAGCGGAGTTGCACGGCGAGCAACCACTCACCGAGCCAGTAGAGCGGTAAGGCTGTCGAGCTGCGGAACAATCCGGTGCGCACCCGTAGTGCACCGGCAATCGCCCGGCACTTCCCGTGCTTCCCATTGGCGCCACTCGCCCTCCGGCCTTCTGCGCGTCGGACACGTACGCGCCGGGCCCCGGGCACAGTTCCTGATGGCATACCAGTTCATTGGTGAGGGCTGTTTCCCTGGTCAGCAGGGAAACAGCCCTCGCCGCGTTGGAGGGCCGACGGCTCTCGCTCGGGCGTCGCGCGAAGCGTCTAGGGTCGGGGCCATGGATCACGAGCCGATGCGACGAGTTGCTGAGTTCCGCGAGGTGTTCGACGGTGGGACTGCGGCCGAGCGCCCCGAAGTGGCCGAACACCGAAGGACGTTGCTGACCGAAGAGGCACGGGAGGCTGCCGAGGCCCTCACGGTTCTGGCGAAGACCCTGGAAAACGGTGAGGACCCGGTGGTCGCGTACAGGGCGGTGGCCAAGGAACTGGCCGACGTCCTCTATGTCACCTACGGAGCCGCGGATGCGCTGGGGATCGATCTGCCGGCCGTCTTCGTCGAGGTCCACCGGTCCAACATGAGCAAGCGCGACGCTGACGGGCGGGTGGACCGCCGGGCCGACGGCAAGGTGCTCAAGGGGCCCTGCTACCGGCCGCCGGCACTCGACGGCATCGTCGAGTGGCCGTCGACCGGTTCCTGAGCGTTTCGCACGGCTTTCGGCTTTCGGCTTTCGGCTTTCGGCTTTCGGCTTTCGGCTTTCGGCCGGGTTCGGCGGCCCTCGTGCGTGTGCGTGTGCGCGTGCGCGGCCGTGCGCGGCCTCCGTCAGAGCAGGTGCTGGGCCCGGAGGTCCGTTACGTACTTGGTGATCAGGTCCTGTGACAGATGGGGGATGTCGTTCTCCTCGTTGAGGGCGGCGGCCCGGACCGCCGTACGGAAGCGGTCCGCCGGGAGGGCGGAGCCGGGCACGGGGGCCTCCGGCTTCGTGAAGGCGTGCAGCAGGGGGAGCAGCGAATGGTGCCGCTGCCGGTCGGGGAGGCCGCGCAGGGCGGTCTCGAAGCGGTCGAGCCACTCGTCGTAGTCGTCGATGCGCTCCAGCGGGTGCCCGGCCGCCACCAGCCAGTCGACGCAGGTGTCGAGCGAGATTCCGTCCTCGTGCGGGTTCACGACGTTGAAGGTGCGGTAGCCCTCCCGGGCGCCGTCGCCCAGCGAGGCGATGGCCCGTGCCGTGAAGTCCACGGGGAGCCCGTCGTAGTGCCCGCCGCCGCCTTGCGCTCGCGACGCGCCGTCGGCCCGGTCACCCCCGCCGCCGCCGTGGCCGGTGTCGCGGGCGTAGAAACTGCCCGGGGCGATTCCGGTCGCCAGCAGGCTGAGCAGGAGGCGGGTGAAGACGTCCGGGATGTTCAGCTGGCCGCGGTAGCGCGGGTGGGCGAGGATCAGGTTCGAGCGGAACACGGCGACCGGGAGGCCGTACGTGTCGTGTGCCTCGCGCAGCAGTACCTCGCCGGCCCACTTGCCGGCCGCGTAGCCGTTCGCGTAACCGCTGTCGAGGTCGCGCGTCCCGCAGGCCGTGCGGATGTCGGCCGTCTCGTCGGCCGCGGCCTCGCTCCCGAAGACGACGGCCACCGTCGAGAGAAAGCTGAACTGCTTGATCCGGGAGGTCACCGCCAGCCTGATCAGTTCGGCCGTGCCCAGCACATTGGGGCCGAACTGCTGTTCGTACGGCAGGACATGGTTGACGAGTGCCGCCGGGTGGACGATGAGGTCCACGGTGTCGGCCAGCCGCTGCCAGGTCTCCTTGTCGAGCCCGAGGCCGGTCTCCGCCACATCGCCCGCGACCACCTCCAGATGCCCGGCGGCCAGTTCGTGATAGTGCCGGAGGAGTGCCGGGTCGCCGCTGTCGAAGGCGGCGTCGAGCCGTGCCCGGGCCTGTTCGTCGGTGCTGCCGCGGACCAGGCACACCAGCATGCCGCCCCGCTCCGCGACGCGCTCCAGCCATTCGAGGCACAGGAAGCGGCCCAGATAGCCGTTGGCGCCGGTCAGCAGGACGGTCCGTGGCCGGGGCAGTGGTCCGGCCGGCCTGCCGGGCTGCGCCACGGCCTCCGTGCCGAAGAACGCGTCCATCGTCAGATCGCCCGCCGACAGACGGGTCGCGCCCGGTCCGTGGACGCTGTCGGCGGTCGGGCGGTGGTGTCCCGTCGCGAGGGCCCTCTCGATGTGGTCGGCCACCTGCTGGAGGGTGTTGACCGGGTTGATGACGACGTCGACGGGGATGCCGACGTGGAAGATCTCCTCCAGTAACTGGGAGAACGACAGCGCGGAGAGGCTGTCACCGCCGAGTTCGACGAAGCGCATACCGGGCTGCACCTCGTCCTGTCGGCGTCCGAGCAGCGCTCGTGCGGCCCGGACCACGGTCTCCCGTACCGGCCGGTCCTGCCCTGCCCGGCGCAGTGCGTCGAGTTCGCCGGTCTCGCGCTCGGCCAGCTCGGTGTACAGCGCTTCGAGGCGCTCGCCGTAACGCTTGGTCAGCGCGGGGCGCAGCAGCTTGCGTACGCCGGAGAGCAGCCCGTTCTGCGGGCTGAACGGTTCGGTCTCGATCAGGAAGTCCCTTGGAATCTCGTACGAGTTGAGGCCGGCCCCGGCGGCGAGACGTCGCAGGGATTCGCGCAGGTCCGAACGGAGGCGCCGGGTGTCGTCGCCGGTGCGGTCGAGCGCGTCCTGGGTGGGCACGATGACGGCGAGCAGATGGGAGCGCGCGCTGTTGCCGTAGACGAAGACCTGCCGGATGTCCGGGTCTCCGGTGAAGAGGGCTTCCAGACGGGAGGCGGCCACGAACTCGCCCTGGGACAGCTTGAGGACGTTGGAGCGGCGGTCGACATAGCGCAGTTCGTCGGGTCCCACACGGGCCATGATGTCGCCCGTGCGGTAGAAACCGTCCTCGTCGAAGACCTGGGCGGTGGCGTCCGGTCGCTGGAAGTAGCCGGGGACGAGCCGGTCGGACTTGATCAGCAGTTCGCCCCTCGGGTACGGCGAGTCGGTGCCGAAGTAGCCCAGTTCGGGCACGTCCGCCAATCGGTGGCCGGTCACCGGGGGGCGCAGCACCCGGCCGTCGAGCGACACGATGCCGGCTTCCGTCGACCCGTAGCCGTCGCGCATCCGGACGTGGAAGCAGCTCTCCATGAACGCGGTCATCTCCGCGCTCAACGGGGCCGAGGCGTTGACGGCCCACAGGAGGCGGCCGCCCATGGTCCTCTCCCGAAGCTCCTCCTTCACCCGCTCCTCGGCCTCGGCGCCCTCCTCCCCCGCCCTGGTCCGGCGGGCCAGCTCGCTCCCGTAGCGCTGGAAGAGCATGTCGCAGAGGCGGGGCACCATGACGAACTCGGTGGGGCGGACCAGGGCGAGGTCGTCGAACAGGGTCGACAGGTCGCTCGACGCCGCGAAGCAGGCGGTGCCGCCCTTGGCGAGCGTGCCGAACAGCACGCCGCGTCCCACCATGTGGCTCAGGGGCATGTACGCGAGCACGAGGGACGGCCGCGGCTCCTGGCCGGGCACGAAGTCCGCCCAGAACCGTGTGGCCAGCTGTTCGGTGTACATGGCTCCCTTGGGGGTGCCCGTGCTACCGGAGGTGTAGATCAGCGCGCTGAGCGCGTCGACTGCCGCGCCCTCGGAGCCGCGGGGAACCGGCGAGCGGCGGGGAACCGGCGGCAGGGTTCTGCCCCGCTCGATGAGTGAGGCCAGCGTGTCCAGGGCGACGCCCCGGCCCTGTACGGCGAGTTGACCGCGTGCCAGGTCCAGCTTCTCGCGGTGAGCGGTCACCTCGCGGTGGTGGCCGATGACGACGATTCTGGCGAGTGACGGTGCGTCGGCCGTGAGTTGGATCGCGGTCTCCAGGTGGGCCATGTCGACCGCGAGTACGCGCGGTGCGGTCTGGGCGATGACGGGGGCCAGGTGCCCCGCCGACGCGCCGGCCTGGAGAGGCACGCAGACCGCACCGGAGCGGACGCACGCCAGGTCCACCACGGCGTACTCGATGCTCCCGGGGCCGAGAAGCGCGACGAAGTCTCCCCTGCTCACGGCGTGGCCGGGGTGGTGCTGCCACTCGGAGGCCACCGCGCCGACCGCTTCCCAGAGTTCGCCGTAGGTGATCGTGTCGAACCGCTCCAGGAGGCGCAGCGCGGTGCGGCCCGTGTCCGGGTCGGTGAACGGCTCCGTAGCGCGCTCGCCCAGCGCGGGGCGGTCCGCGTACCCCTCCATCACCGTGGCCACGAGGTCGCCGAGCGGCAGTCCCGGCCGCCGGATCGCCTCGGTGACGGTGTCCAGGGGTGCGGCGGCGCGGAACTGCGGGTCGGTCGCATACAGGTGGCCGCCGCGCTGAGCGGTACGGGCGCTGAACTCGTCGGTCGGGGGCTGCGATCCGGTCATGGGTGGTCTCCTCTGCGGCCGTGAGGCTGCGGTCTCGGATCCATGGTCATCTGGGGAATCCGTACGTCCGGGCATTCGTATGTACGGGCAAGGGAAGACGGGCCGGCGGCCGGCTGCTGAGGGGGCGGGGCTGCCCGGACCGTGTGCCGCCCGGGCCGTGCACGTCGGTCAGCGGGCGGTGCGGCTCACATGGCGGTCGCGCCCCGCCCCGTATCCGGCGCCTGTCATGGCAAGGCTGAGGACGACCAGGGCGACGAGCGGAAGCGTCCAGCTGCTCGTGATGTCGTGCAGGATGCCGAGGAGCAGGGGCCCGGCCGCCGCTACGAGGTAGCCGATGGACTGCGCCATACCCGCCAGCGCGGCGGCTTCGCCGGAGGTGCCGGCGCGCTGGCTCTGGAAGGTGAGCGCGAGGACAAGGCACGCGCCGCCGCCGAGTCCGAGCAGGGTGCACGCCAGGACGGAGAGCGCGGGGGCCGCGACCAGTACGGTGAAGCCGCCTGCCACGAGGACGGAGGCCCCGGCCGCGATCCAGCGCTGGTCGTGCCGGCCCCGGGTGAGCAGGGGCAGGAGGCTGCTGGCGGCCAGGGACACCACCTGGTAGGAGAAGAGCATCCATCCCGCCGTGGTGCTGCTCGTGCCGCGGTCGACCAGGATGCTGGGCAGCCACGCGACGGCGGTGTAGAAGGCCAGGGACTGCAGGCCCATGAAGAAGGTGACCTGCCAGGCGAGCCGCGACCGCCAGGGCACGGGGCTGTGGGTCCCGCCGGTGGACACCGGTGGCTTGTCGCCCCGCGTCCGGGGCAGCCAGACGAGGAACGCCACGACGGTGAAGGCGGCGCCCCAGGCGAGAGCGGTGTGCCAGGAACCCGGCAGGGTGTGGGAGAGCGGCGCGGAGATCCCGGAGGAGACGGCGGCGGTGACGCCCATGACGGTGACGTAGAGGGCGCTGACGCCCTGAATACGGTGCGCGGGCACGCTCCGCCTGATCAGAGCGGGCAGCAGCACATTGCCGAACGCGATGGCCGCGGAGAGGATCACGGTCCCGGCGAACAGGCAGACCACGGAGGGAACCGACCGGACCACGGTGCCGACGGTCAGCGCGCCGAGTGCTGCCACCAGCAGACGTGCGGTGCCGAAGCGGTGGGAGGCCCGCGCCACCAGGGGTGAGGTCGCGGCGAAGGTCAGCAGCGGGAGAGTGCTCAGCAGCCCGCCCCAGCTCGCGGTCAGGCCGCTGCCGTGCTCGATCGCGGGCAGCAGCGTGCCGACACCGGTGAGGCTGGTACGGAGGTTCGCCGCTACGAGGCAGATCGCGACGACGAAGCCGATGGACACGGCGCGCCGGGTGTTGCCGGCCTCAGGCACTCCGGCGGCCTCGGCGCGCCGGGTGTTGCCGGCCTCAGACTCTCCGGCGGCCTCGGGCCTGCCGGATATCGGAGATGCCTCCTCGCTCACTTCGCTCACCGTCCGTCCGCCGCTTCCTCTGCCGTTTCCTCCGATGCCTGCTCCGACGCTCCCGGCGCCTCGGCCACATGGTCGCCGGTGAGCCGGACGATCGCTGCCGCCGCGTCTCGGGCGCCGTTCTCGTCCTGGGCCTCGATCGCGTGGACGAGCCGCCTGTGCAGGCCGGCGTGTTCCTCGGCTCCCGCGGTGTCCCAGGGCAGTCCGCCCAGCGAGGAGGTGAGCGCCGTACCGAGATAGTCGTAGACCTCGATCAGGAGGTCGTTTCCGCTCGCCCGGACGACGGTCCGGTGGAACAGCGCGTCGACGTTCCTGGCCGCGGACGCGTCCTCACCGGCGCAGGCCGCGTCGGCGTCGTCCAACAGATCTCTCAGCTGGTGCAGTTGGTCCTCGCTGCGGCGCAGCGCGGCGGCCCCCGATGCGTACTCCTCAAGGACGGTACGCAGTTCGAGCACGTTGTCCCGCTGTGCGGAACTCGCTCGCCGCACCATGACCGACTGGAGCTCGCTCGAAGCGCGGACATAGGTGCCGTCCCCGACCCGGGCTTCCAGCAGGCCCAGATGTACGAGCGCGCCGAGCGCCTCCCGCAGCGTGCTGCGCCCGACCCCCAGCTCCTCGATGAGGGCCTGCTCCGGCGGGATGCGTGTTCCCACCGGCCATCCGCCCGCCTCGATGTGCGAGCGGAGACTGTCCACGAGCTGCGCGGACAGGCTTGCCGTCCGTCGCGGTGTGCTGATGCGCTTCATGGAAGCAGCGTACACAAACATCAGACATTTGAATATCCCATGGGTGTGGGGCGGGAGAGGGGCCGCGAAAGGGCCGCCGCCCGGATGACGGGCGGCGGCCCTCGGTCCTTCTGCGTGTCACCTTCCGGTGTGCGGCAAGCCGGTGTGGGATCCGGCGTTCAGGCGACCACCGAGATCAGCAGGGCCATCAGCAGGCCGCAGACGCTCACGATCGTCTGGATCGCCGTATGTGATTTCGTCGCCTGGCCGAGCGACATGCCGAAGGACTCCTTCACCAGCCAGAAGCCCGCGTGGTTCACGTAGTTGAGGCCGATCGAGCCCGCTCCGATCGCGACCACGAGCAGGGCGGTGTGCAGACTGCTGCCGGACTCCGCCAGCGGGGCCAGGATGCCCGTCGCCGCGACGATTCCCACGGTGGCCGAGCCCGTCGAGAAGGACAGGAGCAGAGCCAGCAGCCAGCCCAGGACCAGGACGTTGACATGCAGTCCCGACGCGGCCGACTCGACGGCCTTGCCGATCCCCGAGTCCTCCAGGACCTGGTTGAACGCGCCGCCGCCCGCGATGATCAGGAGGATGCCCGCCACCGCCTTGAGGCTGTCGGTCAGGGACGAACGGATCGCGTCGGGCGTCATGTCGCTGCGGTAGCCGAGTGCGAAGAGCGCGAAGAGGAAGCCCGCGAGCATGGCGATCACCGGCTCGCCCGTGAAGGTCAGCACATGCCGTACGGGGCTCGACTCGTCGTACGCCAGCTCCGCGAGGGTGCGCAGCAGCATCAGGACCACCGGGACGAGCACGGCGGTCAGCGCCCAGCCGGTACGGACCTTGTTGACGGGAGGGGCGGAGCCGTCGGCGGCGGGGCCGTCGACGGCTCCGCCCGGGGCGCCGTCGGGCCGTTCGGAACCGGTGAACTTGGCGACCAGTTCCGGGTCGGGGCGGACGTCGAGACGCGGCGCTATCCACCGGCCGTACACCGGACCGGCGATGATGATCGTCGGGATCGCGCAGACCAGGCCGACCACGATCGTGATGCCCAGGTTGGCGTGCAGGCCCTCCACCGCGACCAGCGGGCCCGGGTGCGGCGCCACCATGCCGTGCAGGGTCGACAGAGCGGCGATGGCCGGGGTGGCGAGGAAGACGTACGGGGAGCCCTTGACCTGGTGGGTGTCCTGGAGGCGCCGGGCCACGCTGAAGATCAGCGGAAGCAGCACGATCAGCCCGATCTCGAAGAACATCGGGATGCCGATGATGAAGGCGGCGCCCGCCATGTACCAGGGCAGGGAGCGTTCACCGGACCGGTCGACGATCAGGCGGGCGATCTTGTCCGTGGCGCCCGATCCCGACAGCAGCCTGCCCAGCATGGCGCCGAAGGCCAGGGTCACACCGACGTTGCCGAGGATCCCGCCCGCGCCCGACTCCAGCGACTCCGCGATCTTCGCCACGGGCTGCCCCGCGGCCAGCGCGACACCGATCGATACGGTCATCAGCGCCACGAAGGGGTGGAAGCGCAGCCGTGAGTTGATCAGCGTGATCAGCGCGGCGATGGCCGCCGCCAGAATGATCAGCAGCGTCCAGGTGTGCCCCGTCACAGCCGGCCCCCGCGGGTGCGACAGGAACGGGCCCGTGGTCCGGGGCGCGGTATCTTCAGCAAGAGAACTCCTGGTGCGGCTCGTTGTGTCCCGGGCGGAAGCTATCCGGCGGCTGCCACTGCTCTCCAGGTTCTGCGCGCAACCCGCGTAAGCCCTGATCCGCGCTTTCTGCGCATTCTGTGCACGGGGCGGCGCCGGTTACCGTCGGCGGGGTGAGATTCTTCGAACCGTCCGCCCGGCGGCCGTCCGCCCGGCGGCTCTCCGCGCGCTCGCGGGGCGGCGGACGGTCCCGGCTGCGGATGCGACTGCGGCTGCGCACTCAGGTGCTGTTGTTGCAGTGCGCGGTCGTCGCGGTGACCCTGGCTGCCGCGTTCGGTGCCTTCGCGTACTCCAACGAGCACCGGCTCGTGCACGAGTACCAGCTGCGCGCGCTCGCCGTGGCCCGTACGGTCGCCGCCCAGCCCGCAGTCCGGCGCGGAGCTGCCCAGTACTCCGCGGCCAACGCCCGGCCGGGCGGCGGGGCCGCGGACACCCCGCGCGGGACGCTCGCCGCCGGGCCGGTCCAGACGGCGGCCGAGGCCGCCCGTACCAGGACGGGTTCGCTGTTCGTGGTGGTCACCGACGACCGGGGCATCAGGCTCGCCCACCCGGAACGCTCCCAGCTGGGCAGAAGGGTGAGCACCGACCCGAGCGGCGCCCTCTCCGGCCATGAGGTGCTGGCCAGGGACCACGCGTATCTCGGCCACGAGGTGGTCGCGAAGGTCCCGGTGTACGCGCCGGGCTCGCACCGGGTCGTCGGCGAGGCCAACGCGGGTGTCGCCGTGTCCGACGTACGGGCGCAGCTGGTGCGCGTACTCCTGGGCGGGCTCGGCTGGCTGATCGTCGCCCTGCTGCTCGGGATCGGCGCGTCGGCGCTGCTGGCGCGGCGGTGGAAGCGGCTGACGCTGGGCCTGGAACCGGAGGAGCTGGCCGGTCTGGTGCAGGAGCAGGAGGCCGTCCTGCACGGGATCGGGGAGGGGGTGCTCGCCGTGGACAACGGCGGGACGGTCACCGTGGTCAACGACGAGGCACGCCGGCTGCTGGCGACCCGGGCCCGGCCGGGGCGGTCCGTCGATTCGCTGGGACTGACACCGCGGGTGCTGGCGACGATCCGTACGCCGGTGGGCAGCCCGGTCATGGCAGCGGTCGGCGAACGGGTCCTCGTGCTCTCGTCGCGGCGGGTCGTACGTGACGGGCGGGATCTCGGCACGCTGCTGACCGTTCAGGACCGCACCGATGTCGAGTCGCTGACCCGCCAGCTCGACGCGGTCCAGGCGATGAGTTCGGCGCTGCGCGCCCAGCGCCACGAATTCGCCAACCGGCTGCATGTGGTCTCCGCGCTGGCCCACGGCGGTCACCTCGCGGAGACGGCCGAGTACATCGGCACCCTGCTCGGCACGGGCCCGCCGGGCGGGGCGCTGCCCGGTCTCGACGCGGTCCACGACTCCTACATGAGGGCCTTTCTGTCCGCGAAGGCGGCCCAGGCCCGGGAGAGCGGGGTGACGCTGGTGATCGGCGGGGCGACCTGGGCCGACGGGACCGTGACAGCGCCGGTCGATGTCACCACGGTGTTCGGCAATCTGGTCGACAACGCGGTCGACGCCGCCCGGGACGGCGCGCGCTCCCCCTCCCTCGTCGAGGTGGAGCTGATGACCGAGGACGGCACCCTCCTCATCACGGTCGCCGACTCCGGCGACGGCGTTCCGGACGGGCCCGCCGACGACGTGTTCCGCGAGGGCATGTCGACCAAGGACCACACGGCGGCGGTGGGCGGCCGGGGTATCGGGCTGGCACTGGCGCGCCAGATCGCCCGGGTCAGGGGCGGCGACATCCATCTCGCGGAGCGCGGCGGCCCGCCTGCCGGGACCGGGTCGCCGGGGGCGGACGGTGCGTCCACGGCTCGGGGGCCCGGTGGGCCTGGTGGGCCTCGGAGCGAGTACGGCGATCCGTCGGATTCCGGCCAGGGCGGGGCTGAGCAGGGCCGGGTCTCGGGCGGCGCCGTGTTCGTGGCCCGGCTGCCGGGGGTCATCGGGACGGAGAGCGAGGGGGACGGATCAGGGACGGCGGGAACCGGAGGAGTTGAAGTGTCCGGAGTGGGTGAAGTGAGTGAAGTGACGGAAGCGGCAGCAGAAGTGGCTGAGGGTTACGTGAGCGAGGGTGACGTGAGCGGGGCCCAGGCAACCGGAGCCCACACGACCGACGAGGTCCACCGGGCCGGGCCCGGAGTGGACCGTCCAGGGGCCGGGGACGAGGCAGGCCGATGACCGAGCGCGAGCCGTACTCCGTCCTGGTCGTCGACGACGACTTCCGGGTGGCCGGGATCCATGCGTCGCTGGTCGACGGGGTACCGGGCTTCCGCGCCGTCAGCACCGCGAACTCCGCCGGGACAGCGCTCCGGGCCGCCGCCGGTACGCCCGTGGACCTGGCGCTGATCGACCTTTATCTGCCCGACGGTTCCGGGCTCGATCTGCTGGGCCGCCTGGAGTGCGACGCCTTCGTCCTGAGCGCGGCCACCGAGGGGGCGACCGTGCGACGCGCGGTGTCGGCGGGCGCACTCGCGTATCTGGTCAAGCCGTTCACCCCGGAACTGCTGGCCGAGAAGCTGCACGGCTACGCCCGCTTCCGCCAGCTGACCGGCACCGAGACCGTCGACCAGGGCGCGGTCGAGAGCGCGTACGCGGCGCTGCGGAGTCCGGCGGCCACCCGTACGGCCCGCCCGCCTGCCGCCCGTACGGTGACCGGCGACGCGGTGCTCGCTGCGGTACGGGGTTCGGCGTCCCCGCTGTCGGCGGGAGAGGTCGGCTCGCTCATCGGCGTCTCGCGCGCCACCGCACAGCGCTACCTCGCGGGACTGGTCACCAGCGGCCTGCTGAGGATGAAGCTGCGCTACGGGGCGACCGGGCGCCCCGAGCAGGAGTACCGGATGCCGTGAGCGCCCTGGCCGGACACGGCGGGCCGGGGGGGCAGGTCAAGTCAGGTGCCGGAACTGCCGTCGAGGGTTTCGCGGATGATGTCCGCGTGACCCGCGTGCCGGGCGGTCTCCTCGATCATGTGCAGGAGCACCCAGCGCAGATTCCGGTCAGCGGCCTGCGGCCAGCCGCACGGGGCGTCCAGATCCATGCCGGCGACCGCCTTCCTCGACGCGGCGGACCGCTCCTCGTAGATGGCCAGCCACCGCTCCACCGTGTCGCGTTCATCGACGCGGAAGTCCTCCAGGTCGGTGTCCTGTTCCCCGTTGAGCGGCCACTCGCCGGGGAAGATCTCACCGGCCGCGATGATCAGGAACCACCGGCGCTCCCACAGCGCGCAGTGCTTGAGAATGCCCAGCAGCGAAAGCGCACTCGCGGTCGGGGTAGCGCGGGCGTCCGTGTCGGAGACACCCGTGACTTTACGGGCGAGGGCCGCACGCTGCCCGTCGAGGAACCCGCACAGGGCGTCGCGTTCGGTAGGAGGCGAGAACCGCCGGTCGGTCGTCATCCGGCGACGCTAGCCCAGGGGCACGGGAGGAGTCTTCGGATTTCATCGTGCGTGCGGCCCGAAGCGGTGTGAGGGTGCCCGGCCCGGCGCGGTGCGAAGCGGTGCGGGGATGTCGGCCCGGAACGCCGGACGGGCGCTGCCGCCAGGGGTGTTGGCCCCGGCAGCAGCGCCCGCGCCACCCGTGGGGGCGGCTCGCTCTGCGTACGTCAGTGGCGCACCGTACGCGTCTCCGTGACATCGGCCGAGTTGACCAGGATGTACCGGTGGTTGAACTGGACCGTGTAGTACTTCTTGGCCCCGGTGACCACCTTTCCGCCCGTGGGGAAGAAGTCCGCGCTGCCCAGCGGCGGTTGGGCCGCCACATAGGCCTGGCCGGCCGGGATCGCGTAGTTCTTCGCCGTCAGCGGCGCCTGCTTGGACGGGGAGAGTCCGGACGGGTACTCGGACGCGTCCGGGTAGGCCGTGCCGTACACGGGGGCAGCGGTCGTACCGGCGGACTTGATGATCCGGGCGCCCGGGGCGGGCGTGGTGTTGCTGCCACCGGGGTTGTGGATCCAGCCCTTCTGGCCGTCGTACCAGATCGCCGTCCAGTCACCCTGCTGCCCGGCGACGACGAACTGCTGCCCGGCCTGGACGGTGTCGCTCCAGTCGCTGACACCGTCGGTGCCGCCCTTGGCCGCGGGGTCCGAGTGGACGACCGGGTCGAGGACGAGCGGGGCGTCGTCGCTCGGGGCGCTGCGCACGAACAGAGCGCTCGACGGCTCGGTCACCGGCGTGCAGCTCTTGGCCGCACCGGTCGGGTCGTCCGCGGGGCAGACGGTGTACGTCTGCTTGTTCTCGCTGAACCCGGGGGTGATGGTCACGGCGGACCCGACGGGTGCCACGCCACGGGCGCCCTGGTCGAACGGTGCGCCGAGCAGCTCCATGAAGCGCGTCCAGTCCCAGCCGTTGGCCGGGTCCCAGTGCATGCCCGCCAGGGTGGAGTCGGACGGTCCCGGGACGTTGTCGTGGCCCAGGATGTGCTGGCGGTCCAGCGGGATGTCGTACTTGTCCGCGAGGTACTTCACCAGCTTGGCCGTCTGCTCGTACGCCGCCGTGGTGTACCAGTCGGCGCCGTGTGCCGAGAAGCCCTCGTGCTCGATCTGGACGGCGTGCAGATTGCTGTCGTAGTTTCCGTCACCGAACGCGATGTCCTTGTTGGCCACCATCTGGGTGACCGCACCGTCCGACGACCGCATCACGTACTGCGCCGAGGCGCCACCCGGGGTCTGGAAGGTCTTGATGGCCTCGTCGTAGGAGCCCTCGGTGGTGTGGATGATGATCTGGTTGATCTTTATGCCGTTGGCGGGCCGGTCGGACACCTGGCCGTTGGACGGGTCCGCGGCAACGAACTTGCAGTCCATCGACGCCGGGCACTCGGCCTGCGGGGACGAGGTGTCCTTGAGGCGGAGCTTGCTCAGCTGCCCGGTGACCGGCTTCGCCGACGGCACGGCATGCAGGGTGACCCCGGTGGCGGGACCGGTGGACGCGACTGCGGCCTTCGATCCGGCGGGCGCGGTGGCCTTCCGCTTACCGCCCGACTCGATGGTGGCGAACACGTCGTGTACGTACGACGTGGCCGCCTTGCGGTCAGACATCCGGCTGTACTTGGCGATGGCCGCGGTCCACTGCGAGGGGTCGGCGGACGTGCTGCCGGTGAGCTGCTTCTGGTACGAGGCGAGCAGGGCGGCCCCGCCTCGGATGTTGTCCCTCCGGTTGTGCTGGAGCCGGTCGGCCGGGATGCCGGTCAGCTTCGCGGCGGTCCGCAGGGTGTGCAGTTCGGGGTGGTCGGTGAAGGAGGTCAGATCGGAGCGGCCCGACGCGCCGGCCGCGCCGCCCTCGACCATCCGCGAGGTCACATCGGTGAGGTTCATCAGGCCCCAGCCGCCGGTGTCGCTGTAACCGGTGTGCTGCTGCCAGCCGGACTCCTGGTGCGCCACGCCCTGGAGGACGGAGACCGGGACCTTGAACTCCGCGGCGGCCGCGGTGAAGTCGGCCTGCGCGGTCGGCTGCTTCGCGTCGTCCTCGTCTCCCGCCTGGGCGATGGCAGGCAGGAAAGCGAGGGCTCCTGCGGCCAGGGTGCCGCCGAGGACGGCCGCCGGCAGCCATCGCTTCCCTTTTCGCTTGTGCAAGGGGTGTTCCTTCCGTGCAACTGACCCCGGAGCGCGTTCGGCGGGGCGGCTTTCGCTTCGCCCCGGCGCACTCCGGGGAGGGTGGGGGGTGGCGCACGGGGCCTGCTCAGGCACACCGAAGCGAGTGGGGTCTCCCGAGCGGAGACGGTTTTCGGTATCCCGGCGCCATCTGATCATTCAGTTTGTCAGTTTCACATGACGGGGTGAAGAACCGGAGCCGTTCCCTCAGCAAAGTTTCACGCGGACTCCGGATCCGGAACCCCGGGTTCACATTCCTCGGGGGCGGGGTGGGGTGCGTGGCGCCGGTAGGTTGGCGGGATGACGTCCGAACAGATTCCCCCCGGTGGTGTCGTGGTGGCCCCGGAGGAGATCGACGCACGGTGGGCGGAGTGCTGGCGCCCGGAGCAGGTGGCCTCGCTCCTCTCCGGGCTCACCGCGCCCTGGTACGTCGCAGCGGGGTGGGCGCTGGACCTGTTCCGGGGTGAGCAGAGCCGGGAGCACGACGACATCGAGATCGCGGTACCGGCGGGCCGGTTCCCCGAGATCCGCGAGCGCCTCACCGGCGGTCACTCGCGGGGCGGGTTCGCGTTCGACGCGGTCGGATCCGGACGCATCTGGGAGGCGCCTTCGGCCGGCGTACTGGAGGCGACCCATCAGACCTGGCTGCGCGACCGCGCCACCGGGGCGTACCTGCTCGACGTCTTCCGCGAGCCGCACGACGGGGACACCTGGATCTGCCGCCGCGATCCGGCGATCCGGCTGCCGTACTCCGCGGTGATCCGGCATACGCCGAGTGGAATTCCCTATCTCGCACCGGAGTTGGTGCTGCTCTTCAAGGCCGCACGCACCCGTCCCAAGGACGAGCAGGACTTCACCGCCACTCTCCCGCTGCTCTCCGCAGCCCAACGGGCAGCCCTGGAGAATTTCCTGACCCGGGCTCACCCCGGCCACAGCTGGCTGACGGCCCTGCGGCGCGCCACTCCGCCTGCCGGGGGGCACCGCGGGGGCGGCATGCGTTAGCCGGACGTGCTCGCGACGTTGTCCGAGCAGACGGTGTACCCGGTCCGGCCCACCATTACCCCGGACGTAATCGACCCCTCCGCGCCCGCACGGCAGGCTGAGGTCATCCGGGACCCGGGAGGCGTACTCCTCCCGGGCCCCGGGACCAACCGTCCGTACGACCTGCCGGAGGCTGATTCACCATGTCCGTGCACGAGACCGCTGTCGACCGTTACTTCGAGGCGTGGAACGCCGCCGGGCGCCCGGCGGAGACCGCCAGGGCCGTGGCCGCCGCCTGGACCGAGGACGGCAGCTATACCGACCCGCTGGCCGATGTCTCCGGGCACGACGGGATCGCGGCGGTGATCACGGCGGCCGGGGAGCAGTTCCCCGGCTTCGAGTTCCGCAGGACCGGGACCGTCGACGGCCACCACGGCATCGCCCGCTTCGGCTGGGAGCTGGTGTCGCGGGCCGATGGGTCGGCGCCCGTCGCGGGGTTCGACGTGATCGCACTCGCGGAGGACGGCCGCATCCGTACGGTGCACGGCTTCCTGGACCGCGTCCCCGCGGCCTGAGGGGCGCGGGCGGGACAAGCGTGGCCCGCCGGGAGCGGGAGCGGGGGCGCGGGCGGAAGCCGGAGGACGCGGGCGGGACGGGCGGGACTGGTGGGACGCCCGGGAGAGGCCGGCCGGGCCTGAAGCAGACCCGGCCATCCTGAAGCGGACCCGCCGGCATGAAGCGGAGGGGCCTCAAGCGGACCCGCTGGCCCTCATGCGGACCCGTCCGGCCGATGCGAGGCAGAATAGCGTTATGCCTGAATTGCCGGAGGTCGAGTCCCTCACCCGGTTCCTGGGCGAGCACGTCGTCGGCCGTACCGTCGCCCGTGTCCACCCGGTCGCCATCCACGCGCTCAAGACCTACGATCCGCCCCTCACCGCGCTCGTGGGGCAGTCGTTCGACCGTGTGACCAGGCACGGCAAGTTCCTCGACCTCGAAATCGGCGGGGTGCACCTGGTCATGCATCTCGCCAGGGCGGGGTGGGTCCGCTGGAGCGAGCATCTGCCGGAAGCGCCGCCCCGGCCCGGCAAGGGCCCGCTCGCGCTCCGGGTCGGGCTGGACGGGCCGGAGGGCGCGGGATTCGACGTCACCGAGGCCGGTACGCAGAAACGACTGGCGGTCCACGTGGTCCGGGACCCCCTGGAGGTGCCGGGTGTCGCGCGCCTGGGGCCCGACCCCCTCGCCGACTCCTTCACCCTGGCCGCCTTCACGGGTCTGCTGGAGGGCGAGCGCCGCCAGATCAAGGGCGTGCTGCGCGACCAGAGTGTCATCGCCGGGATCGGCAACGCCTACTCGGACGAGATCCTGCACACGGCCCGGATGTCGCCGTTCCGGCTGGCCGCCAAGCTCTCCGACGAAGAGGTGGCCGGGGTGTACGAGGCGATCGGGACGACGCTCGGCGAGGCGGTGGAGCGCTCCAGCGGGCTGGCGCTGCGCAGCCTGAAGGCCGAGAAGAAGAGCGGGCTGCGCGTGCACGGGCGCGCGGGCGAGCCGTGCCCCGTCTGCGGGGACACCATCCGCGAGGTCTCCTACAGCGACTCCTCGATGCAGTACTGCCCCACCTGCCAGACCGGCGGCAGGATCCTGGCGGACCGGCGGATGTCCCGGCTGCTGAAGTAGCGGCGGCGGAGCTCGTCCACCGGTCCGCGACCGCCCCGCCCGGTAATCCGTCGGCCGCACACCACTCATGCGGGCCACAGCCACCCGCACCTCAACCCGTAAGAAATTTCTGCAAGTTGCAGGAAAGTTTTGCGCAATCTCTTGAAGTGCTCATGCCTTAACGGCAGGCTCCTCTCCGTCTCCCCCCACGGCGGCCGTCCGCACCCGGCCGCCCCGGGACACCGCACTGCCCGTACGACGAAGGAGCCGCAACGATGCGCAACCGTCTGATCGGCACGTCCATGACCGGGGTCATGGCCGGCGTCATGGCCGCCGGCGGCCTGCTCGCCCTCTCCCCCTGGCAGGCCCAGCAGGCGCAGGCCGCGCCTCCCGGCGACCGGACCGTCACCGCCACCCTCTTCGAGCGCCCGTACGCGGACGTCGGCAAGATCTGCACCGACTCGCTCGGGCCCGCCGGTTACGGCTACGTCGAGGTCTCGCCCGCCACCGAGCACATCGCCGGTCCCCAGTGGTGGACCTCGTACCAGCCGGTGAGCTACCGGATCGCCGGACGGCTCGGGGACGCCGACGCGTTCCAGTCCATGGTGAGCGCGTGCCACGCGGCCGGTGTCAAGGTGATCGCGGACGCGGTCATCAACCACATGTCGTCCGGGTCAGGCACCGGGACCGGCGGCACGCAGTACAGCAAGTACGACTACCCGGGCACCTACAGCGACGCGGACTTCCACACCTGCCGCCAGGACATCAGCGACTACACCAACCGCGAGAACGTCCAGACCTGCGAACTGGTGGGGCTGGCCGACCTCGACACCGGCAGCGACTACGTACGGTCCACCATCGCGGGATACCTCAGCGGCCTGCGGAAGATGGGCGTCGACGGGTTCCGTATCGACGCGGCGAAGCACATGGCCGCGGCTGACCTCCAGGGCATCAGGGACAAGATGGCCGACCCCGGGTTCTGGGTCTCCGAGGTCATCTACGGCAGCGGGGAGGCCGTACAGCCCGAGGAGTACACGGGTCTCGGTGACGTCGACGAGTTCCGCTACGGCACCCACATCAAGAGCGCCTTCCAGGGCGGTGACCTCGGCGGTCTGCAGAACATCGCGGACGGGAAGCTCGCCGGTGACCAGGCCACCACGTTCGTCGACAACTGGGACACCGAGCGCAATGGCTCGACGCTCAGCTACAAGGACGGCGACACGTACAAGCTCGCCAACGCCTTCATGCTGGCGCACCCCTACGGTTCGCCGAACGTCTTCTCCGGTTACGAGTGGTCCGACAAGGACGCGGGACCGCCCAGCGGCAGTGACGGCTGGACCGATATGCACGCGGACCCGGAGATCACCGGGATGGTCGGCTTCCACAACGCCGTCGGCGACGCGGCCCTGACCGACTGGTGGGCGCAGGGCAGCGCCATCGCCTTCGGACGCGGCTCCAAGGGCTTCGTCGCCCTGAACGACGGGGACGGCGACCTCCAGCAGACGTTCACCACCTCACTGCCCGGCGGCACCTACTGCAACGTCGCCAAGGCGTCGGCGGACGACTGCGCGGGCAACACGGTGACGGTAAGGGACGACGGCAAGGTCACCGCGACGGTCCCGGCCAAGGGCGTCCTCGCACTGGACACCGCCGCCACGTCGTAACCCCCACCACGTCGTAACCCCCGCACGCCCGCGGTCCCCGGCAGGGCGGCGCGGCCGGCCCCTCCCCGGCTGTCCGCGCCGCCCCGCCCCGCCCCGCCCCGCCCCGCTGCCAGGAGGGCGACAGACGCGGCGACTTCGGCAAGGAGCCCGTTCCGCCGGCGGTGCCCTGCCGGTCAGGGCCGGGCGTCGCCCGGTGGCGCTCATGTACTGTTGCCCTCCCCACGCCCGTGGACCGTACCGAGGAGGTGAGCCCCATTACCGCTGTTGCAGGCCGGGCGCTCCCCCTCACGGCCGTGCGGTTCATCTGACTCAGGTGACCGAGGGAGCCCCACAGGTATCCCGAAAGGCTCACATGCCGGTCTCACCGTCGCCGCTCCCGCCCCAGTCGCCTCAGACACCCCACGAACCCCCGGCGCTCCAGGAACCCCAGACCCCTCAGCCGCCCCTGCCGCTCTCCGCCGTCGTCACCACGCTCCGGGCCGCGGGGTGCGTCTTCGCCGAGGACGAGGCGGAGCTGCTTGTCTCCACCGCCCGGGACCCCGCCGAACTGGCCGCCATGGTCGACCGGCGCGTCCTGGGGCTCCCGCTCGAACATGTGCTGGGCTGGGCCGAGTTCTGCGGGCTGCGGGTGGCGGTGGACCCCGGGGTCTTCGTACCCCGCCGGCGCACCGAGTTCCTGGTCGAGCGGGCGGTCGCGCTCGCTCCGCCCGGGGCCGTCGTGGTCGACCTGTGCTGCGGCTCGGGGGCCCTGGGTGCGGCGCTCGCCGCCGCGCTGGACGGAGCCGAACTGCACGCCGCCGACGTCGACCCGGCCGCCGTACGCTGCGCCCGCCGCAACGTCGCCGCTGCCGGGGGCCGGGTGTACGAGGGCGATCTCTACGGCCCGCTGCCCCGGTCGCTGCGCGGGCGCGTCGACATCCTGCTGGCCAATGTGCCCTACGTACCCACCGAGGAGATCGAGCTGCTGCCCGCCGAGGCCCGGGTGCACGAGGCGCGGGTCGCGCTCGACGGGGGCGCGGACGGTCTCGACGTACTGCGACGGGTGACCGCGGACGCGCTGCCCTGGCTGGCACCCGGCGGCCATCTGCTCTTCGAGACCAGCGAACGGCAGGCGCCCGCAGCCGTACGGACGGTCACCGGGGGCGGGCTGTCCGCACGCGTGGCCGACTGCGCGGAGCGGTATGCCACGGTGGTGATCGGGACACGCGGTACGGACTGACGCGCGGCCCGGTCCCCGGTCCGGGGGCCGGGCCGCGCTCTCCAGGCGGCCGTGCGGGAGCAGCCGTTCGGCCGGTGATACGGAGACGCCGGGACAGGGACCGAGTGCTCAGCGACCGAGGCGGATCAGGACGCGCACCATGCGGCAGGTGGCGTCGGACGGCGGGTGGATGCCCGCGAGGGCGGCGGTGGCGCGTATCTTCCGGTTCGGTGCCTGACCGGGGCGGTAGACACCGGTGTCGAGGAGCGCGATGGCCAGACGCATCGCCTTCAGCCTGCGGTTGTGCGAGACATACCAGTCACGTGGCTTTCCTGCGGGCAGCGGCTTCTTGACCAGGGACTGCGTCGGGAACATGGCTACGGCCATCGGCGACCTCCAGGTGCTGGTGACAAGGGCCCTCGCGGACCCTCCCGAACTACCCCTATTTTACTGCCCACCACTGACAGAAGCCCCTGGCCAGAAGGGGTCCGGGCGGTCCCTCGCGTACCTTTGGCCCCATGGAGATCTGGATCAATCCCGCCTGCTCGAAGTGCCGCGGCGCGGTGGACCTGCTGGACGCGGAAGGTGCTTCGTACACCGTCCGCCGATACCTGGAGGACGTGCCGGACGAGGACGACATCCGGGCGGTGCTCGGCCGGCTCGGGCTCGAACCGTGGGACATCACCCGGACCCAGGAGCCGGACGCCAAGGCGCTCGGGCTGAAGGAGTGGCCGCGCGACGCGGAGGCCCGGGACCGGTGGATCGCCGCGCTGGCCGGGCATCCGAAACTGATCCAGCGGCCCATCATCACAACGGACGACGGCACCGCGGTGGTGGCGCGTACGGAGGAAGCGGTACGGGACGCGCTCGGGCGGTGAGCCTCTGAGGGGCGGGCCCCGGGCCTGCGGGTCCGGCACTCCGCTGCCGGGCCGGGGCGGCGGCCCCGGGCTGCGCCCCGGCCGCCTACTCCGGCCGCCGCTGCCCGAGTTGCCGCTCGGCGTCCGCCAGGATCTCGGTCAGCCGCAGGCCGAACCGTACGTCGCACGGGTGCGGTTCACCCGTGCGTACGGCGGTGAGCAGCGCGTCGACCGCGGCGGCGAACGGCACCCGCGCACCGCCACCGCGGCCCTCCGGCAGCACCGCGACCCCATGGGTGCCGCGGAACTCGACGGTGGCGCCCGCCGCTTCGGCGGGCGCGCTCAGGCTGAGCGTCGCCGAACTGGAGGCGCCCGATGTGTGGCGCAGCGCGAGATGGACGGTGTCATCGGCGCCGCCGGCCGCGGTGACCTGCGTCGCGTCGCCGAGCACCGGGAGCAGTACGGAGAGCGCGTGCGGGCCCACGTCCCACAGCCCGCCCTTCTCCCTGCGCCACGGGGACGCCGCGTACGGGCTGTCCGCACCCGGCGAGAAGAGCGCCCCGAGCCACTCCGCGCGGCCGGTGAACCAGCCGTCCAGGGCGGCCTGTCCGGCGATCCACTCGGCCACCCCCGGGGTGAAGCGCAGGGTGCAGAAGACCACGGACGCGACGCCGGAGCGCTCGGCCGCCGCCACGACCTCCTGTGCGCCGCCGACCGTCGTGGCGACCGGTTTGTCGAGCAGCAGATGGCAGCCGGCCGCGGCCGCGGAGGCCGCGAGCGGGGCCTGGACGTCCGGCGGGAGGGCGAGGGCGACCGCGTCGCTCGCCGCGAAGAGCGCCTCCGTATCGTCGTATGCGGTCGTCCCGTGCTCGGCGGCGAGAACACGCGCCGCGTCGGGCCTGCGCCCCCAGACGCCGCTGAACTCGATCTCCGGATGGTCCGCGAGCGCGGGGGCGTGGGTGGATTGGGCCCAGGGGCCGGTACCGAGCAGACCGATGCGCGGCCTCGTACGAGATGGCTTCGTCATACCGGCCAGTGTCGGCCATCGGATCCGGCGCGGACCGTGAAACACCCCGCTCACGGCCGGGCAACGGCCCGGAGACCGCGGATCGCGGTGCCGCGTCCTCGGGAGCTGCTGGGGCCGTCAGCCCCGCCGGGCCTGCGCCCCCGGACCGTTCCTTTGCCGGGAGCCCCTGCTGCCGCCCCGCCGTATCTGGTTCAATGGGCACATGGCCCGCCAGCAGAACACCTCGACCGGTCGCTTCGACCTCGAACCGTTCTGGCCGTCCCGTCAGCACCATGACTTCGACCGCGTGTGTTGCCGTGCGACCAAGGCGCCGGCTCTCTAACGCCTCTCTCCTCTCGAAGCCTTCGGCCGGCGCGCACGACGTACGTCCCTCGACGACCTCTCCGCGCGAAAGAGCTGACCCTTCATGGCTGACACCCGTTCCTTCTCCGCAGTGACCGCCGCGCCCGCAGCGACCGCCGCCTCTCTCCCCTCCCCCCGGCACCGGCTGCGCTCCGTCGACCGTGACGAGGTGGTCACGGTCGCCGACTTCCTGCCGCCCGGTGCCACCTGGCTGCCCGCGCCCCAGCACACCCTGCCCACCGTGCCGGGACAGCCGCCGATGGTCGGCTATCTGGTGCTGGTGCCCGCCGACCACCAGCCGGGACCCGTGCCCGCGCCCGCCGCTTCCGACGGGCCGGTGCGGATCGACAGCGAGGAGCGCACCGCTTCGGTGGACGGGCGGACGCTGGACCTCACGTATCTGGAGTTCGAGCTGCTCGCCCATCTCGTCGCGCACCCCCACCGGGTGCACAGCCGCGACCAGTTGGTGACCACGGTGTGGGGGTACGGGCATGTGGGCGACGGCAGAACCGTCGACGTCCATGTGGCCCGGCTGCGCCGCAAGCTGGGCGCCGAGCACCGGCAGACGATCCGTACGGTGCGCCGCGTCGGGTACAAGTACGCGCCCTGATCGGCCGGGCCCCTGCCGGGGCCCTCGGCGCGTCGGGTCCCCCGGTGCCCGGAACCCCTCGGCGCGTCGCCGTCGGCCGATTCGCCTCACCCGCCGCGAACCGCGGTGCGGGGGCGGGGGTGGTGCCAGGTACACCCCGAACCCGGGGGTGCGGGCCAGTGCCACCGGCGCCCCGGTACGGCCACACTGGTGTCCGGGCCGGCGACCACCCGGCCAGGGACGGGAGGGACACCGATGAGGGCGGACAAGGCACGCGACGCGGGGGTGGCGGCCGTACGGGGCCTGGCGCTGACCGGGATGGCTCTCATCGGCTCGATCACGCTCTTCACCCTGGTCGTCACATCGATCGCGCTGATCCCGGTCGGTGTCGGGATCCTCACCACACCGGCCCTCCTCGGTCTGGTCCGGGCGCACGCCGACCGGCGCCGGCTGCTGGCCGCCCAGTGGGCGGGCATCCGAATCCCGGTCATACCCCGGCCGCGCTCTCAGCGCCCGCGCTCCGGCCCGGTCGGTCGGGTGGAGCGCTGCAAGGTGCTGATGCAGGACCCGGCCACCTGGCGCGATCTGCGCTGGCTGCTGATCGACATGACGGCGGGCGCGATCACCGCGCTGTTGCCGGCGTCGCTGTTCGGCGAGGGGCTGTTCGGCATCCTGCTCCCGCTCGGGCTGTGGAGGCCGATCGTCCGTGCGGGCGGCGGGTACTGGTACGAGTTCGTCCGGGTCGACGGCTGGAGCACCGCAGCGCTCGCCGCCCTGGTGGGGATCGGCTGGATCGTGGTCGGACTGCGTTACGGGCCGCAGCTGATCCGCGCCCACTTCCGCGTCACCCGGTCGGCGCTGGCCCCCACCAGGGAGGCCGAGCTGGGCGAGCGCATCGACCGGCTCACCGCGACCCGCCATGACGCCGTGGACAGCTCGGCCGCCGAACTGCGCCGTATCGAGCGGGATCTGCACGACGGCGCGCAGGCCAGGCTGGTGGCGATGGGCATGAATCTCTCCACCGTCGAGGCGCTGATAGAGAAGGACCCGGCGCAGGCCAGGAAGATGCTGTCGATGGCCCGGGAGTCGTCGGCGGAGGCCCTGACGGAGCTGCGGGACCTGGTGCGCGGGATCCACCCGCCGGTGCTCGCCGAACGCGGACTTGAGGACGCGGTCAGGGCCCTGGCGCTGCGGCTGCCGATGGCCACCGCGGTCGAGGTGGACATGGCGGGCCGCGCGGAGGCGCCGGTCGAGTCGGCGGCGTACTTCGCGGTCAGCGAAGCCCTGACGAACGCCGTCAAGCACGCGGGCGCGGACCGGATATGGGTCGACATCCACCACACCGGGGGGATGCTGCGGCTGTCGGTCACGGACGACGGCCACGGGGGTGCGTCCGTGGGAAGAGGCTCAGGGCTGAGCGGAATCGAACGCCGGCTGGGTACATTCGACGGCGTACTGGCCGTCAACAGCCCGGTGGGCGGTCCGACCATGGTGACGATGGAGATTCCGTGCGCGTTGTCCTCGCCGAAGACCTCTTCCTGCTGAGAGACGGCCTGGTCCGGATGTTGGAGGCGTACGACTTCGAGATCGCGGCGGCGGTCGCCACCGGACCCGAACTGACCAGGGCACTCGCGGAGTTGGAGCCGGATGTGGCCGTGGTCGACGTGCGGCTGCCGCCGTCCCACACGGACGAGGGCCTCCAGTGCGCCCTGGCCGCCCGGCGGGCCAGACCAGGACTGCCGGTGCTGGTCCTGTCGCAGCACGTCGAGCAGCTCTATGCGCGTGAGCTGCTCGCGGACGGCACGGGCGGGGTGGGATATCTGCTGAAGGACCGGGTGTTCGACGCCGACCAGTTCATCGACGCGGTACGCCGGGTCGCGGCGGGCGGCACCGCGATGGACCCGCAGGTGATCCAGCAGCTGCTGTCCCGGCACGCCCAGGACAGACCGGTGGGCAGCCTCACCCCGCGTGAGCGGGAGGTCATGGAGCTGATGGCGCAGGGGCGTTCCAACGCCGCCATCGCGGGCCAGCTCGTGGTGACCGAGCGGGCGGTCGCCAAGCACACGTCGAACATCTTCGGCAAACTGGGCCTGCCGGTGTCCGACGACGACAACCGGCGGGTGCTCGCGGTGCTCGCCTATCTCGACCAGGGGTGACCGGCGCCGCGCGGCCCGGCCCTGCGGGGTCCGGCCCCGCAGGGCCGGCCCGTCGTCCGTCTACCGGTGGCGGGTGACCCGTACGCCGGTGACTCCCAGCAGCCCGGCCAGCGGGACCCGTGCCGAGGTCTGGTCGGGGGCCACCGCGAGGTTCTGGGCGCGCAGCAGGTTCAGCAGCCGCTCGGCCAGGGGCATGACCATGTGCCGTCCCCAGCAACGCTCGTTGGCGTGGCCGAAGGGCAGGTATCCCGGGTGGTTGTCGGGGTCGGCCCCGGTCCACCGGTCGGGGCGGAACGTGTCGGGGTCGTCCCAGATCGCGGGAGAGCGGTGGGTCAGCAGGGGGAGCATCAGGACGTCGTCCCGCTCGCCGATCCGGTCGTCCAGGGCCGCGAACTCGGGCGAGGCCACCCGCAGCAGGTTCCAGGACGGCGGCAGCAGCCGGAGCGTCTCCAGCAGGATGTCCCGATTGGACACGTCGTCGGCGAAGGGTGAGCCGAGCCAGAGCGCGTTGGCGACCAGGGTGGAGACCGTGAAGCAGATGGGCGCCGCTGCCCGCCGGTACATACCCATGGCGTGGCGCCGGCCCTCGTAGGTCCCGGCCTCCGCGGTCAGCTTCGCCAGATGGGAGACCGGCGCGTCCGGGCCGGGGCTGCCGGGCAGCGCGGCGCCCGTCCCGATGACGGTCCAGGTGAGTGCCGTCGTCCACTCCAGTCTGCGGTCCATGAGCGCCCGGTACCGGAGGGGATCCGAACCGAAAACCAGGTCTCGCAGATAGATATGGCCCACGTGCGGCCATTCCCCGGAGAGATCGACCCCTTCAGGATCCTGCTTTTTCAGTGCTGTTTTGACGTCCTGCGAGATGGCGCGCATGAGCGCGGATGATTCCGGCCGGGTGATGGACCTCCCCTTGAGGGGTTTGAACGTCGGCCGCTCGAATTCATTCGCCGGTCTACTGCGCAGTATTTCATCGATCAGTTCGGGCCCTGCAACGCCAACGGTTCCGGGATCCAGACGGAATGCGTCCGCACCCCGGTGCTTGCGCAGGAGATCGTCGATTCTCGGCGTGAAGACCGTGGTCCGGGCACTTCTGGCCGTACCGGAAATGTTCATCGGAGATCTCCAAGGAGCAAAAGGCAGGAGCAAAAGGCCGTTGCCCGGCGGAACCGTTGCCGGGCAACGGTTCCGCCGGGCACAGGACGAACAAATGCGCAGATCAGTACCAGATGTACCAGGCGTACGACTTCAGGCTCTTCTCCGGCCTGATCTTGTTCTTGAGGGAGTGAATGAGCTTCATGACAGCACCTCCGATTGACGGCGAACTGACTGGTCCGGATTTGCCAACCCGGCGGCAAAAGTGAATCCCAGCAGGCAAGTTACGTCAACGTGAGGCAGATCACTCACCGGTACCGCCACTTTATATGTTTCGTCCCCCGCGGACCGAGAACAACGGCCAACGGAACAAACATGACCTGTCCGGGGCGCGTTGACACCCGGATTCAGGGCGCGCCAATACCCAGAACCCGGGACCGTCAATCCTGCGGCCGGGCGGGCCGAAAGGTGGAACCGGGGGGCTTCTCCGCACTCATACCGTGCGCCCCATTGCTCCACCCCCTGCTCGTCATTACCGTGCGCATGCATCTGTCATCGCACGGACCGTCAGCAGCAGTGACGCACCAAGTGACGCGCAATACGAGGAGTGCCGATGCACGAGCTGTCCAGACGTACGCTGCTGAGCACCGCGGGAGCGATCGGCGCCGGCGCCGCGATCGGCGCGCGGACCCCGGCCGCGGCGGCCGTCCCCGCACCCGCCGCCCGGCCCCGGAGCCTCTCCGCCGCCGCCCCCGAGCCACTCGACACCGGTCCGGCCCGCGCGGCCCTGAAGCGTCTGCTGCCGCTCCACGCCGACCAGTTCACACTGACCCCGCTGACCGGCGGGGAACGCTTCCGGGTCACCGGCTCCGCGGGCCGTATCCAGGTCGCCGCCACCAGCCCGGCCGTGGCACTGACCGGCGTCCACTGGTACCTCAAGTACGTCTGCCGGGCGCACATCTCGTGGAACACCTCGCAGCTGGACCTGCCCGGGCGACTGCCCGCCCCCGGCAGAGGCGTCCAGCAGTCGGCGACCGTCCCGCACCGCTTCGCCCTCAACGACACCCACGACGGGTACACCGCGCCGTACGCGGACTGGGCGCACTGGGAGCGGACGCTCGACGTGCTCGCCCTGCACGGCTGCAACGAGGTCCTCATCACGCCCGGCCAGGAAGCGGTCTACCACCGGCTCCTCCAGGACTTCGGATACTCCGACACCGAGGCCCGCACCTGGCTGCCCGCCCCCTCCCACCAGCCGTGGTGGCTGCTGCAGAACATGAGCGGCTACGGCGGCCCGCTCTCCCCCGCCCTGATCGACCGGCGCGCCGCCCTGGGCCGGAAGATCGCCGACCGGCTGCGCGAGCTGGGCATGCACCCGGTCTTCCCCGGCTACTTCGGGACCGTCCCCGACGGGTTCCCCGAGCGCAACCCCGGGGCCGCCGTCGTCCCGCAGGGCACCTGGAACGGGCTGCGGCGCCCCGACTGGCTCGACCCGCGGAGCGAGGTGTTCGACCGGGTCGCCGCTGCCTTCTACCGGCACCAGTCCGAACTCTTCGGCGACGCGGCGCACTTCAAGATGGACCTGCTCCACGAGGGCGGCACCCCGGGTGACGTCCCGGTCGCCGACGCCGCCCGCGCCGTCGAGACCGCGCTGCGCACCGCACACCCCGACGCCACCTGGGTCATCCTCGGCTGGGGCGTCAACCCGCGCGCCACGCTGCTCGACGCCGTGGACAGCGACCGGATCCTGATCGTCGACGGCCTCTCCGACATCGACACCGTCACCGACCGTGAGAAGGACTGGGGCGGCGCGCCGTACGCCTTCGGCTCCATCCCGGACTTCGGCGGCCGTACGACGATCGGCGCCGACACCGACCGCTGGACGGAGAAGTTCACGGCCTGGCGCGACAAGCCGGACAGTGCCCTGGCCGGCACCGCGTACATGCCGGAGGCCGCCGAGCGCGACCCGGCCGCCTTCGAGCTCTTCAGCGAACTGGCCTGGCGCACCGAGAAGATCGACAGGGCCGCGTGGTTCGACCGGTACGCCGGGGTACGTTACGGCGGTGACGACCGCGCCGCGCGGCAGGCGTTCGCCGCGCTCGCCACCACCGCCTACCAGCTGACCACCACCGATGGCCGCCCGGTCGACTCGCTCTTCGCCCGCCGGCCCAGCCTCACCGCCTCCGTCAAGTCCGCCTTCGACCCAGCCGGTTTCGACACCGCGTTCGCCGCGCTCCTCAGGGTCGGGGCACCGCTGCGCGGCTCGGACGCGTACCGCTACGACCTCACCGATCTCGCCCGGCAGGCGCTCGCCGACCGGGGCCGGATCCTGCTGCCGCAGCTGCGCTCCGCCTACACGGGCAAGGACACCGCCGCCTTCCGTGAGCTGTCGGCGCTCTGGCTGAAGCTGATGCGGCTCGCGGACACGCTGGCCGGCTGCCACCGGGCGTTCCTGCTCGGGCCCTGGCTGGAGGAGGCCAAGCGGTTCGCCACCAGCCCCACCGAGGTGGTGCAGCTGGAGTGGACGGCCCGCACCCTCATCACGACCTGGGCCGACCGCGCCGCCGGCCATCTCAGCAACTACGCCAACCGCGACTGGCACGGGCTGCTCAGCGATGTCCATCTGCCGCAGTGGCAGGAGTACCTGGACGAACTGGCGTCGGCGCTCGCCGACGGCCGGGAGCCGAAGACCTTCGACTGGTACCCCGGCGAGGAGTCCTGGACCCGCCGTACAAACACCTATCCGGTCGCGGCCACCGGTGACGCGTACCGCATCGCGCAGCGTGTCCACGACACCCTGGCCACCGCCCCGTACCAGGGCACGGCCACCGTCTCCGCCCGGCCGGTGGCGTTCACGCCGGGCAGCACCGGCACGGTGACGGCCGGTTTCCGCAACCTCAACGGGCTGCGGGCGACCGGCCAGGTCGACTTCAGCCTGACCGGCCTGACCGCGCAGCCGAAGGGCGCCACCTCGCTGGAGAGCGTGGCTCCCGGCGCTTCGGGCTCGGTCTCCTGGCAGGTCACCGCACCCTCCGAACCGCTGACCTCCCCGCTGCGCCCGATGCCGTACACGCTGCTGACCCGGTTCGGGCCGCAGGGCGGGAAGCAGGTGGACGTGCGGGAGCGGAGCGCGGTGTATGTGGCCGCGCCGCTCGCCGCCGGGTGGCGGACGTACACCGGCAACGACGCCGTGTTCGGGCAGCTGGGCGAGCGGCTGGCGATCAACGGCGGCGGACAGGACCTGTGGAAGGGCACCACCCAGTTCGGCACCGCGTTCCGCGCCGGAGCGATGACCGACGGCACGAGCGTCACCGTACGGGTGGACTCCCAGGAGGACACCGGGACCTGGGCCCGGTGCGGTCTCGTCGTACGCAACAGCCTGGACGCCCCGGGCTCGGCCGGCTTCCTGAACCTGGCGGCGACACCCGGCCAGGGGATCGTGCTGTCGTACGACACCAACGGCGACGGCGCGCTGGACACGTACAAGCGCGTCACCGGGATCAAGGCGCCGGTCCTGCTGCGGCTCTCCCGGGCCGGCACCACGTACACCGGCTCCTGCTCGACGGACGACGGGGCCTCCTGGCGCACGGTCGCCACCGTCGGGGTGCCGAGCGCGGCGGGCAGCCAGGACGTGGGAATCTTCATGAGCGCGACGAACGGCGGGAACGGGGCGCGCGGGACCGTCGAGTTCAGCGGCTGGTCGCTGAGCTGACCGGCGCCGGGGGCCTCCGCGCGCCGCGCCGGGCGGCGGGGCCTCCGGTGACCATCCCCGGATTCGTTCGTTCTGCTCAATGTGCCGCCACTGGATCTCAACCGCCGCTCCGCGTCCGATGCCGCCGATGTCGATGCCGGACAGGCCGGGGCCGCACTCGTCGAGCACTACCCCCGGCTGGTTCGGCTGGCGTATCTGATCCTGCCGCCCTCGCTCGGCCGCAACCGCCGGGTGCTCACCGCGCACGCCCTCGCACAGCGGGCGCTGCCGCGCGGACGGCGGTCCGGTGCCGCCGAGCCCCTTCCGGCGCCCCGCCGTGCGGACGGCTGCGATCCGGCCTACGCCTATGTACGGGGCCGGGTGGTGGCGGCGGCGCTCGATGTGGCACGGCCCCGGCGGTGGAACGCCTGGCCCCGCCGCGCCCAGCTGCCCCCGCTGCTGCCCCAGGTCTGGGGACTGCGGCTCTTCCCGAAGTCCGGCGGCGCCGATGAACTCGCCCTGGACCAGCGGCTCTCGGCCCTCTCCGGACCCGCACGCGCCGCGTACGCGCTGCGCGGTCTCGAAGGGCTCGACGACACCCGGGTACGGCGGGTCCTGGAGGCCGCGGGAGTGGCCGACCCGCGGACGGCGCTCGACCGGGCGGACGGCCCGGCGGCGCAGCACGGACTGCTGGCATCCGCCGCTTTCGACCCCTGCTCGCTGCAGGCCAGGCCGACCGATCTGGTACGCCGCAGACGCCGCGGCGCGGGTGCGCTGGCCGCGGCGGCGGCCGTGCTGGTGTGCGGGGCGCTGCTCGTCCTTCCGGCCGGTGGTCTGGGCGCCGGGCACCACGCGGCGCCGGCCGCCACCGCGAGTCCGGTCTCCGCGCGGGCGCTGGATCCGGCGCGGCTGACCCGGGTCGCGGGGGCCGCCTGGAAGTCCTCGGCCCGTACCGACTTCTCGGTGTGGCCCGCGCGCGGCGACCGCACCGGCGATCCGGCGCTGCTCCGGCGCGCACTCGCCGTCTGGGCCGGACCCGGAGACTCCGTACAGGTGTCGGCGACCCCCGGCACCCCCACCGGGCCGCCGATGGGCGCACCTCAGCTGCTGTACGCGGGCACGGTGGACGACGCGGTGGTGGTGCTGTTCTACGACGGGCTGCGGGTGGTGCGGTACGCCGAGGCGAAGGACGGCGGCGGAGGCGCGGCGCTGGACTTCGCGCGGGTGGACGGCGCGGACGAGACCGCGTCCGATGCCCTGGTCGTCGGCCGGACCGACGGCAACGTCCGCTATCTGACGGCGCCCTGGGTGCACGGCGCCGGGGTACGGGACCTGCTCGCCCCGTCGAAAGAGGTGCGGCCGCTGGCCCGCTCGGCCGACGGCGTCACCGATCCGGTGCCCGGCCCGGGTCTCTCCCGTAACTGCACCTCCTGGAACGCGCTGGCGCTGAGCGACGGCGCGGGCACCCATCTGCTGACCGACCTGGGCGAGCTGCCCCCGGCCCGGCTGCTGGCAGGCCCGCCCGCCGGGCCGCACGATGTGCGCGGCGCGGCGGATCTCGCGAGCTGGGCGCACACCGCCTGTCTGCTTCCCGCGGTCCGCTCGCACGGCGTACGTACCGTGAACTCCTGGCAGTTCGCGGCGCAGCAGCTGCCATCCGACGGCGGTCTCGCGGCCTGGCTCTGCACCCGCGCGGAGACCTGGTCAGGGACCGGGACCCGGGTGTTCGCGCAGTTCCGGGTCCCCGCTCCGGAAGGCGGCCGGGGGCCGGACACGGTGGTGGCCCGCGCCGAGAACTCGGCGGCCTGCGGCAGGCGGCAGCCGCAGGTACTGGCAGGTGTGCTGTGGAAGTCGCACGAGGGCCAGTGGTACGTACTGGCCGCGGGCAGTGGGCAGTTCGCGTCGCTGGCCACGACGGGCGGCGTCACGGGCAGCGCGGACGGACGGCTGCTCGCCGTGCCGGCGAAGCGGGGCGCGAAGGCACAGCTGACCGGACGACTCACGGACGGGACCCGCGTCGGGGCGCTGCGGTGACGGAGCGGAGGCGGTGACGCAGCAGAGGCGGGGTGCGGCTGACGTTGGGGTGCGGCTGAGGCGGAGGTGCGGCTGAGGCCCGTCCGGCCGGGCAGCTGTGCACAGGCCCTGTTCCCCGGCCGTACCCGTCGGTACATTGACGCCATGTCTAATACGCAGCCCGTCCCGGTGGCTTCGGAGCACATAGCGCTCAAGGCCCGCAAGGTCTCCTTCGACTGGGCGGACACCCCGCTGCACTGGGTGCCCGGCGACCCGTTCACCACCCACACCATCAATGTGCTGCACCTGCTGCTCCCGGCGGGTGAACGCTGGTTCGTGCACGTCTACAAGCAGGTGCTGCCGCTGATCCGGGACGAGCGGCTGCGCGAGGACGTCATCGGGTTCATCGGCCAGGAGGCGATGCACTCGCAGGCGCACGACGACGTGCTCCCCCATCTCGCGGCGCAGGGGCTCGACCCCACCCCGTACACCGCCCAGGTCGACTGGCTCTTCGAGAAACTGCTCGGCGACCGGACGCTGCCGCCCGGCCGGGCGAGCCGGTGGTGGCTGCGGGAGCGGGTCGCGACGATCGCCGCGATCGAGCACTACACGGCGTTCCTCGGCGACTGGGTGCTCAACGCGGAGGCGCTCGACCGGCGCGGGGCCGACCCCACCATGCTCGATCTGCTGCGCTGGCACGGCGCCGAGGAGGTCGAACACCGGTCGGTCGCCTTCGAGGTCTTCCAGCACATCGACGGCGGCTACCGCCGCAGGGTCCGCACCTGGGCGACCGCCTTCTCCGCACTGGTCTTCCTCTGGCAGCGCGGCGTCAGGTTCTTCATGGAGAACGATCCGCTCCTGGTGGACGGCCGGGCGAGCCTGCGGGCCTACCACCGGCGCGGCAAGCAGGGGCTGCTGCCCACCACCGGGGCCATCGCCCGGTCGGTGCCGGGCTATCTGAGCCGTACGTACCACCCCTCGCAGGAGGGCAGTACGGCGCAGGCCGTCGCCTACCTCGCGCACTCCCCCGCCGCGAACGCCGGACCCCCGACCACCGCGGACTCCGGGCCCTCCGCCGCATCGGACTCCGGGCACTCCCCCGCCGCATCGGACTCCGGGCACTCCCCCGCCGCGAACGGAGCGCACTGAGATGGCGCCACCGCTGCCCCGCATCCGTACCGCCGTCCTGGCCGCAGGTGCGGCCCTGCTGGTCAAGCGGGCCCTGCACCGCCGCATCGCCGCTTCCCCGCTCTGGCCGCTGCCCGCGCTGGAGACCCCGGTCTCCAGCCGTGGCCGCCACCGGACTGCCACCAGAAGGCTGCTGGTAGCCGAGCGCACCCCGGAGGCCGAAGGTGTGGTGCGGCTCCGGCTGGTGAGCGCGACCGGTGAGCGGCTCGACGCCTGGGCACCCGGCGCCCATCTGGATCTGGTGCTGCCCTCCGGGCTTGTCCGCCCGTACTCGCTCTGCGGCGACCCGGCCGACCGGGAGGCGTACACGGTCGCCACCCGGCTGATCGAGGACGGCCGGGGCGGCTCACGCGAGGTCCATGAAGAGCTCCACGAAGGCACCGAGGTCGAGGTCCGCGGGCCCCGCAACCGCTTCCCGCTGACCCGGTCCGCCTCGTACGTCTTCGTCGCGGGCGGCATCGGGATCACCCCGGTCCTGCCGATGGTCCGGGCGGCCGAGGCGGCGGGCGCGCGGTGGCGGCTGGTGTACTGCGGGCGTACCCGCGCCTCCATGCCCTTCCTCGCCGAAGCGGTGGAGCTCGGCGGCGCTGACCAGGGCCGGGTGACAGTCGTGCCGGAGGACGAACTCGGCTACCCCGAGCTGGAGTTCGGAGCCGATCCGCCCGGGACCGCTTACTACTGCTGCGGCCCGGAAGGTCTGCTCACGGCCGTGTCGGACGCGCTGCCCGCCAGGGCCGCACTCCATCTGGAGCGGTTCGCCCCGGCTGCCGGACCGGTGGCCGGCCCGGCAGCCGCCCTTGCGGACTCGGCCGGCTTCGAGGTGGAACTGCGCCGCTCCGGACGGTCGGTGACGGTCGCGCCGGACTCCACGGTGCTGGCCGCCGTCCGCGCGGAGCTGCCGGATGTGCCGTACTCCTGCGAGCAGGGCTTCTGCGGGACCTGCCAACAGAGCGTCGTGGAGGGCGAGGTGGACCACCGGGACGAACTGCTGACGGACCCGGAGCGAGTCGGGTCGATGCTGATCTGCGTGTCCCGGGCGCGGGGCGGACGGCTGGTCCTGGACCTGTAGCGGCGGACGGCCCCCGGGCCCGGGGGCGGACCCCGGAGGCCCGGGGAGCCTTGACACCCCGGAGCGGCAGGAGGAGCATCCTCACGTCGTTGACAACGTTGTCTGGCGGCGTGCCGCCCCGGAGGGCCGACGGCGCGTCCGTCCCGGGCGCGTTGACCGTCCGTCACACACGAAGGGCAGGAACGGGTGTCAGACACGCACAGCCGTCGGACGCGCACCGGGACGAGAGCGCTCAGCTCCGTCGTGGTGACCGCCATGGCCGCCCTGGGGATGGCGGCCACCGCCGCCCCGGCATCGGCCGCATCCGCGCACGGCACCGTCAGGGATCCGGTGGCGTACGTCCACCCGCTGATCGGTTCCGCCAACGCGGGCAACACCTACCCGGGCGCGGTGCAGCCCTTCGGGATGCTGGCCTGGAGCCCGCAGAACTCCAAGGGCAAGCAGGTCTCCACACCCGCGCCCGGCGGCTACCAGTACGACGCCAAGAAGATCCGCGGCTTCAGCCTCACCCACCTCAACGGCGTGGGCTGCTCGGGTGCGAACGGCGACATCCCGATCATGCCGTACACCGGCGATGTGGACTCCTCGCCCAGCGCGGACACCACCGACGCGAAGTACGCCAGCACCTTCTCGCACGACAACGAGAGCGCATCGCCCGGCTCTTACCAGGTCGGCCTGGACAACGGCGCGTCCGCCGCGCTCACCACGACGGCGCGGACCGGCACCGGGCAGTTCGGCTTCCCCAAGTCCAAGCCCGCCAGCATGCTCTTCCGCACATCGAACTCGGAGAGCGGCAGCACGGACGCCACCGTGAAGATCGACAAGAAGGCCCGGACGGTGACGGGCTCCGTCACCGCGGGCAACTTCTGCGGTCCGCAGAGCGCGAACAACCGGCACGACCTGTACACGCTGTACTTCACCGCGCACTTCGACAAGGCGTTCGCCAAGGTCGGCACGTGGAAGGACAGCACGGTCAGCCCCGGCTCCACATCGGCCTCCGGCGGTACGGGCTACAGCTCGTCCGGCAACGCGGTGGAGGGCAAGGGCTCCGGCGCGTACATCACCTTCGCCGACGGGACCACGAAGGCTCAGGCCAAGGTCGCCGTCTCCTATGTCAGCGCGCGGAATGCCGAGGCGAACCTGCGCGCCGAGAACGGGCCCCACAAGAGCTTCGGCTCGGTGAAGTCGCAGGCGGCCAGGGCCTGGAACAAGGTGCTGAGGTCGGTCGAGGTGGGCGGCGGCAGCGACGCCCAGCGCTCGACCTTCTACACCGCGCTCTACCACTCCATGCTGGAGCCGACACTGACCAGCGACGTCGACGGCCGCTATCTGGGCGCCGACCGCAAGCCGCACCGGCTGGCCAGGGGGCAGAAAGCGCAGTACGGCACCTTCTCCGGCTGGGACCAGTACCGCGCCCAGGTGCAGCTCCTGACGCTGCTCAACCCGCGGGCGGGCAGCGACTACGCGCAGTCGCTCTACAACTACGCGGGCCAGCGCGGCGGCGAGTGGGACCGCTGGCTCCTGGAGAACGGCAAGACGAGCGTGATGTCGGGCGACCCGTCCGATGCGGCGCTCGCCGGGATCTATGCCTTCGGCGGCCATGACTTCGACGTCAAGGGTGCGCTGAAGTCCCTGGTCAAGGCGGCGACCGTACCGACGGCGAACGACTCCGACAGCTCGGGCTGCAACGTGGAGTGCGTGGGCCAGCGCCCCGCGCTCGACAAATACCTGAAGCTCGGGTACGTACCGGCCGACAACTGCCACTGCTGGGGCGGCGCGGCGGAGACGCTGGAGGACGCGGCGGCCGACTACGGGCTTTCCGAGCTGTCCCGGCAGACCGGGAAGAGCGCCGACGCGAAGAAGTTCCTGGACCGCTCGGGCAACTGGACCAACGTCTTCGACGCCAACGCCACCCCGCAGGGCGGCTACATCCGCGACCGCAAGTCCGACGGCACCTGGGCGGGCACCTTCACCCCCGGCACCGGCAGCGGCTTCGTCGAGGGGACCAGCGCCCGCTACACCTGGATGGTGTACTCGGACGTGGCGGGCCTGGCGTCCGCGATGGGCGGCAAGGACGCGGCGGCGAAGCGGCTCGACGCCTTCTTCCGTACGCCGGACGGCAAGTTCGACTTCTCCGCGAAGGACGACACGCGGTACGACGCGACCAACGAGCCGGACATCAACGCGCCCTATCTGTACGACTACCTGGGCGCCCCGTACAAGACGCAGGAGACCGTCCGCGCGGAGATGGACCAGCTGTGGACCGACACCCCGGGCGGTATCCCCGGTAACGACGACGCCGGGACCATGTCGTCCTGGTACGTCTTCTCGGCGCTCGGCATGTACCCGCAGAACCCGAGCCGCGCCGACCTGACCCTCTCGGCGCCGCTGTTCCCGCACGCGGTGGTGCACACCGGGCACGGGCGGACCATCACCGTCAACGCCCCCGCCGCATCGGCGGACAACAGCTACATCCACGGGCTGAAGGTCAACGGCCGCAAGTCCACCAAGCCCTGGGTCCCTGCCTCGCTGGTCACCCGCGGCGGCACCCTGGACTACACGCTGGGCGCGAAGGCGGACACCACGTGGGGCACCTCGGCGGCCGACGCCCCGCCGTCCTTCCCGGGCGGCGGTGTGAAGTACTTCACCGGTGCCACCCCCGAGCAGCTGAAGATCGAGCCCGGCTCGGCCGGTGCGGACACCACGGTCAAGGTGCAGACGCTGGAGGACAAGGCCACCAAGGTGCACTGGACTGCGACGCCGCCGGCCGGTGTCACGGTGAAGCCCGCGCAGGGCGACTTCACGGTCCCGGCGGGCGGTTCGGTGAGCGCGAAGCTCTCCGTCTCGGCCGCTTCGGGCACGGCGGAGGGCCGCTACACGGTCCCGGTCACGCTGAAGTCGTCGGCGGGCAAGGAGCTTCCGAAGACGTCGGTCGCGGTGACCGTCGCCGAGAAGAACAGCATGCTCTGGAACCGGAACAGCACGGCCATCTCCTCCGACGACAACAACCCGCAGGCCAACTTCGACGGTGAGGGCTGGAGTTACTCGGGCCCGGCCCTGGCCGCCGCGGGCGCGGCGCCGGGCTCCACGGTCTCGTCGGGCGGCTTCGACTTCAGCTGGCCGAAGGTGGCAGCCGGGGACCCCGACAACATCGAGGTGGCCGGTGACACCCCGCAGGTGCTCAACGTCCCGTCCGCCGAAGGCGCCACCAGGCTCAGCCTGCTGGGCAGCGCGGCGGAGGGTTCGGCCAGCGGTACGGCGACGCTGACGTACACCGACGGCACCACGCAGAAGGCGGACATCGGCTTCAGCGACTGGACGCTGGGCGGCGGCAAGGACAAGCCGTCGTTCGGCAACACGGTGGCGGTCCACACCGATTACCGCGATGTCCAGGGCGGCGGCAAGGACCCGGTCGGCACCGAGATCTTCGCGACCGCGCCGATCACGCTCCAGGCGGGCAAGCAGCTGGCGAGCGTGACGCTGCCGTCGAAGACGGACGGCGGCGTGCTGCACGTCTTCGCGGTGGCCACCGCCTGACGGGGCGGCCACCGGCGGACAGGAACGTCCACCGGCCGGCGGGCCGTCGCGGCACGGATTGCGTGCCGCGGCGGCCCGTTCGCCTTTCCCCGGCCTTCGCCGTCTCCCGGCCGTTCGCCACTTCCCCGGCCCAGCCCCCGTGCACCACGCCCCCGGTGTACGGACCGGCTGTGGCACCCTGGCCCGGTGCCTGTCCTCGCATCCGAAATGCTGGCCCAGCGTGAACTGCGGCTGACCGCGGTCACCTCTCCAGGCTCCTGGCCGGACGTGCCGGTCAGCTGGTCGTCCACCACGGAGCTGGAGGACCCGGTCCCCTTCCTGCGCGGCGGCGAACTGGTGCTGACCACCGCGCTGCGCAGACGTACCCGAGCCCAGTGGGACCGGCTGGTGCGTGATCTGGTGGCGGTGCCGGTCGCGGCGGTGTGTGTGGGGATCGGCCTGGTCCACCACCGGGTTCCCGCCGGGCTGCGGGCCGCCGCCGAACGCCATGGGCTCGCGCTGCTGACTTCCCCGGTGGAGATCCCGTTCATCCAGATCAGCCGGTGGGCGGCGGACCGGATCTTCGCGGAGCAGTACGCCCGCACCCGGCTGATGATCCGGCTCCAGGACGAGATCACCGGCGCCCTGCTCGCGGGGCGTGGACTGCGCCATCTGGTCTCGCTGCTGGCCCGCAGGCTTGGCGCCGATGTGGCCGTCATCGACCCGGCCGGCACGGTACTCGAACAGCATCCCCGGTCGGCACGGTGGCCCGTCGGCGAAGTCGCCGCCGCTTCGGACACCCCGAGTGCGGACGCTCCCGGCCTGGTGTCCTTCCCGGTACGCGCGGACGGCACCGTCGCCGGTTACCTGGTGGCCCGGGGCCCCGACGAGCAGGTCACCCTGCTGGCACCGGTGGCCGGTCTGGCCGGCCTGGAGATCGCACGCCGCCAGGCGCTGCTCTCCGGGCGCCGTGAACTGGTCGGGCAGGTCGTCGCGGACATCCTGCACCACGGGCTGCGGGGCAACGAGGCGGAGCGCAAGCTGAGCCGGATCGGGGTGGATCCGCGGGCCGGCCACCGGGTGGTCGTGGCCAGTTCCGGCCAGGCCGCCTCCCTGCTGCGGCAGCGGCCCCTCGACCTGGCGGCGCTGCTGCGCGGGCAGTCCGACCCGTACCCGATGTGCCCGCTGGACGACGGCATCGTCGTACTCGTCCCGGCGGACGGCGACGCCCGGTCCGTCGCCGAGCGGCTGCTGCACCACATCGGCGGCGGCCCGGGATCCCCGTCCGTGGCGGTCGGTGTGAGCGGGGCGCACCAGGGGCCGGACGGTATCCGTATCGGTTACCACGAGGCCCGGCAGGCCCAGCGTCAGGGCCCCGGGGTGCAGGAGTGCCGCACCCTCTCGCTGCCGGGGCTGCTGCTGAGCAGCGCCGATCTGCCTCTGACGGAGCTGGCGACCAGCCTGCTCGAACCCGTACGGCGTTACGACGAGGCGCACGGCGCGGCCCTGGAGGCCACCGTGCGCAGCTACCTGGCCCACGACGGCTCGGTCACGGAGACCTGCCGTGCCCTCAATCTGCACCGCAACTCGCTGCGCTACCGGCTCGGCCAGATCGAACGGCTCCTGGGCAGACGGCTCACGGCGACCCAGGACCGGCTGGAACTCTGGCTGGCGCTGCAGGTGCTGGGGCCGGCCGGTGACCAGGACGACTGACGGGCGCCCGGGGGCGGTTCAGCCCCCCAGCACCTGCCGCGCCATGACCACCCGCTGGATCTGGTTGGTGCCCTCGTAGATCTGGGTGCTTTACAGCCTCTACCGCTCTGGCCTGCGTAAACACACCCTTCACAGGGTGCTTCCCCAGCATTTGCCCAGGATCAGCCACACGTGAGGTGTCTCCGTTGCCGGTCAGCCCAGCGACGCCACCGCGTCCGCGATGAGGGAGCGTGCTGCCGCGCCTCGTGTCGCGCCCTGCGAGAGACGTTCAAAGGCGCGGGCGTACAGCTCGACCTGACTGGGCTGCGTGAGAGTGGACGCAGCATCCAACGTGTCTGCGTGCACCCGGCTGTCGTCGAAGATCGTGAAGGTGGGCATGGGCCACACTGACCGTTGCTCCGAGAACGGGACGATGCCCACGGCGACGTTATGAAGGTCCATGATCCCGAGCAGGTGGCCGAGCTGGGCTGCCATGGTTTCGGCGCTGCACAACCGGTAGCGCAGCACCGACTCTTCCAGTGCGAAAGAGAACCGGTGCCCGCCCTTGCTCAGCACCTCGTTACGCCGCATGCGGGCCGCCACGGCGTCGCTCACGTCGTCCGGTGTTCCTCGGAAATCCGCGATGGAGGTCAGCAAGGCGGAGGCGTACCCCGGTGTCTGAAGGAAGCCAGGGATCACGTCGGATACGTAGACACGGAAGGTCCTGGTTTGTTGGTAGAGGTCGCCGATGCTCTCCTGGAGCCGCCGGAGGCCGGTCCGCTGGACTCGCTTCCACTCCACATGCGCTTCCGCGGACTGCCGGTTGGTCGCCACCAGATCCGGGGCCTGGTCCTCGGCATCACAGGCCCGACACCATGCCCTGATATCCACATCGGACGGAGGCGTCTTGGCGTTCTCGATCCGGGACGACTTCGATTCCGACCAACCGCACCTGACGGCCAGCTCCCGCCCACTGATCCCCGCGTCCTTTCGGATCTCGCGTAGCCGGCCGGCCAGGGCTTCGCGGGCCTTCTGAACACGTGCGGAGGGGTGCGGAGGCATGGAGCCGGCTTTCGTCAGACCTTGTACTGGTGGTGCGGGATCCCTCGCTCCCAGACCGTCTCAAATGCGGCGGAGCACAGCTTCACTGCCTCCGGATCGGCCGTGATCTCGTCCTGCACCACCGCACCGTCACCCGAGAAGTGGTGCACCCGGAGAAGGGTGTCATCGAACAGCCAGAAGTCATTTCCCGGAAGGGGGATGGTTGTGGCGTGCGGCCGGGGAAGCCAGCGGACTTGCTCCCCCGCGGTGACGTTGGCGTAGGTGACGTAGTGCTCCCAGCGGATGTACTCCGACACCGGCTCGGAGATCACTCGCGCCCTTCGGATCACCACACCCCTGGCGACGGTGTCAGCGATCAACTGGTCGTAGGGGTGCCACCAGGACTCGCGGTCCTGCCAGTTGATCCGTTCCCCCTGCTTCCACGCCTCGAACCGGTCCGTGGCGGCGTAGGAGTCGCGCAACTCCAGATGAACGGCGGACCGCTCGCACCGGCCAAGCAGCTCAGCGAAGCTGGGCACGCTCGACGGCATCACACGCCTCCCTGATCATCGGAATCATCCTGGCCGGAATCCTGACGATTGCCTCAGTCTCGGGTACTGAGCCGTTCGCGGGGCTGGTCGCCTCACAGTCCGCCTGAGTCCCGGGGGTTGGCTTCCACCCCTGCAACAAGACCTCCTGTGCTTCCGCGTCCGCCCACACGGTGGGGCAGTGGTCCCGATCGGTGTCGGGGTCAATCCCAAAGAACTCTACGGCCACGGCAGGCTCCCTGGTCGAGGCACTTGCTTGGACTTGCACCAGCCTCTTTGAACTGGGAAGAGAGCGTCAATACCGCAACGCGCCAAATGAATTGACGTGCAAGCTCATGCAAGTTTGTGGAGCCCGGTCCTCCCGGCTTCCTACGGTCGCCACATCGACGCGGAATCGATCGGGAGGCCAGCATGGCGAGCGGGATGAAAACGGCGGAGGGGGCTGGGGGTATCGGCATGAGTGAGCCGAGAACCTGTCCGAGCGGGCCGGTAGAGCTTTCACTGACTGCAGACCTGAAGCCCACCCCCGTGCCGCGCTGCGCTGGATGTACAGAGCCGGCCAACGCGCGAGACCGCGCGAGGGTGGGCGACATGACCACAGTGCCGGACTGCAACGTCTTCCTGCGACGGCATCCGGAGGACCACTGATGGTCACGGCCCGAGACATCGGGGCCCTCGTCACGGATGCGTGGGGCAGGGTCGGAGTTCTGCGTGATGTGATCCCGGACTTCGAGGACCCCGCCCACCTGCCGCAGGACCGCCGGAAGCGCCCGACAGCGTTTATATGGCCTGAGTCCGGAGGCGCTGAGTGGCTGGTCTCGCCGGATTCCGTGCAACGGATTGAGGAGACTCCGGTGCGTCCGTCGACCCCGTGACGAACCACCGGGCTATCCCACCCCGGCAGCGGAAACTTTGGCGAGTCGAGCTACCGGGGTGGGCTGTGAAACCCCACAACAGGGAGGAACGCCCATGCACGACGTACGCGCATTACTCACCCCTGCCGCGTTCGAGGGTGTCGTCGCCACCGTCATCGACAACAACCCCGGCATGAAGGAGGCTACGGCCGAGCGGATCGTAGTGGAAGCGCTCAAGTTCATGGATGCCGCAGCGCAGTTCCCGACCGTCAAGATCACGCCCTCCAACGTGGTGGACGAGGGGTGGCACGCCCTGATCCTGCATACGAACCTGTACGGGAAACTGTGCGAGCACCTGGGGCGGTTCGTGCATCACTGGCCCGAGCGTCCCGACGTCGAGCGACACGACGATCACGCGCTCACTCGTACGGTGGCCATCATCGAGCAGGCCGGGCACACCGTGGACAGCGAACTGTGGACGGGCCCGGCCACAGCCCTGGTATCGGTGGCAGCCAACTGCTCCCACACGCCCAAGCCCGGCGGCTGCGGCCCGATCAATCCGGGCAAGTGCGCTTCGCACTGCTCGGGCAGTGGCGGTAGCTAGGCTGGCCGCGAGCAGACGGAAGGCGGAAGCGTGAACGCTGAGCAGGCCCGGCAAGTTGACGCCGTACTGAGGCAGTTGAAAATCCCCGGCGTAGTCGCACCCGAGGACCCGGAGAACACGGCGGGGCCCTGGCGCGTGTACGACAAGGCCGACCCTGCCACGCGCCGGGACGTGACAGCTGATGCACTGGCATCTGTGGCCGCCAAGTTCCCGGAGGAGAAACCGGAGCCGGGACCGACGCGGGGATTCGTGATCCCTCCCAAGAACGAGTGACCGCCTGCGACGCCGACCAACAAAAGAACGCCCCTGCCGCGAATGGCAGAGGTGTTCTTTGGTTCGTTCGAGCGGTTCAGAGCAACGCGCGAAAACGGTCTTCGGCCGACCGGCCTTTCCTTCCCGTTCCACGGTGACGACGATTTCGGGCAGTTCCTTGACCTCAACAGCCGATGCACCCACGTACGGGAGTACCTCCAAGCCGCATTCCATGCGGCACTACTACGGATCGCGCCTGCTGTACGCGGGCGTCCCGGAGAACGGTGTGGCCGACTGGATGGGTCGCAGCTCCACGGACGTGCTCGGGGAGCACTACCACTACATCTTCGAAGGAGCCGAGCAGCGCGGGCGGGCGGCCATCGCGAGCATGCTGACGCCCGGCGCGGACGACCCCACCGATGGACAGGCGGAAGTCGCCTGAGGGAGCCCATACGAACGACCCATTACGCCCATGACCGGCCCGAAACAGTCCCGAACGGACAGGTAGCCGATCACGGGCCGCGAGCGTCGAGAACGACCGCTGAAATGCAAAAACCCAGTTACGGCAGGTTCCGCGCCATCACGATCCGCTGCACCTGATTCGTGCCTTCATAAATCTGGGTGATCTTCGCGTCACGCATCATCCGTTCCACCGGGTGGTCGCGGACATAGCCCGCGCCTCCCAGCAGCTGGACCGCGTCGGTCGTGACCCTCATCGCCGTGTCGGACGCGAGGCACTTGGCGGCGGCGCCGAGGAAGGTGAGGTCCGACGAGCCGCACTGGGAGGCCGCCGCCGCGCGGTAGGTCAGCGTGCGGGCCGCCTCGATGTGCATCGCCATGTCGGCGATCATGAACTGGACGCCCTGGAACTCGGCGACCGGCCTGCCGAACTGGCGGCGCTCGCGTACGTAGTCCGCCGCGTAGTCCAGGGCGCCCTGGGCGATGCCCACGGCCTGGGCCGCGATGGAGATCCGGGTGTGGTCCAGCGTCGCCAGTGCCAGTCGCAGCCCGCGCCCCTCGTCGCCGAGCAGCCGGTCGGCCGGGAGGCGGACGCCGTCGAAGTGGACCTCCTTGGTGACCGATCCGTGCAGGCCCATCTTGCGTTCCGGGGCGCCGTAGGAGACGCCTTCGTCGGTCGCCTCGACCACGAACGCGGAGATACCGCGCTTGCCCAGGGCGGGATCGGTGACCGCGAACACGATCAGCACGGCGGCCTCGCCCGCCGATGTGATCCAGCTCTTGGTGCCGGTGAGCCGCCAGCCATCGCCGTCGGGCACCGCACGGCAGGTCATCGCGGCGACATCGCTGCCCGCCTCGCGCTCGGAGATCGCGTACGCGCACAGCGCCTCGCCCGAGGCCACTCGGGGCAGATACCGCTCGCGCTGTGCGGCACTCCCGGCGAGCAGCAGCGGGGTGACGCCGAGCTTGTTGGAGCTCAGGACGGTGGAGATGCCCGCGGACACCCGTGCCACCTCCTCGATGGCGATGGCCTGCGCCAGCGTGTCGGCGCCCGCCCCTTCGTACTGTTCGGGGACGCCCAGCGCGTGGAATCCGGCGGAGACGAGTTCCGCGTAACCGTCGGCCGAGAAGACGTCATCGGCGTCCGCCCGGTCCGCCAGTGGCCGGATCCGGTCCTCGGCGAAGGCGCGTACGGAGGCCCGGAAGTCCTCGTACTCGGCGGGCATCCGATACGGCGGCTGTTCCTGCGGTGTCTGTTGCTGCGGTGTCTGTTCGGAGGTGCTCATGGCACCAAGTCAGTCACCGGCCCACCGCCCGCCGCCATGTGCGCCTGCACAGTATCGGTGCCGTTCTCCGTGGCTGTGCACATATCCCCGGGAGGTCCGCGCTCCTAGCGTTCGGTGCTGTCGAAACCTTCGTCGAAGCGTTCGTCGAAGCGTTCAGTGCAGTCGAACCGAGGAGTTGCCATGCCCGCGTTGAGCGGCATCCGGGTGCTGGATCTGTCACGGGTACTCGCCGGCCCGTTCTGTACGTCCCTGCTGGCCGACGTCGGTGCCGATGTGGTCAAGGTCGAGCCGCCCGGCGGCGACGACACCCGGCGGCTCGGGCCTTTCGCCCAGGACGTCAGCGTCTACTTCGCGATGCTCAACCGGGACAAGCGGAGCATCGCACTCGACCTCAAGGACCCCCGGGACCTGGAGACGCTGTGGTCGCTGGCAGCGCGGGCGGACGTACTCGTGGAGAACTTCCGCCCGGGGGTCGCCGACCGGCTCGGCATCGGCGCGGACGCGCTGCTCGCCCACAACCCCCGGCTGGTGTACGCGAGTATCTCCGGGTTCGGGCAGTCGGGCCCCCTGTCCGCGCGCCCCGCCTACGACCTGATCATCCAGGCCATGTCGGGGATCATGGAGACCACCGGCAGCCCGGACGGCGAGCCGACCAAGGTCGGTGAGTCCATCGCCGATCTGCAGGCGGGGCTCTACGGCTCGTGGGCGGTCTGCGCGGCGCTGGTCGAACGGGAGCGCACCGGGCGGGGCCAGCACCTGGACATCGCCATGCTGGACGCGATGGTCTCGCTCCAGCTCACCAGCGCCAGCCTGCTGGCCGCCGAAGGCGCACCGCCCACCCGGGTCGGCAACCGGCACCCGGTCTCCACCCCGTTCGGTGTCTACCGTGCGGCCGACGCACCGGTGGTCCTGGCCGCGGCCAACGACCGCACCTTCCACCGGCTCCTTGAGCTGATCGGGCGCCCCGACCTGGCCGGCCACCCCGTCTACCGCACCGACGAGGCGCGCACGGCCCATGAACCGGAGGTCCGCGCCACCATCGAGGAGTGGACACGGCAGCGCTCCGCGGCCGAAGTCGTCGCCCTCGCCGGGGAGCAGGGCGTCCCGGCGGGCCCGGTGCGGGATCTCCAGGAGGCCATCGACAGCGTCCGCCCGCGGGGCGTCACCGGCGGTTTCCGGCATCCGGCGCTGGCCGGGATGACGGCGCTGCGACAGCCCGTGGCGTTCCAGGGCGCACCCGAGGCCGCGCCGTCCACCACCCCCGGCCTCGACGCGCACCACGACGAGGTGCTCCACGACTGGCTCACCGGTTGAACTGCCACGCGGCAGGGTCCCGTGCCGGGTCCCGCCGGTCCGCCCGCGCCCGGCCCGGCAGTCCGCCCGCGCCCCGCCCACACCGGGCCCCGGCGGCGCAGCACGTCCCGGTACGGCCAACGCCCGGCGCCACCGCAGTCGGTACCCTGTTCCCATGACGACCGGGGTACGCCGCAGAATGGGCGTCGAAGAGCGCAGGCAGCAGCTGATCAGTGTCGCCCTCGACCTGTTCAGCCACCGCTCCCCCGACGATGTCTCCATCGACGAGATAGCCGCGGCCGCGGGGATCTCACGGCCGCTCGTCTACCACTACTTCCCCGGCAAGCAGAGTCTGTACGAGGCGGCCCTGCGCCGCGCGGCCGACGAGCTGGCCGAGCGGTTCGTCGAGCCGCGTGAAGGGCCGCTGGGGGCGCGGCTGCTGCGGGTGATGGAGCGGTTCTTCGACTTCGTCGAAGAGCACGGGCCCGGCTTCGCGGCGCTGATGCGCGGCGGCCCGGCCGTGGGTTCCACCACCACCAACGCGATGATCGACGAGGTCCGCACCGCCGCGTATCTCCAGATCCTCTCTCATCTGGAAGTCCAGGACCCGCCCGCCAGGCTCCAGTTGGTCGTCCGGTCGTGGGTGTCGCTCGCCGAGTCGACCGCGCTGATCTGGCTCGACGGGCGGAGCATCCCCCGCGCCGAGCTGGAGTTGCAGCTGGTGCACGACTTCGCGGCGCTGGCCGCGGTGAGCGCCGCCTACGACGAAGCGATGGCGGCGGTCGTACGGCGGATCCTGAGCGAGGAGCCCGCCGACGGGCCGTTCGGGGAGCTGGTCGGCCGGCTGCTCGCCCTGGCGCCGCTGCCCGAGGCGGAACTCCCCGCCCAGCGGGGCTGAGGACCGAGGGCCCGCCCGGTCAGGGTGTGCCGTAGACCACCGTGACCCGCTTGAACCCCAGCGAGTGCAGCAGGCCCTGGAGCATGCTGGTGGTGTTCTTCTCGGCGCGTGCCACCAGACCGCTGTCCTTGGCCGCCTCACCGATGTGCTGCGCCGCGAGCTTCTGTACGGCGTGCTCGTTGTTGGGGTTGTCCGAGAAGAAGTCGCCGAGCCGGTCGAGCAGCCCGCGCTGCTTGGAGACGGCGTACGAGCGGTCCGGGTCGATGGCGGGCTCGGCGAGCACCGCGTGCGGCAGCCGCAGGGTGGCGGCGGTGCGGTCCTTGTTCACGGTGACCCCGTTCCCCGCGGTCTTGCCGAGGTCGACATAGGAGCCGACGGCGCCCGCTCCGACGTACAGCATCCGGGAGCCGCGGATCGCGTCCGGCAGGAACTTGGTGTCCTTCTCCAGGTCGACCACGACCTGGAAGTTCCCGGACGCGGCCTCGTACCGGCTCATGTCCTGGATCGACTTGAGCAGTGCGGGGCCCGACCGGTCCTGGGTCTTCTCGCCGAATACGTCGCCGATCCCCGGCAGCAGGTCGAGCCTGCTGCCGAGCAGCAGCAGCGCGAGCACCAGGACCACGGCCACCGGTGCTTTGATCCACCAGGAGCGGCCGCTCGTGCGGCGCCGCTCCTGGTCCGTCTCTCCTTCGGTCAGCGTCATGGGGTCCGGATGCCCCCGTACACCATGAACACTCCGCCGGGTCGGCCCGATCAGCCGGGCCGGCCGGCCGTCGATCCGCGTACCACCAGCTCGGGCTGGAAGACGAACTCCGTGCGCTGTACCGGGTTTCCGCCGATCTCCTCCAGGAGCGTGCCCACCGCCGCCGCTGCCATCGCCTGGACCGGCTGGCGGACCGTCGTCAGCGGCGGGCTGGTGAAGGCGATCAGCTGCGAGTCGTCGAAGCCGACCACGGAGACGTCGTCGGGGACTTCGAGACCGCGCTCGCGGGCCGCCCGGACGACGCCCAGCGCCATCAGGTCGCTGCCGCAGACCACGGCCGTGCACCCCTGGTCGAACAGGGCGCCCGCCGCCGCCCGGCCGCCCTCGACGCTGAACAGGGTGTGCTGGACCAGGGCTTCGGCCTCGTCGGCGGACTGGCCGAGCCGGGCCGACAGCGCCTCGATGAACCCCTCGCGCTTGCGGCGCGAGGGCACATAGCGCGGCGGCCCGACCGCCAGACCGATCCTGCGGTGCCCGAGGTCCGCGAGATGGCGTACGGCCATATGGGCCGCCGCATGGTCGTCGGGCGAGACGAACGGCGCGCTGATCCGTTCGTTGTAGCCGTTGATCAGGACGAACGGCACCCCGCGCTCCGTGAGACCCGCGTAGCGCGCCGGGTCGGCCGAGGTGTCGGCGTGCAGTCCCGAGAGGAACACAATGCCGCCGACGCCGCGCTCCACCAGCTGCTCGACCAGTTCGTCCTCGGTGGCGCCGCCCGGCATCTGCGTACAGAGGACCGGGGTGTAGCCGTATCCCACGAGCACCTGCTCCACGGCCTGGGCGAAGGCCGGGAAGATGGGGTTGGTCAGCTCGGGCGTCACCAGGCCGATGAGGCCCGCGCTGCGCTGGCGCAGCCGTACCGGGCGTTCGTAGCCGAGGATGTCGAGCGCCGCGAGCACCCGCTGCCGGGTGGTGTCCGCGACGCCCGGCTTCCCGTTGAGCACCCGGCTCACCGTGGCCTCGCTGACGGCGGCCTGCGCGGCGATGTGCGCGAGCCGGGGAGGTGCGGTCACACCGACCACCAGACGGTGGCGTCCGACGGCAGCTCGAACTCATCGCCTTCCAGGGGGACTTCGGTGCTGGCAAGGACCATCCGGCCGGGTACGGGCAGGCGTACCGGGCTGCCGGTGGTGTTGACCGTGCAGCGGAACCCGGGGCGGGCGAAGGCCAGCACGCCGTCCGGGGTACCGGGGAGCCAGTCCACGGACTCCCCGGCGCCGAGCCCCAGCAGCTCACGGCGGGCGGCGAGCGCGCTGCGGTACAGCTCCAGGGTGGACGCGGGGTCGCCGGTCTGCGTCTCGACGCTCAGCGCGCCCCAGCTCGCGGGCTGCGGGAGCCAGCTGCCGCCGCTGCCGAAGCCGTACGAGGATCCTTCCGCGGTCCAGGGGAGCGGCACCCGGCAGCCGTCGCGGAAGCCGTCCTGGCCGGCCGCGCGGAAGAACGACGGGTCCTGCCTGACCTCGTCGGGCAGGTCGGTGACGTCGGGGAGGCCCAGCTCCTCGCCCTGGTAGAGGTAGGCGGAGCCGGGCAGGGCCAGCATCAGCAGGGTCGCGGCGCGGGCCCGCCGCAGGCCCAGTTCGCGGTCGCCGGGGGTGCGGATCTGGGTGCCGGCCGGCGGGTTGGCGAAGCGGGTGGTGTGCCGGGTGACGTCATGGTTGGAGAGCACCCAGGTGGCGGGCGCGCCCACCGGGCGCATCGCGGCCAGCGACACATCGATGACCTCGCGCAGCTCGGCCGCGTCCCAATGGGTGCCGAGATACTGGAAGTTGAACGCCTGGTGCAGCTCGTCGGGGCGTACGTAGTGGGCGGTGCGCTGCACGGTCGGCGTCCAGGCCTCGGCGACGGCTATCCGCTCGCCCGGGTACTCGTCGAGGATGGTGCGCCAGGAGCGGTAGATCTCGTGGACGCCGTCCTGGTCGAAGAAGGGCATGATGTCGTTGCCGAGCAGCCGGAGCTGGTCGGTGCCGCCGAGGTCGGGCAGGCCGGGCGCCTTGACGAGACCGTGGGCGACGTCGACCCGGAATCCGTCGACGCCCATGTCGAGCCAGAACCGCAGGATGGAGCGGAACTCGTCGGCGACGGCCGGGTGCTCCCAGTTGAGGTCGGGCTGCTCGGGGGCGAAGAGGTGGAGGTACCAGGCGCCGTCGGCGACCCGGGTCCAGGCGGGGCCGCCGAAGATGGACTCCCAGTCGTTGGGCGGGAGTTCGCCGTTCTCGCCCTTGCCCTCGCGGAAGTGGTAGCGGTCGCGCAGCGGTGAGGAGGGGCCGTCGTCGATGGCGCGCCTGAACCACTCGTACTGGTCGGACGTGTGGTTGGGCACCACGTCCACGATGATCCGCAGGCCCAGGCCGTGGGCGTCGCGGATCAGCGCGTCGGCGTCGATGAGCGTGCCGAACATGGGGTCGATGGCCCGGTAGTCGGCGACGTCGTACCCGGCGTCGGCCTGTGGGGACGCGTAGAACGGCGAGAGCCACACGGCGTCGACGCCGAGGTCGCGCAGGTACGGCAGCCGGCTGCGGACGCCCTCGATGTCACCCATGCCGTCACCGTTGCTGTCGGCGAAGCTGCGCGGATAGACCTGGTAGATCACCGCGTCCCGCCACCAGCCGGTGCGGGCGGCGGCCGACGGGGCGGCGGGGGCGGCGGAGTGCTGAGTCATGTCTTCCCTGGGTGTGTCAGATGCGTGGGGGCGTTCATGGGGCGTGCGGGAGGGCGTACGGGAGGGTGCGGGGCTCAGCCCTTGGTCCCGCCCGCCGTCAAGCCGGTGACCAGGTGCTTCTGCACCAGGTAGAAGATGACGGAGACGGGGATGGCGATGAGGACGGCGGTCGCCGCCATGTAGTTCCACTGCGCGTCGTGCTCGCTGACGAAGCTGGAGAGGCCCACCGCGAGGGTGTACTTGCTGTCGTCGAGCATGAACGTCGAGGCGAAGGCGACCTCGCCCCAGGCGGTCAGGCAGGTGTAGAAACCGGCCACCGCGAGTCCGGGCCTGGCGAGCGGCAGGATGAGCCGCCAGAAGGTGCCGAAGGGGCTCAGCCCGTCGACGCGTCCCGCCTCGTCGATCTCGTACGGGATGGTGTCGAAGTACCCCTTGAGCATCCAGGCGCAGTACGGCACGGCGGTGGAGCAGTACACCAGGATCAGGGCGCCGAAGGTGTCGATGAGGCCGAGGTCCGCGAGGATCACGTACATCGGCACCATCAGGACGGCGACCGGGAACATCTGGGTGACCAGGAGCAGCCACATCAGCTTCTTGTGGCCGGGGAACCGCATCCGGGAGACCGCGTATCCGGCGGTGGCGGCCATGAACACACCGATGACGCTGGTCGCGACGGCGATCAGGGCGGTATTGCCGAGCCAGGTGAAGAAGCGGGTGTGCTCCAGCACGAACGAGTAGTTGGAGAGAGAGATCTTCGACCAGATCCGGCCGGGGTGCAGATAGTCGCTCTTGTCGGGGCCGAGCGAGAGGAAGGCCAGCCAGGCGATCGGGAAGAGCGCGATCAGACTGGCGATGCCGAGCGCCGTGTGGGAGAGCACGGTGGCCCTGCGGCTCGGCCGGTCGCGGCGGAGTGCGCGGGCGGGGCGCCGTACGGCCGGCGCGGTGCGCTCAGCGGGTGAGGTCTCTGTGGTGAGGGTCGTCTGCGTCGACTGTGTCGTCATCGGGAATCTGCCTTCGTGTCTTCTGGTTTCCGGCCGCTTCTGGTTGCCGGCCGGGCTCAGCCGGCGGCCTTCTCGCTACGGGCCAGCCAGCGCCGGTAGAAGGAGGTGAAGACGATCAGGATGGAGAGCAGCAGCACGCCGTACGCCGCGGACTGGGCGTAGTCCCTGGGCTGCTGGCCGAAGCCGAGACGGTAGGCCCAGGTGACGAGGATCTGGGCGTCCGGTGCGCCGTTGCCGAACAGCAGGAAGATGATGGCGAACTGGTTGAACGTCCAGATGATGCCGAGCAGGACGACGGTGGAGCTCACCGAACGCAGGCCCGGCAGCGTGACATGGAGGAAGCGCTGCCAGGGGCTCGCGCCGTCCATCTCGGCGGCCTCGTACAGGTCGGCGGAGATCGACTGGAGTCCGCCGAGCAGCGACACCATCATGAAGGGCACACCGCACCAGGTGTTGACGATGATCGCGGCGAGCTGCTGGAAGTGCGGCTCCTCCAGCCAGGCGGGCTGGGGCAGATGGAGGCTGCCGAGGAGCGAGTTCACGATGCCGGAGTCACCGAGCATGATCCGCCAGGAGAAGACGGTGACGAAGGTCGGCACGGCCCAGGGCAGGATCAGCAGCATCCGGTAGAAGGTGCGGCCGCGCAGCTTCTGGTTGAGCAGCAGCGCCAGGCCGAGGCCGATGCAGTAGTGCAGGGCCACGCAGGCGGCGGTCCAGACGATGGTCCACAGGAAGTGGGACCAGAAGCGGTCCCAGGCCGTCGGCCCCCAGAGGATGTCCGCGTAGTTGTGCAGACCGATGAACCTGTAGGTGGCGTCGATGTGGTTGACGCCGATGGTGCGGGCCGAGTTGAGGCTGTTCGCGTCGGTGAGGGTCAGGTAGAGGCCCTGGACCAGCGGGTAGCCCACCAGGACACCGAGCACGACGACGACCGGGGCCGCCATCGCATAGGCGTACCAGTGCTTCTGCCAGGACTGCTTGATGCGCTGCACCGGCCCACGGCGCTCGGCGCGCGCGCCTGCGACGGCAACGGTCATCTTGACACCTTTTCCAGGGGGTTCGGCTCGACGTCCGGCCGCCGGATCCGCACGGTGCGCGGATCCGGCGGCCGGGCGATCACTTGGTGAAGTCGGGGACCAGCTTGGCCATGGCCTCGTTCAGGGCCTTGACCCCGTCCTGGAGCGATTCCTTGCCGTCGGCGACCTTGGGCAGTTCGGTGTCCATCGGACCCCAGAGCGAGCTGTACTCGGGGAGTTCGGGCCGCGGCTGCGAGGCGCTGAGCACCTTCTGGAACCCGGCGATCCCGGGGTCGGCGGTGACCTCGGAGGTGTAGGCGTCGGAGCGGGTCGGCAGCGTGGAGTTCTTGAGCGCGATCTGTTCCTGGCTCTTCGCCGAGGTCATGAACTGCAGGAACTTCAGCGAGGCGGCCTGGTGCGCCTTGTCGGAGCCCGCGTAGACGGCGAGGTTGTGGCCGCCGGTCGGGGCGCCCGCCTTGCCGGTGGAACCGGCCGGGACGGTGGCGATGCCGAGGTTCTTCTTGTCCTTGAAGGCCGAGCCCTTGTAGAAGTTCGTGATCTCCCAGGGGCCCTGGATGATCGAGGCGACCTTGCCGTTGACGAACGCGTCCTGCTGGTGGGCGTAGGCGTCGGCCGTGGTGTCCGGCTTGTGCAGACCGGGGCCGCTGAAGAGGCCCTTCCAGGTCTCCAGGCCCTTGACCGCGGGGGCGCCGGCGATGGTGACCTTCTTGTGGGCGAGGTCGACGGTGTCGGTGCCCTCGCCGTACAGGAAGGGCTGCGCGTAGTACCCGGCGGTGCTGGCCCAGTAGCCGTCGACCTTCGCCTTCGACTTGACCGCGGCCGCGTCGCTCTTCAGCTCACCCCAGGTGGTGGGGGCCTTGGTGATGCCGGCCTTGGCGAAGAGCGCCTTGTTGTAGACGAAGGCGAGGGTGTCCGTGACCAGCGGGACGCCGTAGGTCTTGCCGTCGAACTGTGCCTGCTTCAGCAGGTTGGGCTCGAAGTGCGCCTTGTCCTTGAGGGCTTCGGTGCCGTCCAGCGGGAGGAAGTAGCCCTTCTTGGCGAAGGCGGGGGTCCAGCCGACCTCGGAGCGCAGCACGTCCGGGGCGCCCTTGGCCCCGGCGGCGGTGTCGAACTTGTTCTGGGCCTGGTCGAAGGGGACGTTGACGTAGGTGACCTTGATGCCCTTGTTCGCCGCTTCGAACTCCTTGACCAGCGCCCGGTAGGTCGGGGCCTCGTTCGTGGCGTTCGAGGTGTCCCACCAGGTGATGGTGGTGGGACCGTCCGCCTTGCCGCTACCGCTGTCGCCGCCGCAAGCCGTCGCCGCGAGCGCCAGGGCCGCAACCACGGCGGTGGCCGCTATGCCACGTCGCATGTGAACTCCTTCGAGGGGTGCCGCTCCATCACGGCTCCGGGTCGAGGAGGAACGTAACAAGGATGAAAGAAGACCGAAAGAGCTTGCGAAGTTTTTCTGCAAGGAACCGGTTTCGTTACCTCCATGTGTCCGCACGGTTGCCGTGAAGGCCCTTGCCAAACAGGGCATGAGGGCTTCTGAAGCGGGGCGGGAGAGGCTGCGGCGGCCTTCGCAAGTCCTTGCAAGGCTGTTACTTTCGGAGGGCACCGGCGTTGTCCCGTACGTTGCAGGACTTCCGAAAGGGATCACCCCATGACGCAGCAGCTCACCGGCGCGGCCACCCCGTCCGGGGCCCGTACCCGATGGTGGCGGGACGCCGTCATCTACCAGGTGTACGTACGGTCCTTCGCGGACAGCGACGGTGACGGCATCGGCGATCTGCGGGGCATCGAGGAGCGGCTGCCGTATCTCGCGGAGCTGGGCGCCGACGCGGTCTGGCTCACCCCCTTCTACGCGTCGCCGCAGGCGGACGGCGGGTACGACGTCGCCGACTACCGGGTCGTGGACCCGCTGTTCGGGACACTGGCCGACGCCGAGTCGCTGCTGCACACCGCGCACCGCATCGGACTGCGGGTCATCGTGGACGTGGTGCCGAACCACACGTCGGACCGCCATGTGTGGTTCAGGGACGCGCTGGCCGGCGGCCCGGCCCGGGACCGCTACCACTTCAGGCCCGGACGCGGCGCCGACGGTGAACTCCCGCCCAACGACTGGCAGTCGGTGTTCGGCGGCCCCGCCTGGACCCGGGTGTCCGACGGCTCCTGGTACCTCCATCTCTTCGCCCCCGAGCAGCCCGACCTCAACTGGGAGAACGCGGAGGTGCGTACGGAGTTCGAGGCGATCCTGCGGTTCTGGCTGGAGCTCGGCGGGCGCGGCGTGGACGGATTCCGTGTCGATGTGGCGCACGGCATGGTCAAGGCCGCCGGGCTGCCCGACATCGGCACCGCCGAGCAGGTACGGATGATCGGCTCCCAGACGCTCCCCTTCTTCGACCAGGACGGTGTGCACGAGATCCACCGCGCCTGGCGGAAGCTGCTCGACTCCTATCCGGGCGAGCGGGTCGGCGTCGCGGAGGCGTGGGCCCCGTCCGCCGGGCGCCTCGCCCTGTACGTACGCCCGGACGAACTGCACCAGGCCTTCAACTTCCAGTTCCTGCGCTGCCCCTGGGACGCGGCGGCGATGCGCACAGTGGTGGACGAGTCGCTGGCCGCGACCGCATCGGTGGGGGCGCCCACCACCTGGGTCCTCTCCAACCACGACGTCGTACGCCATGTGACGCGGTACGGCGGCGGCACCACCGGGCTGCGCCGGGCCCGCGCCGCCGCGCTGCTGATGCTGGCGCTGCCCGGCTCCGTATACCTGTACCAGGGCGAGGAGTTGGGGCTGCCCGAGGTCACCGACCTCCCCGACGAGCTGCGCGAGGACCCGTCGTTCTTCCGCGGCGCGGGACAGGACGGGCTGCGGGACGGCTGCCGGGTGCCGATCCCCTGGACCGCCGAAGGGCCCTCGTACGGCTTCGGGCCAGGACCGGGGTGGCTGCCGCAGCCGGAGGGCTGGGGGGCGCGTTCCGTCGGGGCGCAGACCGGGGACCCGGACTCGACGCTGGAGCTGTACCGGACGGCGCTCGCGCTCCGGCGCCGGCTGGACGGACTGGGTGACGGTCCGATGAGCTGGCTCGAAGGCCCCCCTGGGGTACTCGTCTTCGGCCGGCCCGGCTTCGTCTGCACCGTCAACACCCTGCCGGGCGCGGTCGAACTGCGCGTACCGGGCCGTCCGCTGCTCTCGTCGGCCGCCCCGGACATCTCCGGTGAATCGGTGCGCATTCCCGGTGATTCCTGCACCTGGTGGGCAATCTGACACGCGCCCGGTACAGTCCCTTCCCATGACCGCACGGCTTGCCGACATCGCAACCCAGGCGGGGGGCAGCGAAGCGACGGTCAGCCGGGTCCTCAACGGCAAGCCGGGGGTAGCGGCGGCCACCCGCGAGTCCGTACTCGCCGCACTCGACGTACTCGGCTACGAACGTCCGGTGCGGCTGCGGCAGCGCAGCGCCGGTCTGGTCGGCCTGATCACGCCGGAGCTGGAGAACCCGATCTTCCCGGCGCTGGCCCAGGTCATCGGGCAGGCCCTGACCCGGCAGGGGTATACGCCGGTGCTCGCCACCCAGACCCCCGGCGGCTCCACCGAGGACGAGCTGACCGAGATGCTGGTGGAGCGCGGGGTGGCGGGCATCATCTTCGTCTCCGGGCTGCACGCGGACACCACGGCCGATATGCGCCGCTACGAACGGCTGCGCGCCCAGGGCGTGCCGTACGTCCTGGTCAACGGCTTCTCGCCGAAGGTGCAGGCGCCCTTCATCTCGCCCGACGACCGGGCCGCGATGCGGCTGGCCGTCACGCACCTCGCCTCCCTCGGCCACACCCGGATCGGGCTGGCGCTCGGGCCGAAGCGCTTCGTACCCGTGCTGCGCAAGACGGAGGGCTTCCAGGCCGAGATGCGGGCCAGGTTCGGGCTCTCGGAGACCGAGAGCGAGAAGCTGATCCAGCACTCGCTGTACACGCTGGAAGGCGGACAGGCAGCAGCGTCCGAGCTGATCTCAGCGGGCTGCACGGCGGTGGTCTGCGCCAGCGACATGATGGCACTCGGTGCTATCAGGGCCGCCCGGCAGCTGGGATTCGAGGTGCCGCGCGACATCTCGGTCGTCGGCTTCGACGACTCCCCGCTCATAGCGTTCACCGACCCTCCGATGACCACCATTCGACAGCCGGTGACCGCCATGGGCCAGGCCGCGGTCCGCACTCTGCTCGAAGAGGTCGGCGGTACCCCCGCACCGCACAGCGAATTCGTCTTTATGACCGAGCTGGTAGTCCGTGGTTCCACCGCCTCCGGGCCGGGATCCGCCGCAGGCCCGGAATCACGGGGCGAAGGCGTCAACACGGCGTAGCAGGTGCGGGCGCGTCCCTCCCGAGGGATGATCTGGGGGAAGCCGAGTTTCTGGCAGACTCTTCCCCTATGGGTGAAACGACCGTGAAGACACTGGACGGCCAACAGGCCACCGCGTCAACCGTCGTGGCCAAGAAGCCCCACACCTCCGTCATCGGGCGTCTGCGTGCGCCCCGCCGCCCCCGCATCTGGTTCGAAGTACTGCTGATCGCGGTGAGTTACTGGGGTTACTCCCTGATCCGCAACGCGGTTCCGGAGCAGAAGGCGGAGGCGCTGCGCAACGCCACCTGGATCTGGCACGCCGAGCACCTTCTGGGCATCTCGGTCGAGCAGCACATCAACCACGCCGTGAATGCGGTGACATGGCTGATCATCGCGATGAACTACTACTACGCGACGCTGCACTTCATCATGACCATCGGCGTCCTGGTCTGGTTGTTCCACTTCCATCCCGGGCGCTATGCGGCGGCCCGGCTGGCGCTCTTCGCGACCACCGCGGTGGCCCTCGCCGGCTACTACCTGTTCCCGCTCGCGCCGCCGCGCCTGATGAACCACAGCCACTTCATCGACACGGTGCTGGTGCACCACACCTGGGGTTCGATGGCCTCGGGCAACCTCAAGAACATGTCGAACCAGTACGCGGCGATGCCCTCGATGCACATCGGCTGGTCGCTCTGGTGCGGCTTGATCATCTTCGCGCTGGCCCGCGCCCCGTGGGTGCGGATCCTGGGCCTGCTGTACCCCGCCCTGACCCTGCTGGTCATCGTCTCGACGGCCAACCACTTCTGGCTGGACGCGGTGGGCGGCGTCCTCTGCCTGGCCTTCGGCACGGGCCTCTCGTACGCCTGGTACGGAGCCCTGCCGCACCGCCTCCCCCGGGTCCCGGAAAAGGTCAGATCGGGCGGCACCTTCACCCAGGGCATCCACGGCACCCTGAAGCCGGTCCCGGCGAGGTCGGTCAGGGCGAGGTCGGTCCGGGCCAAGTCGGTCCCGTCGGAGCACTGAGGCTGCGTTCAAGCCCGTCCGGGGACTGAGGCCCGAAAATCAAGCCCGTCCTGGGATTGAGGACCGGGGCCGGTACAAGCCCGTCCGGGGACTGAAGCCCAAAATCAAGCCCGTCCTGGGGGCACCTCCCGGCGGTAGCCGGGGGAGATTGAGGACCGGGGTCCGGGGCGGAGCCCCGAGCACACGACCCGCACCACCCCACAGCCAGCGGCACCACCCACCCCTACCCCCCGTAGAACCGCTCCTCCATCACCCCGCGCGCCCGCCTCGTAGCCCGCCGGTAGTCATCCAGCATGTCCCCGACATGCCCCGTCTCGTACCCCAGGTACCGCGCCACCGCGGCCAGCTCCCGCCCGTCCGTGGGGAACGTGTCCCCCGCCCTCCCCCGCACCAGCATCACCGCGTTGCGCACCCGCGACGCCAGCACCCACGCCTCGTCCAGGGTCTGCGCGTCCTCGGTGGTGATCAGCTCCGCGGCGTGCGCGGCGGCCAGCGCGGTCCTGGTGCGGGTGGTCCGCAGCCCCGGCACCTCCCAGCCGTGCTGCAACTGCATCAGCTGCACGGTCCACTCCACGTCGCTCAGCCCGCCCCGGCCCAGCTTGGCGTGGAGCGTCGGGTCGGCGCCGCGCGGCATCCGCTCGGACTCCATCCGGGCCTTGAGGCGGCGGATCTCGCGTACGGCGTCCTCACCGATCCCCTCGACGGGGTAGCGCAGCGGGTCGACGAGTTCGATGAACCCGCGGCCCAGCTCGGCGTCGCCGGCCATCGGCTCGGCGCGCAGCAGCGCCTGGCTCTCCCAGACGCCGGACCAGCGCCGGTAGTACGCGGCGTACGACGCCAGGGTCCGCACCAGCGGGCCGCTCTTGCCCTCCGGGCGCAGATCGGCGTCGATCAGCAGCGGCGGATCCGCGGTCGGCAGCTGGAGGAGCCTGCGCATCTCGGTGACGACGGCGTTGGCGGCGCGGGCCGCCTCCTGGTCGTCCACACCCTCCCGGGGCGCGTGTACGAAGAGGACGTCGGCGTCCGAGCCGTAACTCAGCTCGTGGCCGCCGAAGCGGCCCATGCCGATGACCGCGAACCGGGTGGGCAGGGTGTCGCCCCACCGCGCCCGTACGGCGGCCCGCAGCGCGCCCGCGATGGTGGCGGCGTTCAGATCGGTGACCGCGTTGCCGACCCGGTCGACCAGCGCCCCGGGGTCGGACTCGGCCGGGTTCTCCTCGGTGCCGTACGAGCCGATGAGGTCGGCCGCCGCCGTACGGAACAGCTCACGGCGGCGCACTCCGCGCGCGGAGGCGACGGCGCCCTCGGGGGTCTCGGCCCGGCCGACGGCCGACAGGACCTCCTGCTCCAGGGTCTCCCGGGGCCGCGGCGCGAGCCCGCCGCTCGCGCCGAGCAGCGCGACCGCCTCCGGGGCCCGCAGCAGCAGGTCGGGAGCGAGCCGGCCGGCCGACAGGACCCGGGCGAGATTCTCGGCGGCCGCCCCCTCGTCCCGCAGCAGCCGCAGATACCAGGGGGTCTTGCCCAGCGCGTCGGAGACCTTGCGGAAGCCGAGCAGTCCGGCGTCCGGGTCGGCGGAGTCCGCGAACCAGCCGAGCAGGACGGGCAGCAGGGTGCGCTGGATGGCGGCCTTCCTGGAGACCCCGGAGGAGAGCGCCTCCAGATGCCGCAGGGCGCCGACCGGGTCCGCGTAACCGAGCGCTTCGAGGCGCTGGCCCGCCGCCCTGGGGCTGAGCCGGTTCTCGCCGGGCGCCAGCTGCGCGACGGCGTCCAGGAGCGGCCGGTAGAAGAGCTTCTCGTGCAACCGCCTGACGACCGTGGCGTGCCGCTTCCACGCCCTGGTGAGTTCCGCGACGGGTTCGGCGCGCAGCCCGAGCGAGCGCCCGAGCCTGCGCAGATCCGCCGGATCGTCGGGCACCAGGTGGGTGCGCCGGAGGCGGTACAGCTGGATCCGGTGCTCCATGGTGCGCAGGAAGCGGTACGCCTCGTCCAGCTGCGCCGCGTCGGTCCTGCCGACATAGCCGCCGTTGGCCAGCGCCTCCAGCGCCTCCAGGGTGTTCCCGCTGCGCAGGGTCGCGTCGTTGCGGCCGTGTACGAGCTGGAGGAGCTGGACGGCGAACTCCACGTCCCGCAGCCCTCCGGGCCCCAGTTTCAGCTCGCGCTCGACGAGGTCCGGGGGGATGTTGTCGATCACCCTGCGGCGCATCTTCTGCGCGTCGGCGACGAAGTTCTCCCGCTCGGACGCCTGCCACACCAGGGGTCCGACCGCTTCGGTGTACTCGGCGCCGAGCGCCGCGTCACCGGCGACGGCGCGGGCCTTCAGCAGCGCCTGGAACTCCCAGGTCTTGGCCCAGCGGTCGTAGTAGGCGAGATGGCTGGAGAGCGTACGGACCAGTGGTCCGTTGCGCCCCTCGGGCCGCAGATTCGCGTCGACGGGCCAGATGGTGCCCTCGATGTTGGTGTCGGAGCAGATCCGCATCAGATGCGCGGCGAGCCGGGTGGCGGCCTGCATCGCCCCGGTCTCGTCGGCGTCCTCCCCGGTGTCCGTGGGCTCGGCGACGAAGATGACGTCCACATCGGAGACGTAGTTGAGCTCGTGGCCGCCGCACTTGCCCATCGCGACGACGGCGAGGCGGCAGAGCGCGGCGTCCTCGGGGGCCTCGGCGGACGCGAGGGTGAGGGCGGCGCGCAGGGTGGCGGTGGCGAGGTCGGCCAGTTCGGCCGCGGCCTGCCTGACGTCGGTCGTACCGCAGACGTCCCGGGCGGCGATGGCCAGCAGACACCGCCGGTAGGCGATCCGCAGCTCCACCGCGTCGGTCGCGCCGGCGAGCCCCTGCTCGAACTCGGGCACGCCGGGGTGCAGGTCGGCCGTCTCGTACGTGACAAGGGCGTGCCAGTCGTGCGGGTGCCGGGCCAGATGGTCGCCGAGCGCCTCGGACGCGCCGAGCACGCCGAGCAGCCGGTCGCGCAGCGGCTTGGCCGCGATCAGCGTGTCGAGGAGTGTCTGCCGCTCGTCGGGCTGCTGCGCCTCGGCCATGCGCACCAGACCGAGCAGTGCGAGATCCGGGTCGGCGGTGGCACCGAGGGCGTCGAGGAGGACGGGGTCGTTGCGTACGGCGGCCAGCTCGGGGGCGTCGAGCAGCCGCTCGGCCGCCGCGGGGTCGGTGAAACCGTGCCGGAGCAGCCGGGTGAACGTACTGCCTCTGCGTCCCGGCACGCTCATGCTGCCGCCTCTCGTCCTGTGGCACCCGGCTGCCCGGAACACCGGTTGATCGAAGTCCGGTTCCGAGCGTAGTCGCAGCGGGCTGCGGTGGCGCTGCCGCATCGCGCTGCGAAGTGGGCAGCCGGGTCCTCGGGGGACCCGGCTGCCGGGGGTGCCGGGGTGCGAAGGGGGCGGGATGCCGGGGGGCAGGCCCGGTTACTGCCCGATGCCGTTCTCCTCCGTCGCCCCGGAGGCGTCCAGGGTCACCTTGGCGATGGACTGGCAGGTGTCGCTGAGGCTGGACGAGTTGTAAGTCCCCTTGCCCGCACTGGTGGTGGGGATACCGAAGAGCAGCTTGGAGTACTTGGCGTCGGCACAGACGGTGGCGGGGTTGTTCCAGTCGAAGTACTCGGTCCAGCTGTTGAAACTGGAGCCGGCCATCGGATGGTCACCGTCGATCTTGATGGTCCCGAGGACGGTGGTGGTGCCCGCCGTCCTGTCGACGATGGAGTACTTCCAGTACGAGCCGGACTGCTGCGCCGCCTCCATCGCGTACTGGTGCCCCTCGACGGGCCGCTGGTCGAGTCGGCAGGTCTTGCCGGTGCCGCTCTCGTCGAAGTCCTGGCAGTAGGTGCCGGAACCGCCCGCGGTGGCCTCGGTCCCGTTCCAGATCGAGACGAGGAACATCCCCCCGCCGTCCCGGTGGGTCTGGAACCCCATGTAGCCGGAGGCACCGCTGCCCGCGAAGTCGAACTGGGTCGACCAGTAGGCGTTGTAGTTGCCCGGCGAGTGCTGGAGCGTCATCGGGATGGAGACCGAAGTGACGTCGGAGGGCGCGCTCCAGTAGGCGTACGTACCCGGGGTCTGGCCGGTGTCGGCGGCCTGTACGGGGGCCGCGGGCCCCATGAGCAGCACGGCGGCGCCCGCCGCGGTGGCCAGTGTTCCGGTGGTGAGAAGGTGCCGGATCCGCATGGTGTCTCCTGTGTGGGGGTGGAGTTCACGTGTCCGTACAGCCCGAGGGTGAGCGGTTCTGTTCACCAGAGGCGTTGAACAAGCACGTTCACGCACCAACTGACACCCGTCAACGGCTGTTGCCCGACCGGTGACAAAAGGACAAGCACCGCACCGCCAAAGTCCAAGAGCCACCTGACCGGGGTTGACCGGGCTCCCCGGTGACTGCCGGCCGGCGCGGCGGGCACAAGACCCGCGGCGTGCCCGAGCTGCTCTTGTTCCGGACGGAACGCCGGACCAGTCCCGTCCGGGCCGGCGGAACCGCCCAGCCCCGGCGAGACATCTCTCCGTCCACGGAAACCGGACACACGGCCCGGCGCGTAGCCGCCACCGGCGCCGCGGGGTGCCTGACAGCGGTACTCGGTGCCCTTGCCGGCTGCATGGCCTGGCTCCCGTACGGCCGAAGAGGGCTCTCCGGCGGTTTCGAAGACGAGACCAACCCGGACCTGCTCCTGCTGGGCCTGCCGGTCATGGTGTTCGGCGGCACCGCCACCGCCCTGGCTGTTTACGTCGCCGTACGGGGCCGGTGGCGCACTGCCCTCGGACTGGCGGCGGCCGTCGCGGGGCTCGCCGCCTTGGGGTACTGCTTCGATGTCCAGGCGACACAGCACTGCGCGCCTTCCTGCTGAGCCTGCCGTGCATGTGCTCAGTTTTTCAGCATGAGTTGAACCGCAGGGGTGTGGGTGACGGTCTTGAGTGTGGCGGCTATGGCGGTTGCTGGTCGTAGTCGTCGCCCTTGTCGGCGTGCGGCTCGTCCGGTCGTCGGCGGCCATGCCCCGGCCAACTGGTCGTAAGCCTCGTGCAGCTGTGGTGCGTTGGCCGCGCAGCGGAACGCCGGAGTGGTCATGCCACCGATCCGTACGACCGGCCCGGTCCGGCTCCCGGGATCGTCCGGCGAGCACCCACTCGCCTCCCACAACTACGCACGGCAGTCATCCACTGTGCCCTCGTGGACGGCTCCGGGGACACGCACGAAACCCGTCCTGGCACGGCTCACAACCAAGGCTGAGGCAACCGCACTTGCACTGAGTCCGGGCTCCCCGGTGAACCACCTCGTACGGGCCGCGGCAACGAAGTCCGGACGGGTGGTGGAGAGGCGACCTGACGCATGCCGAGGAGCGCTGCATTCTTTCTCCTGTCACTCAGGAGAACGCCTCATGACCCCGCCCGTACCGGTGACCATCCTCCCCGGCCCGCCGGCCTCGGCCCGCAGCGCCGCCCCGCTCGTCGCCACTTCCTCGGTGACCGCCGTCCCGGACCCGGACGACGTCGTGGAGAGCGCGGAGTGCTCCTGCGACGCCGGTGATGACACCCCCCACTGATCGAGACGATCCAGTCAACTCCGCTCAGGCCCCGGCGTGCTCGCGCCGGGGCCTTGGCCCTGTCCGGCTCACCGTGAGGGTGCCGCTCGTATTCTTCCGCTGGGACTGGCTCCGACCCCGGCGCAGTTTCCGCCCGGACCAGCCGTTTCACCCCTAATTGCCTACTCGTCCCGCCCGGCCGACCGTTCCGCGACCGCGGCCCTGACCGCCTCGCGCAGCTCGTCCGGAGTGAAGCCGAGGTCGTCCAGGATCCGCGCAGCCGGGCTTCCCTCCGTCAGGAGCAGGCCCAGCAGGGTGTGTTCCGTGCCGACCCAGTCGTGGCCGAGAGCGGCCGACGCGCTGCGGGCCTGTTCGATGGCCTCCCTGCTCTCCGGGCGGAATGCGATGTGACCCCGCAGCGCCTTCTGTCCGGCCGGCGGCATCGCCTCCCCGATCGCGTCGCGGACGCGCTGCTCCGACCCGGCTTTGGCGGTCAGCAACTCGTAGGCCAGGCCCTGCGGTTCACCGAGCAGGCCGAGCAGGATGTGTTCGGTGCCGATGGTGTCGTGCTTGTGCGTACGGGCGGCCTCCTGCGCCAGCACGATGCAGTGGCGGTTCAGGTTCGTGTACCGCTCGAAGGGGCCGGGGGCGTGACGCTGCTGGGCGGCCTGCTTGGACACCCCGATGGCGTCGCCGATCTCGGTCCAGGACGCGCCGGTCCGCTTGGCCTTGTTGACGTAGTGGTCGATGAGCTGGTCACCGAGGTCGGACAGGGTCTGGGCGCGCAGTCGCGCTTCGCTGACGTGGGCCAGTTCGCCGGCGTCGGGGAGTTCCGCGTCGAGACGGGCGATCAGGTCGGCCAGGCTGATGTCGAGTGGACTCATGCGTCAACTTTAAATTGACGATCCAGGATCGTCAAGATGTAATTGACGATGACTTGCTCGCCGTACGGACGACGGGCGTCTCCGCTAGCGCCCGGCGGTGCGGGTGCGGACGGAATCCGCCGTACCGCGGAGCCGCAGCTGGAGCCAGGTGACGAGGCGGGCGTCGGGGTCGTCGAGCTGGAGACCGAACAGTTCCTCGGCGCGCCGCATGCGGTAGCGCAGTGTGGTCGGGTGCACCTTCAGCAGCGTCGCCGCGTCGCTGCCGCCGCGAGAACCGTGCGCCAGTACCGCGTGGACCGTGCGGGCGTAGTGCGTGCCGAACCGGCGGTCGTGGTCGAGCATCGCCGCCACCGCGGGGACGGGGTCGGCGAGCGCCTCATTCGGGTCGGACGCGAGTTCCTCCAGTACGACGCGGCCGGCTACATCGGCGCAGGTGGCGACGGGACCGCTCGACGGGTCGGACGAGACGGCCCGCAGGGCCCGGTCGGCGTCCCGGCGTGCCCGTGGGAGCGCCGTCCAGTTCGCGGTGTCGTAGCCGACGCCCGCCTGCACCGCCGTACCGAGCGCCACCGACGCGTTCGCGGCCGTCCACCTGATCAGTCCGAGCAGCTCTCCGGTCCGCTGGGGTTCCGCGAGCACCGCATAGGCCCGGTCGTCCACCACCCCGCACAGCGCGGGCCTGCGGTAGACCTCGAAGTGGCTGTGGGCCGCCTGGGCGAGCCGTGCCGGGACGGATCGCGGCGAGCGCTCCCCGGCCGCGACGCCGAAGCTGACGACGACCGCCGTGGCCGACACGTCGGCGCCGAGCTGCGCCGCGCAGGAGTTCGGTGTCATCGTGCCGCCGAGCATGGCTCCCAGTGCCCGGGTCCGCTGCCGCTGTTCGGCGTCCCGGGCCTGGCGGGCCCGCACGAGATGGACCGCGGTGAGGTTCGCGGCACGCTGCAGCGCGTCTTCCGCCGCGGCGCCGAGGTCCCCTCCCGCGTCGATGGCCCACAACGCGCCGAGCAGTTCGCCCTCCGCCCGTACGGCGACGGCGAGCCTGGGAAGCAGGGTCGGCGCAACCCCGGCGAACCGCACCACGGATGCGGACTTCAGCAGCCGCTCATAGGTGTTCGGGTTGTACGGCAGATCGGGCACCTGCCTGCCGAGGATCGATGATCTGCGGACCTCGTCCGTGGGCTGGTCCGCGAGGCTGGAATAGGCGAGTACCCGCTCGTGCTGGTCCTCGATCGCCACGGCGCCGCCGACCGTCGCGGCGATCATGTCGGCGAGCGCGAACAGGTCGGCGACGCCCTCGCCGGCGCCCGTGCCCAACTGCGGCACCGCCGATGCCGTGGTCGTCAGGACGTCTCTGAGCTGCCCGGCCAGATCCAGCCAGGGCACCTCATCGGTCAGCTCCAGCAGGGCGATACCGGCGTCCTCACAACCACGGGCGAGTTCGGCGGCTGCGAGCCCGGCGTGCGGTGACGCCCGGATCACCACCGCCTCGGCGCCGCTCGCGGTGAGCGACTGGACCGTTTCCTGGACGGCCGGACCCTGCGGGACCGCACCGACGAGCAGGGCGACACCCCCTTGGCAGCTCCCCGCCAGGGGGTCGTGGTCGTCCCACCCGGCCGGCGGGCGCTCATGGACGAAGACCGGGCCGGATATCGAACGGTCATCGCCCTCCGCGGTGCGCAGCCGCAGCCGTCGCGCGCCGACACCCCGCAGCAGCTCATGAAGAGTCGTCACCCGAGCATGCTCGCACAGGAGCAATCCAAGCCCCATGTTTCCTCCGTCACGAGCATGCGGGCTCCGTACGCCGTAGTGGAGAGTGACCACCGGGCACCCGCACAAGAGGCGCCGCCCAGCCATTCAGCACGAACAAACTCAGCCATCCAGCACGAACAAAGGGGAGACCATGGTGCAGACATCCCCGGAGACGACTCTCCGGGGCGAGCCGGAGATGGTGGCGCTGCGTCACTACGGCCGGTGGATCTACGGCGCCATCGCGCTCGTGGTGTTCGGATACATAGTGTGGCTGTTCGGTCACAGCTCGATCGACTGGAGGACGGTCCGCTCGTTCCTCACCATCGGCGTGATCCTTGAGGGCCTCGGCAACACGGTCCTCATATCCGTCGTTTCGATGGTGCTCGGCGTCGTACTCGGGGTCGTCTTCGCGCTGATGCGGCTCTCCGAGAACCCGGTCACGCGGACCATCTCGTGGCTGTACGTGTGGCTGTTCCGCGGTACGCCGGTGTACCTGCAGCTGCTGATGTGGTTCAACCTCGCGATCATCCTGCCGCGCATCGGTCTCCCCGGCCTGGGAAGCGTACCGACGGTGTCGCTGATCACGCCGTTCGTGGCCGCGGTGCTCGGACTCGGCGTCAACGAGGGCGCCTACATCGCCGAGATCGTGCGCGCCGGGATCTCCTCGGTCGCCCCGGGCCAGCGTGAGGCGGCCATGGCCATCGGGATGCGGCCGATGCGCATCATGCGGCGGATCGTGCTGCCGCAGGCGATGCGGGTGGTCGTCCCCCCGCTCGGCAACGACTTCGTCAATCTGCTCAAGACATCCGCGCTGGCCAGCGCCATCTCCTTCAGCGAACTCCTCAACAGCGCCCAGCAGATCTACTTCATCAACAGCAAGGTGATGGAGCTGCTGATCGTAGCGGCCGTCTGGTACCTGGTCGTCGTCTCGGTGTTCAGCATCGCGCAGTACTTCGTCGAGCGGCGGTTCAACCGCGGTAGCACGCACGGCTCCAGCCCGACGCTGGCCGAAACAGTGTGGAAGGCGATGACCTCGACGCGGCGTACGCGGCGGGGGAACCGGCGGACAGGAGACGCACATGGATGAGCAGCCACAGCAACCACTGGTCTACGCCCGCGAGGTGCGCAAGCGCTTCGGCCATGTCGATGTGCTGAACGGGGTCTCGCTCTCGGTGTCGGCCGGGGAGGTGTGCTGTCTGATCGGCCCCTCCGGTTCGGGCAAGTCCACCTTCCTGCGGTGCATCAACCGGCTGGAGGCCATCGACGGCGGTGTGCTGGAAGTCGACGGAGAGTTCGTCGGCTACCGCAGAAGGGGCGGCAAGCTCCACCAGCTCGGCGAGCGCGACGTCGCCTCGTTCCGCGCGCGCGTCGGCATGGTGTTCCAGCACTTCAACCTGTTCCCGCACATGAACGCGCTGGAGAACGTGATCGAGGGGCCGGTGCACGTACTCGGGCGCCCGAAGGCGGAGGCCGCGGAGCGTGGCCGTGAGCTGCTCGCCCAGGTCGGCCTCGCCGGGAAGGAGGGCAACTACCCCTCGCAGCTCTCCGGCGGCCAGCAGCAGCGGGTGGCGATCGCACGGGCACTGGCCATGGACCCGGCAGTGCTGCTGTTCGACGAACCGACCTCGGCGCTCGACCCCGAGCTCGTCGGCGATGTGCTCGGCGTGATGCGGGCGCTCGCCGCGCGCGACATGACGATGATCGTGGTCACCCACGAGATGGGTTTCGCCCGTGAGGTCGCCGACACGGTCGCCTTCATGGACGGCGGTGTGATCGTCGAGGCGGGGGATCCCTCCGACGTGCTGGAGAACCCCCGGAGTGACCGCTGCCGCTCCTTCCTGTCCAAGGTGCTGTGATGGCGATCCCCACCAAGCGGCGCAGGCTGCACACGCTGATCGTGCCGACCGTCGTCATGCTGCTCGCCGTCGCCGGATGCGGCAGCCCGCGGGACACCCCTGCGCTGCATCCGCCGTCGAACCGGAAGGCGCTCGACGCCGTACGGGCCGACCCGCGGCTGCGGCAGATGCTGCCCGCCGATGTCCGCAGGAGAGGCCGCCTGGTCCTGGGGCTGAACCCGATCTTCGCGCCGATGGAGTTCCGGCCACCGGGCTCCGACGAGATGCACGGATTCGACCTGGACTTCGCCCAGGCACTGGCCAGGACACTCGGCGTGCGCCTGAAGGTGTCGGTCTCGCCGTTCGACCAGTTGATCAACTCGCTGAACACCGACCGCGTGGACCTGGTGATCTCCGGGCTGTCCGACTCGAAGGCCCGGGAGCAGACCCTGGACATGATCGATTACTTCCAGTCCGGCGCCCAGGTCTTCACCACCACCCGGAAGGCGGGCGCCCAGCACGACCTTCGGCAGCTGTGCGGCCAGTCGATCGGACTGAGCAAGACCACCGACAACTACGGCACGATCCAGAAGTTCAGCGCCGAACAGTGCGTGGCGGCCGGGAAACCGCCGATCAGGATCGTCGGCGTGGATTCGTCGGCCAGCGCCCGGCTCCAGCTGCAACAGGGCCGGGTCGGCGCCTCCGTACAGGAACCGGAGACGCTGGCCTACGTCATGAAGCAGGCGCCCGGCACCTTCGTCCGGCTGGGAAAGCCGCTGAACCCCGCCCCGTACGCGATCGCGATCTCCAAGCAGAAGAAGCAACTCACGACGGCGGTGCTCAGTGCCGCCCGCAAGCTCTTCGCGGACGGCGTGTACGCCGAGTTGCTGAGGACCTGGAACTTGCAGGGGTCCGCGATACCGAAGCCCGGCTTGAACCTGAAGGGAAGGCAATGAGCGGAGAAGACCTCAACGTGGTGGGCGCAGCCGCCCTCGTACTCGTACGGGACGACGGCGGGCCCAGGCGCGGGAAGGCACAGGGCGAGGTGGAGATACTCGCCGACGGCGCGGTCGCCATCCGGGCGGGCCGCATCGTCGCCGCCGGACCGACCGATGAGGTGCTGCGCGCCGCGGGCCCCGCCCCGACGCTGGACGCTCGCGGACGCACCGTTCTGCCGGGGCTGGTCGAGTCCCACACCCACCCGCTCTTCGGCGGTGACCGGCATCGCGAGTACGCGGAGAAGCTCTCCGGCACGGTCCCGCAGGACGCGGCCGCGCCGCGCGGGATAGGCGCGGCCGTGCTGCACACCCGCGAGGCCGAGGACGATGCGCTGCTCTCCGATGCCGCACGTACCTATGCGCGGCTGCTGCGCGGCGGCGCCACGACCGTCGAGGTGAAGACGGGGTACGGACAGTCGACGCGTCAGGAACTCCGCGCGCTCGGCCTGCTGCACCGCTCGCGCGCCACGACGCCGCAGTCCCTGGTGCTGACCTTCCTCGGTGCGCATGTGGTGCCCCCCGAGGCGGCGGACGCGGAGAGCTACGCCCGGCTCGTACGGGAGGAGATGCTCCCCGCCGTGGCCGAGCAGGGCTTCGCCGATCTGCACGACCTCGTGTGCGAGGAAGGGGTCTTCGATGAGAGCACCGCCGCGCAGCTGCTGGCCGCCTCCCGGAAGGCGGGGCTCCCCGCACGTGTGCACGCCGACGCCAACGCGGCCTCGCGCGGCTGGGCGACGGCGGTCGCCGGCGGCGCGGTCGCCGCCGACCACCTGACCTACACCCCCGACTCCGAGATCCGTGAGGTGGGAACCACCTCCACGGTCGCCGTGCTGCTGCCGGTCGCCGAGCAGCTCTACCTCGACGACCGCCGGGCCAACGCCCGGCTCTTCATCGACGAGGGTGTCCCGGTGGCGCTGGCGACCGACTACTGCTCCGCCCTCCACCCGACTTCGACGCTGCTCAGCCTGGCGCTCGGGACCAGCTGGTTCCGGATGACCCCGGCCGAGGCGATCACCGCGACGACCCTGAACGCCGCGTATGCCTGCGCCCGCGGCCACGACCGCGGCTCGATCGACATCGGGAAGCGCGGCGATCTCACCATCGTCGACTGCCCGCATCCCAACGAGATCTGCGTCAGCATGGGCACCGCGCCGCTCGGTGCGGTGGTCATCGAGGGTCGCGTCGTCCTGGGCGGTGCCGCATGAGGCCCATCGGTCTGCTCACCATCGGCCAGAGCCCGCGGCCCGACATCGAGCCGGCCCTCGCCGGAATCCTCGGCGCTGACGTCCCGCTGGTGTGTGAGGGCGCTCTGGACGGCCTGTCGTCCGAAGGGCTCGGCGAGCTGGCGGCCCCGGCGGGCCGGGCGGGCATCGAAACACGGCTCGCCGACGGCAGCACCCTCGTGATGCGGAAGGACGCGCTGCCGTCACTGCTGCGGGCGGCCGTGGCCAGGCTGCCGTCCGACGTACGACTCGCGGCCTATCTGTGCACCGGCGAACTCCCGGACATCGGCCGCGAGGGGCTGCTGCTCCTCGACTCCGGCGCCCTCCTGCACGGCACGGTCGCCGCCGCGGCGCAGGGCCAGCGGCTGGGCGTGATCAGCCTGCCGTCCGACCTGGCCGAGGCGCCCGAGTCCTGGGCCCGCCATGATCCGGAAGCGCTGTACGCGGCGGCCGACCCGTACGGCGACGGGCCGCCCGTGGCCGAGGCCGCACGCGAGCTGGCCGATTCCGGCGCGACGCTCCTGGTACTGGACTGCATGGGTTTCGGCGCCCGGCACCAGGCGGAAGCCGCACGCGGCTCCGGTCTCCCGGTGATCTGCCCCACCGTCGTGCTCGGTCACGCGCTCGCCGCGCTCACCGCGCCGGTCCCCGAGCGCCACGCACGCTGACCAGACCCAACGAAACGGAGTAGGAATGACCACCCGACCCAAGCCCCTGTGGAGCGGCCGACTCGAAAGCGGCCTGGATCCACAGGTGTTCGACTTCAGCGTGCTCGTCGAACAGGATCGGCGGCTGCTGCCGTACGACCTCAGGGCCTCGATCGTGCACGTCCGCATGCTCGAACGCCAGGGGCTGCTCGACGCGTCCGATGCGCGGGCGCTGCAGGACGCGCTGGCCCAGGTCGAGTTCGCCCCCGACCGCGACGAGGACATCCACTCCATGATCGAGCGCATCCTCGTCGAGCGCCTGGGCGAACTCGGGAAGCGCGTGCACGCCGGCCGCTCCCGCAATGACCAGACGGCGGTGGCCACCCGGCTGTGGGCGCGGGACGCCGCCACCGGGGCGGCGCACTCGGTGGGCAAGCTGGTACAGACCCTCATCGACCGCGCGCGCAGCGACGGAGAACTGATCCTCCCCGGCTACACCCACCTGCAGCGCGCGCAGCCGATCACCCTGGGGCACCACCTCGCGGCCCACGCCACCGCGCTCCTGCGTGACATCACCCGGTTCGACGCCGCCGGAGAAGCCGCCGCCGTCTCTCCGCTCGGCGCGGGGGCTCTCGCGGGAAGCAGTCTCGGTCTGGACCCGGAGTTCAGCGCGGACGAACTCGGCATGACGGCGAGCTTCGAGAACAGCCTCGACGCCGTATCCGACCGGGACTTCCTGCTCGACCTGTGCTACGCGGCGACGGTGACGATGGTGCACCTCTCGCGCATGGCCGAGGAGCTTGTGCTGTGGACCTCGCAGGAGTTCGCCTTCGCGGAACTGGCGGACTCCGTCGCGACCGGTTCCAGCATGATGCCGCAGAAGAAGAACCCCGACGTCGCCGAACTCGTGCGGGGACGCACCGGCATCGCCATCGGCAGGCTCACCGGGCTGCTCGCCCTGCACAAGGGGATTCCGCTCTCGTACAACCGCGACCTGCAGGACACCAGGCCGGAGGCGTACGAGCAGACCGACGCCGTACGGCAGTCCACCGAGGTGTTCTCGCTGGCCTACGCCACGATCGGATTCAACGCCGACACCATGCACGCGGCCGCGGCGGACGGGCGCACGGTGGCGACGGATGTGGCGGAGCGCCTCGTCACCGAGGGAAGCACCTTCCGTGACGCCCACCATGCCGTGGCCGCGCGGGTCGCCGCGGGCGAGCGGTTCGCATCGCCCACGGTCGACGAAGCGGTCGCCGCACGTGACGCGCGGGGCATGCCGGCCGCCTACCGGGAGCAGCTCGACCGGCTCCAGGCGCGCCTCGACGACCTCCTGGCGTAGGCGCGGCGGCCGTCAGGGCGAACGGGACGGCTCCGGGCCGGCGGCGCGATGC
>NZ_JBSHBW010000035.1:0-79575 GCF_053612185.1 Streptomyces sp. NPDC054757
GCCCGGGCTGGTGCGCGTCAGTGACGCGCACCGGCCGGGCGCCCGTCAGTGACGCGCCCCCTGTTCCGGCGCCGCGTGCCGGTCGCGAGCGGCACCGATGCCGATGACGGCCTGCGGCACCAGCAGCACGATGAGCATCACCAGCGGCACCGTCCAGCCGTCGGTCAGCTGGTGCACCGCGCCCAGTGCGAGCGGTCCCACCGAGGCCAGCAGATAGCCGAAGCACTGGGCCATGCTGGACAGTTGCGCGGCATGCCGGCCGTCCGGCGCCCGCTCCACGATGAACAGCATCGCGAGCGAGATCGCCGCGCCCTGGCCGAGCCCGAGCAGGATCATCCAGAGGTAGGCCCCGCCCACAGGGGCGCAGATGAGCCCCACGAAACCGCCCACGGTCAGCACCGCGCCGACCGTCGCCAGCAGACCGGGCCGTACGCCCCGGGAGGCCAGCACCGGGGAGACGAAGGCCCCGGCGATGCCCAGCAGGCTGGAGAAGGACAGCATCCATCCCGCGGTGCCCTCGGCCATGCCCGCGTTGCTCAGGATGGTCGGCAGCCAGGCGGCAGCGGCGTAGTACGAGAGGGACTGCAGCCCCATGTAGCCGGTGACCAGCCAGGCGACCGGGTGGCGCCAGAGCCCCCGGACGGGATGGGCCGCGCTGCGTGCCTCAGCGGCACTGGCCCGGCTGTGGCGGCGGATCTGCGGGGCCCAGACGATGACGGCCACCAGGCCCAGCAGCCCCCAGAGTGCCAGCGTGGAGCGCCAGTCCAGGTGGGCGGCGTGCTCGACGGGGACGGTGATACCGGCCGCCAGGGCGGCGCCGCCGAACAGCGACATCGAGTAGAGGCCCGTCATCAGGCCGACCCGGTGCGGGAAGTCCCGCTTGATGACGCCGGGCAGCAGGACGTTGGCCACGGCGATGCCCGCACCCACGACGACCGTGCCGCCGAGCAGCGCGGCCATCGAGGGCAGCAGCCGCAGCGCGGTCCCGGCGCAGATCAGCACCATGGTGCCGAGGAGCGCGGGCTCCATGCCGAACCGGCGCCCCAGACGCGGTGCGAAGGGGGCCAGCAGTCCGAAACAGAGCAGCGGCAGGGTGGTCAGCAGCCCGACCGCGGTGGCGGACATCCCGGTGTCGTCGCGGATGGTGTCGAGCAGGGGCGAAGCGGCGACCAGGGCGGGGCGCAGATTCAGCGCCAGGACGATCACGCCGAAGGCGAGCAGCCCGCCCGGCCGCACCGCGGGCCCGGGCGCCGCGGGTATCCGTTCGCCGGAGGTCCGGGGTGCGGTCTGCTCGGCAGGGGTGCCCGTCATGAGCGGCCTCCAGTGTTCTCGTCGGGGCACGCCTCGGCGTCCGCCCCCGGGCCGGGGCCCGCTGCGCCGCCGTCCGGACCGCCGGGCAGGGGGTCCGCGTCCTGCAGGGTCCGTACGGAGGCGATGGTCTCGTTGATGTAGTGCTCGACGCTGCGGACCGCCCGGTCCGCGTCCGCCGCCTCGATCGCGTCCACCAGGGCGGCGTGCGAATCCAGCTGGAAGCGCGGCCCGTCCGGGAGCGGGGCGTGGGCGACGGAGGTGATGGCGGCGCGCAGCCCGTCGGTGAGGTGGCTGTACAGATCCGTGAGCATGCCGTTGTGCGCGGCGGCCACCACCGTACGGTGGAAGGCGACATCCGCTTCGACGAACTCCGCCGGGTCCGGCTGCTGCCTGGTCTCGTCGCGCCGTCGCAGCGCGGCCCGCAGTGCGGTCAGGTCCTCGGGGGTACGGCGCTCGGCCGCCAGCCGGGCGGCGTCGCGCTCCAGACCGGCGCGTACCTCCAGCGCCTCCAGATGGCTCGCCCGGCGCAGCCGCCGCAGCAGCGCGGCGCCGAGGTCGTCGGCGGCGCGTACATAGGTCCCGTCGCCCTGGCGCGGCTCCAGCATCCCGCTGTGCACCAGGGCGCGCACCGCCTCACGCACCGTGTTGCGGCCGACGCCCAGCAGCTCCACCAGGACCGGCTCGGCCGGGATCTTCGTACCGACCGGCCACTCCCGGGACTCGATCAGGGTCTGCAGCTGGTCGATCACGCGTCCGACCAGACTGGTGCGCTCCGTCGCGCGCAGCGGCATGTCCACCTCCAGGCTCAATTCCTCCAATCAACCTAACATCCCATGTTTGATTCGCGGAGGGCCGGGGCCGGAGGCCGTACGGAGGCGGCCGGAGCCGGGACCGGGCAGAGGCCCGCGGCGCCGCCGCTACCGGGCCGAGTTGCGGGCGCGCCCGGCGGACCCGGCGGCGTCGGACCCCGCGGCGTCGGGTCCGTCCTCGGCGCGCGCCACCCGGTCCCGGACCGAGCCGACACCCCTGCCGAGCGCGCCCACCGCGAGCAGGAGCACCACCGTGCCCAAGGTGAACGCCTCGAACGTGGTACGGCTGACTCCCCAGGTGCTCCGGAAGTCGTAGCCGACACCGAGGAGCGCTTCCAGGGTGCCGGGGAAGAGCGCGACCCACGAGCCGACGAGGATCCAGACGTAGACGAGGGCCGCGCAGACCCGGAAGCCCGGGGTACCGAAGGGCACGGTGTAGGGGCGGGGGGTGTCGCGGTGGCGGTGGCGCAGGGTGACCAGCGCCGGGACGACGACCAGGTAGGAGAGGAGCAGCGTGGTGATGGCCACGGTGAGGACGACACCGAAGACCGCCGCGCTGTCGCCCCGTACCAGAACCGTCGCGGCGACCATGAAGACCGTGGCGGTGATCCCGGAGAGCAGATTCATCCGCACCGGGGTGCCGAGCCCGCGGTGGAAGGCGCCGAGCGAGCGGCCGAAGAACCCGCCGTCGGCCGCCGCCATGGCCTGCATCCGGTCGCTGACGATCATCCAGGCGCTGCCCTGGGTGAGCAGCGCGAAGGCGAACATGACCCCGGCAGCCGTCAGCAGCGGCCCGCTCCAGGAGCCGTACACGCCGAAGACCAGGGCCGCGGCCTCCATGAACCCGCCGATGCCGGTGACCTTGTCGGCGGGGGCCACCGACAGGATGGCGATGACCGGCAGCAGATAGCAGCAGGCCGCGACGGACGCGGAGACCGCGATGGAGACGGGCACATCGCGCTTGGCGTCGTGCATCTCGTCGCCCGCCGCGTTCGGCGCCTCGAAGCCCACGTACGCGAAGAGCAGGACGGGCACCAGGGCGAGGAACCCGGCGGTGGTCGGTGTGAACCGCGCGTGCTCCAGCCCGCTGAAACCGTGCCGCAGGCCGTAGGCCAGGGCGGTACCGGTGAACAGCAGGACGCAGCCGACCTTGACGACCGCGCCCGCCGTGGTGATCCATTTGCCGCGGCGCAGCGAGACGACGGCGGTCAGGATCGAGGCCCAGATGAAGACGAGCTTGAAGGCGTAGTCGGCGAAGGTACCGCTGCCCAGGTGCGACACATAGCTGTTCCAGGCGTCGGACGCGGCGAAGACCAGCGAACCGCCCAGCCAGACCGGGTTGGTGACCCAGTAGAAGAGTGTGGTGAGCGCGGCCGTCGCCTTGCCGAAGGCGAGCTTGACCCAGACATAGGGGCCGCCCTCCTGCGGAAAGGCCGCGCCCGTCTCCGCGAAGAGCAGCGCGTACGGGACGAGGAAGAGCAGCGCGATGACCGCGGTCCAGGTGACCGCCTCGCCGCCACCGGTGGCGATCTGGCCGACCACGTCGAAGGAGATGACGGCGGCGATCCCCATCGCCATGATGTCGAAGCGGCGCAGGCTGCGGGAGAGATGGGGCGGCGGGGGCACGGCCGCTGGTGCGGGTGAGGCCGGTGGTGCAGACACGGGGTCCTCCTGCTGGCACGCGCCGCGGGAGGCACGTGAAGAACGGTGGGATACGGCCGGTGGCGCGCCCGCCCACGGGGGCGCCGGAGTGACGGGCGGGGCCGGCCGCGGCGGCCGGCCCCGCCCGTGCGTGCGCCGGGTGTGCTCAGGCCCGGACCTCTCCGGTGGGCAGGGTGCGCTCCAGGACCGAACGCAGGGCCACGGCAGCCTCCTTGGCCTCGGCGTCCGTCATGATCAGCGGGGGCGACAGGACCAGACTGTGCGCCGAGTCGCGGACGATGACACCGGTCTCGCGCCGGATCACGTCGTGCGGCATCCGTGCCGGGTCAAGGGGGAGCGGGGCACGGGACGCGCGGTCGGCGACGAGTTCGACGGCCAGCATCATCCCGACCGACCTGATCTCTCCCACGATCGGCAACTCGCCCAGCTGCGAGTCCAGTTCGGCGTGGAGCCGGGCGCCCATGGTGACGGCGCGGCCGAGCAGCCCCTCGCGCTCGATGATGTCGAGGTTGGCCAGGGCGACGGCGGCCGCGACCGGATGGCCGTTGTACGTGTAGCCCATCGGGAAGCCGTGGTCGCGCAGCAGCACATCGGCGACCCGGTCGGCGACCAGCAGCGCGCCGAGCGGGATGTATCCGGAGGTGATGCCCTTGGCGGTGACGATGATGTCGGGGGTGACACCGAAGTGCTGGGCCGCGAACCACTCGCCGACGCGGCCGTATGCGGTGACGACCTCGTCGAAGACGAGCAGGATCCCGTGCCGGTCGAGAACCTCGCGCACCCGCGGCCAGTAGTCGGCGGGCGGTACGAGCATGCCGCCGACGCCCATGATGGGTTCACCGATCATGGCGGCGATGTTGCCGGGCCCGATGTCCGCGATACGGGCCTCCAGTTCGGCGATCAGGAAGTCGGTGGGGTCCTGGCCGCCGTACAGCTCGGTGCGGTAGGGCCACGGCGGGGTGAGGTGCGAGACATGCGGCATCATCGGCGCGAACCCCTCGTGGTAGACGGGGAATCCGGTGGCGGAGCCGCCGCCGTAGCCGATGCCGTGGTACGCCTTGTCCCGGGCCAGGATCCAGGTGCGGTCGGTGTCGCCACGCCGGTGGTGGTAGTAGCGGGCCATCTTGATGGCGGCCTCGTTGCCCTCGGAGCCGCCCGATGTGAAGTAGACGTGGTCCAGACCGGCGGGGGCGAGCGAGGCCAGCCGGGCGGCGAGCGCGACGGCCTTGTCGTTGGAGAACTCCCAGAAGCTGGTGAAGTACTCCAGCTGCTTCATCTGGTCGAAGGCGACCTGGGCGACCTCCTCGCGGCCGTGGCCGATCTGCGCGAGCCAGAGCCCGCCGGTCGCGTCGAGGTAGGAGCGTCCCGCGGCGTCCGTGAGCCGGCAGCCGGAGCCGCCGGTCATCACGACCCGCTCATCGGCGGACCCGGGGAGGTAGGGGTGGATGATGTGTGCCCGGTCGGTGGCGGCGAGTTCGGCATGGCTGAAGGGCATGGCCGTCAGTCCTTTCGTTGCGGTGCGGTTCGTTGCTCAGCTGTCCGTTGCACAGCTGTCCGTTGCTGTGCGATTCGGTGCTGCGCGATGAGTCGGTGCCGTGTGTGGTCGGGCCTGGGCCCGGTCAGGCCGGGCCGGTCAGCTCTACGGCTGCCAGGGCCAGTGCCTTGGCGGTGTCGACGAGATCGCTGACCTCGATGTACTCGTCGATCGTGTGGAGGGTCGGTGATCCGTCCGGCCTGGTAGCGGTGGGTCCCAGGCAGACGGCGGGGGTACGTCCGAAGCGGGTGAGCGTCGCCGCGTCGGTCCAGGAGGGCTCGCCGAGCACCCGGGGCGTGCGGCCCAGCGCGGTGGCGCAGGCGGCGAGCCGTACGGGCAGCGGGTGACCGGATCCGACCTCGGCGGGCGGCAGTTCGGTGTCCCAGGCGAACCGGGGCGGGTGTGCGGACAGCCAGCCGTCCCGGGCGCAGGCCGCGCGTACCGTCCGCTCGATGTCGTCCCGTACCCGGCTCGCCCAGCCGCCCTCGTCTGCCTGGACCGGCAAGTACGTGATGTCCAGGGCGACTTCACAGGAAGCCGGGTAGGTCACCCACCACTCGCCGCCCCGGATGGTGGTCGGCACGATCGACGGCGGCGGCAGCAGCGGGTGCCGGTGCGCCGGGTCGGCCGCCCAGCGTTCGCGCAGCTCCTGGAGTGCGGCGAGCACGGGCAGGGTCTTCTCGATGGCGTTGACCGCGCCTCCGGAGCGCCAGTCGCCCGGCGGGTGCTCGGCGTGCCCGGGGCGGCCCGCGACGGTGACGGTGCCGCCGAGTATGCCCCGCTGCGCGGTGACGACATCGAGATCGGTCGGCTCCGGGACGATCGCCGCGTCGGCGCGTACGCCGTGGTGGACCGAGGCGAGGGTGCCCGCGCCGTTCCACTCCTCGTCGGTCGCGGTGTTGACCAGCAGATCGCCCGGCAGCCTGATACCGAGAGCGGCGAGCGCCTCGGCGGCGACGACCGCTGCCGCGATACCGCCCTTCATGTCACAGGTACCGCGCCCGTACAGCCGCCCGTCACGGACCTCCGCGCGGAACGGATCACTGCTCCAGTCGGCCGCCGGCTCGGCGGACACCACATCGATATGCCCGTTGAACAGCAGTGACCTGCCGCCCCCGGTGCCCGGGAAGCGGGCGATCAGCTGCGGGCGGCCGTCGAAGCCGAGCCCCGCCGGTGTCTGCGGCGACGCGGGCAGGGCGCCCGGGGCCGGGGTGAAGACATCGGCGGTGGCGCCGGCCGCGCGCAGCCGCTGGGCCAGATACTCCTGGAGGTCGGCCTCGTCGCGGGCGGGTTCGGACGCGCTGCCGCGCACCGTCGTGTCGAAGGCCACCAGGTCGCAGGTGAGGCGGACCAGGTCGTCGGCGCGCCGGTCGATCTCCTCCAGGACGGAGTCCACATCCGAGGTGTTCATGCGTAGTCGATCCAAGTCGTCTTCAGGCCGGTGTACTTGTCGAAGGAGTGCAGGGACAGATCGCGGCCGAAGCCCGACTGCTTGAACCCGCCGAACGGGGTGGCGGGACTCAGCGCGTCCACGGTGTTGACCGAGACCGTCCCGGCGCGCAGCGCGTCGGCGACCCGGTGGGCGCGGGAGAGGTCACGGGTCCAGAGCGAGGCGGCGAGGCCGTACGGGGAGTCGTTGGCGATCCGTACCGCGTCGGCCTCATCGGTGAACGGCAGTACGGTCAGCACCGGCCCGAACAGTTCGTCGCGTGCCAGTGGCGCGTCCGGGGCGAGGCCGGTGACCACGGTCGGGTCCAGATAGGCTCCGGGCCGCTCGGGGCGGGTGCCGCCGCAGGCGATCCGGCCGCCCGATCCGGTGACCGCCGCGAGGATCCGTACGGCCTGCTCCTCGTCGACCAGCGGCCCGAGCCGGGTGGCCGGGTCGAGCGGATCGCCGGGGACGTAGGCGACGGTGTGCTTGACGACCCGCTCGGTGAACTCGTCGGCGATCGAAGCGTCGACCAGCAGCCGGGTGTTGGCGGAGCAGACCTGCCCCGCGTTGGAGAGGAAGCCCCACGCGGCGCGCTCCGCCGCGGCGTCCAGATCGGCGTCGGCGAAGACCAGGCACGGGCTCTTGCCGCCCGCCTCCAGCCACACCTGCTTCATATTGGAATCGGCCGCGTACGACAGGAACCGCTTGCCGACCGATGTGGAGCCGGTGAAGACGAGGGTGTCCACGTCCGGGTGGAGCCCCAGCGCGCGCCCGGCCTCCGGCCCCGGCCCCGGCACGACGTTGAGCACTCCTTCGGGCAGCCCGGCTTCCATGGCGAGTTCGGCCAGCCGGAGCGCCGAGAGCGGGGACTGCTCGGCGGGCTTGAGTACGACGCTGTTGCCCGCCGCCAGTGCGGGCGCGAGCTTCCAGACGGCGATGTCCAGCGGGAAGTTCCACGGCACGACCGCGCCGACGACGCCGAGCGGTGCACGCCGCACCAGCGCGAGGCTGCCCGGCGGGGTGGGGGCGACCTCGTCGTACAGCTTGTCGGCCGCCTCCGCGTACCAGGCGAAACAGCCCGCGGCGCCGGGCACGTCGGTGCCGTACGACTCCGTGATGGGCTTGCCCATGTCGAGGGTGTCGAGGAGCGCGAGCTCCGGGCCGTTCGCCTCGATGAGCGCGGCGAGGCGCAACAGGACCCGTTTGCGGACGGCCGGGTCGGCGCCGGACCAGCCGCCGTCGTCGAAGGCGGTACGGGCGGCGCGCACCGCCGCGTCGATCTCGGGTGCGCCGCCCCGCGCGACCCGGGCGACGGTCCGCCCGGTGGCCGGGTCGACGGTGGCGAAGGTGGCGCCGCCGGCGGCGTCGGCCCAGCGGCCGTCGATGAAGGCACGGGTACGGAAGGAGAGTCCGGCGGCGCGCTGCCGCCAGTCGGCGTGGGTGTTCATACGGTCGGGGCTCCGGAAGTCGGTGCGGGCGAAACGGGCGGTGTCGTGGGGTCGTTGGGGGCGGTGGTGGAGGGAGAGCCGGCGGCGGCCCGGTGGCGGCGTGCGGTCGTCCGGGCGGCGAGCAGATACACGGGGACGGTGACGACGAGCCCCGCGGCCCAGCCGAGATCGGTGTCACCGAGGGCGTGGGCGACCGGCCCGGTGTAGAGGGACTGCGCCATGAACGGGATCTCGGCGAGGATGCCGAGTACGTACACACCCAGTGCCACCGGGTTCCAGCGGCCGTAGATCCCGCCGTCCGCGGCGAAGAACGACGCGACGTCATAGCTGCCGTGCCGGACCAGGTAGAAGTCGACGAGGTTGATCGCCGTCCAGGGGATCAGTACGTACTGCAGGAGGTAGATCAGATCCAGGTAGCTGCTCATGAAGGAACCGGCGAGCACCAGGGCGAGGAAGACGGAGAGCACCGTCAGTGCGGTCCCCAGTACGGCGCGGCCGGTGGCCCGGGGCAGCCAGCGGTGGGCGAAGGTCTGTACGGCGGTGACCGCGCAGAGCACCGCCCCGTACAGGTTCATGGAGTTGGTGAGCATCGTGACCAGGGCGAAGCTCCACAGGGTGAGCTGCCCGAGCGCGCTGCCCAGCAGACCGTCGAGCGCCGCGATCGGGTTGTCGCCGCCGGACAGTCCGATCGCCGCGCCGACCACCATGGGCAGCAGACTGCCGAGGACGCACCCGGCGTAGGTGCACCAGAGCGTCGAGCGGACCCCGGCGCGGTCGGCGGGCATGTAGCGCGAGTAGTCCGAGACGTACGGCGCGTACGCGATCTGCCAGAGCGCGCCCACCGAGACCACGCCGAGGAACCCGCCGACGCTGAAGCCGCCCCGGGTCAGCAGCCCTTCGGGCAGCCCGCCGGTGAACAGCCAGACCGCGCCGACGAGTTGGACGGCGCCGAACACCCAGCTGGTGAGCGCGCCGATCCGGTGCATCAGGCGGTACCCCACCACGGCGACGGCCAGGCTGACCACGCCACCGATCAGCACACCCGTCCGCGTCCCCAGCGGGGTCACCTCGCTCAGGGACTGGGCGCCGACCACCAGATTGGAGGCGAAGAAGCCCTGGTACATGACGATGACGACGAGCACGACGGCGAGCGCGCCCACGGAGCCGAACTGGCCCCGGCTCTGGATCATCTGCGGAACACCGAGCTGCGGGCCCTGCGCCGAATGCAGTGCCATGAGGAAGCCGCCGCCGAGATGACCGACCAGCAGGGCGGCCAGGCTCCACCAGAAGGACAGACCGAAAGCGGTGGGGGCCAGTGCCCCGGTGACGACGGTCAGCGGGCCCAGGTTCGCGCTGAACCAGATGGTGAACAGATCGCGGGTGCGGCCGTGCCGCTCGGAGACGGGGACGGCGTCGATGGTGCGGTGCTCCACGACGCCGGGAGCGGGCGGCGAAGGGTGTTCCATGCTGCCTCCTCGGCGCCGTTCGCAGAGCGCCCTGCCAGGCTGGATTCTTTGATGCGAGATTCAAACAATGCTGAAGGGTGCCGTCAATAGCAGCGACAGGGTGAGATCAGGTAAATTGAATCGACGGACGGAGAACGACTTCATGGCCCGACCCAAGAACCAGGGAGCCCGGCGCGAGGCGCTGATCGACGCGGCCGGCCGGGCGATTTCCGAGCGGGGCATCGCGTCCTTGCGGATCAAGGACATCGCGGCCGAGGCGGGGGTCTCCGCCGGCTCGGTCCTCTACTACTATCCGGACCTCGACGACCTCGTCTTCGAAGTCCACCAGGGCGCCGTCGAGCGGTTCCTCGCCGACCGGCACAGCCGCACGGACGGCATCGCCGACCCCGTGGCGCGGCTGCGCGAGGCCATCGCGTCCGGCCTGCCCGCCGACGCCGAGGACGCCGCGCACCGGCTCCTGTACGAACTCCACAGCAGGGCCGACCGCAGCGCCTCGCACGCCGCGCTGATGGGATCGCTCTTCGCCAGGGAGACCGCCCTGTACGCGACGGTCCTCGAACTCGGCGCCGCATCGGGGGACTTCACACTGACCGAACCTCTCCAGGACACCGCCCGCAATCTGGTCACCCTGGAGGACGGCTACGGTCTGCACATCGTCAGCCGCAACACCGCGGTGGACCGCACGGCCGCGCTGCGGATGATCGCCGGATACGCGCGCACGGCCACCGGCTGCCCGGGGCTGTGAACCGCCGCTGCCCGGCGGGGGCTCCGGAACCGTACGTCGAGAACCCGGGAGGGTAACCGCCCATGCCACCAGTCGCGTTCACGCTGGTCCAGCTGCGCTACTTCGTCGCAGCGGCCGAGGCGGGCAGTATGACCGGCGCCGCCGAACGCCTGCTGATCGCCCAGTCGGCGGTCTCCACCGCCGTGTCCAATCTGGAGCACGAGCTGGGTGTCCAGCTGTTCCTCCGCCGCCGCGCCAAGGGCCTGACCCCCACACCCGCGGGAAACCGGCTGCTGCACGAGGCCCGGAAGCTGCTCGCGCACGCCAGGGAGGTCGCGGACGAGGCGAAGGGGACGGGCGACCGGCTCACCGGCCCGGTGGCGCTGGGCTGCTTCATCACCCTGGCGCCGTTCTTCCTGCCCGCGCTCCTCACCGAGTTCGCCGACCGCTGCCCCGGTGTCGAGGTGAGCGTCCTGGAGGCCGAAGCGACCGAGCTGGGAAGGGCGTTGAACGAAGGCCGGATCGAGTGTGCGCTGACCTACGATTTCGGGTTCGGCCCCGAGGTCCAGCGGGAGACGGTGGCCACCGTACCGGCCCACGCCCTGGTCGCCGCGGGTCACCGGCTGGCCCGACGTGACTCGGTCGACCTGGCCGAACTGGCCGGTGAACCGCTCGTCCTCCTCGATCTGCCGTACAGCCGCGACTACTTCTGGTCGATGGTGAACGCGACGGGCACCCGCCCGGTCGTCCGCCACCGCTCCCAGAGCTATGAGACGGTGCGCTCACTGGTGGCGCGCGGACACGGCTTCTCGGTGCTCAACCAGCTCCCGGCCACCACCCAGACGTACAGCGGCGATGAGGTCGTCGCACTCCCGCTGGCCAGCGCGCACCCCACGCTCGACCTGGTGATCGCCCACCTCGCGGGGGTGCGCCAGACCCGCCGGGCACGCGCCCTGATGGACCTGGTGCGCGAGGTGGTGGCGCGCGATGTGCCGCAGGGGGCGCCGTCCTGAGGTAAGGGCTGTCCCGTCAGGGCGACGGTGCGAGGGAGTTGCTCTCCGCGTGCCGCAGGGCCTCGATCGACTCGATGCGCGCGGCCTGCCCGTCGCTGATCACCTCGCAGATCCAGTCCCAGTGCAGCGCCACCCGGTCACCGGGGCAGACCCCGTCGATCAGTGACCTGCCGCCCGTGGACCAGCGGGCCGCCTCCCGCCGGGCCGGGCCGGGCGCGAGCACGCCGCCGTCCCAGATCAGCGGGCGGGACTCCACGGTCGCCGACTCACCGTCGACGGCGACGACCACCCCGGTACGGATCCGGCACTGGTCCAGCACCGAGAGCGCGGTCGGGTTGCCGCTCGCGCGCAGCAGCGCCGCCCACGGATAGACGTCGAACACCTGGAAGCTGTGGTGCGGCACCGCCCGGTGCGCCGCCTCCCGCCAGGTGCCGCCGGTCTGCCCGCGGAACCGGTCGGTGAGCCGCTCCACCAGCGCCCCGGAGTCGGCCAGCTCCAGCAGCTCGTTGCCGATCCAGTACGCCTCCACCACCCGGACGTCGAGCGGATCCGGGACACCGGCGCACTCCGCCAGGAATTCGAGATAGCACCAGGCCCCCTCGAACTGCCGGGCCCGCTCCTCCATCCCGGCCACCGCACCGGGGCGCAGCAGCGCCGCCGCGTCGTCGGGGCCGCAGTAGCCGAGCTCGTTGGGCGGATAGGCGTAGCGCGCGAACAGCAGCGCGCCCTCGGCGCTCACTCAGCAGATCCGGGGCAGCTGCTCGCCGATCGGCAGCCCGACCACCCGGCTGCCGCCCAGCCCGGTCCTGGCCACCACCATCCCGCGGTGGTCCGCCACGCAGGTACCGATCCGGCAGGCCGCGCGGCCCAGCGGGTGGGCCCGCAGCGCGGCGAGCACCTGCTCCGCGCTCTCCTGCGGGACCACCGCGATGAGCTTCCCCTCATTGGCCACCTGGAGCGGGTCGAGCCCCAGCAGGCTGCACGCGTCGCGCACCGTTTCGGGCACCGGCAGCTCCCGCTCCACCAGCTCGATCCCGACGTCAGCCGCGCGGGCGATCTCGTTCAGCGAGGCCGCGACCCCGCCACGGGTCGGGTCCCGCAGCACATGCAGATCCGCGCCGGTGGCGATCATGTCCGCGACAAGCCCGTGCAACGCGGCCGTGTCGCTCTCGACCGCCGTGCCGAACTCCAGGCCGTCCCGGCAGCTCATCACCGCTACCCCGTGCACCCCGATGTCACCGCTGATCAGCACGGCGTCCCCGGGGCGCGCACGCCGCGCGCCGATATCCACACCGTCGGGCACCACGCCGATCCCCGAGGTGTTGATGAAGACACCGTCACCACTGGCGCTGTCGACGACCTTGGTGTCCCCGGTGACCAGTCTGACCCCGGCCGACCGCGCCGCCGCGCCCAACGCATCGGCGATACGCCCGAGTTCTCCGAGTTCAGTCCCCTCCTGGAGGATGAAGGCCGTCGACAGGAAGAGCGGTACGGCGCCCGACATCGCGAGGTCGTTCACCGTCCCGTTCACGGCCAGGTCGCCGATCGACCCGCCGGGGAAGAACATCGGCTTCACCACGTACGAGTCGGTGGAGAAGGCCAGACGGGGGCCGCCGCCGACGGACAGCACGGCGGAGTCGCCCAGTTCGGCAGCGGCGGCCGCGCCGTACGCGGGCAGGAACAGATGCTCGATCAGCTCGCCCGACATCGCACCGCCGCCCCCGTGGCCCATCACCACGGACGGCGTCTCGCGCAGCGGGACCGGACAGACCCAGCTCTCGAAGTCGAGCTCGGCGGGGGAAGGCATCGCTGTGGGGGAGGGCATCGCTGCGGAGGACTGCATCGCTTCGGTCACTTGGCTTCGACCAGTTCCAGTCGTCGGTACGTGTGGTAGGCGGCGCAGGCTCCCTCGGACGACACCATCGTGGCGCCCAGCGGGTTGCGTGGGGTGCACTCCTTGCCGAAGGCCGGGCACTCATGCGGTTTGATCAGCCCCTGGAGGACGTCGCCCGACCGGCACAGCTCCGACTCGGCGGTACGGATCCCGGTCACGTCGAAACGCAGCTCCGCGTCGAACTCCGCGTACCCGGGCGCCAGCCGCCAGCCGCTGCGCGGGATCGTCCCGATGCCCCGCCAGGTCCGGTCGGTCACCTCGAAGACGTCCCGCAGCATCTCCATGGCCGGCAGATTGCCCTCGTCGCGCACCGCACGCGAGTAGGCGTTCTCCACTTCGTGGCGGCCCTCTTCGAGCTGGACGACCGTGCGGCGGATGCCTTCGAGGATGTCCAGCGGCTCGAAGCCGGTGACGACGATCGGCACCCGGTACTTCTCCGTGAGCGGCGGGTACTCGGAGGTACCCATCACGCTGCACACATGTCCGGCGGCGAGGAAGCCCTGCACCCGGCAGGTGGCGGACTCCATGATCGCCGAGATGGCGGGCGGCACCAGGACATGGGAGACCAGCAGCGAGAAGTTCCGTACCCCCAGGCGCCTGGCCTGGTACACGGTCATCGCGTTCGCCGGGGCCGTGGTCTCGAAGCCGATCCCGAAGAAGACGACCTCCCGGTCCGGGTTCTGCTGGGCCAGTTTCAGCGCGTCGAGCGGTGAGTACACCACCCTTACGTCCCCTCCGGCGCTCTTCACCGAGAACAGGTCCTGGCTGCTGCCCGGCACCCGGAGCATGTCACCGAAGGAGCAGAAGATCACCCCCGGCCGGGCGGCGATGGCGAGCGCCCGGTCGATGATCTCCAGCGGGGTGACGCAGACGGGGCAGCCCGGCCCGTGGATCAGCTCGATGCCCTCGGGCAGCAGCTGGTCGATGCCGTGCCGGATGATCGAATGCGTCTGGCCGCCGCAGACCTCCATCAGGGCCCAAGGCCGGGTGGCCGCCGCATGGATCTGGTCGAGCAGTTTCTTCGCCAGCTCGGGGTCGCTGAACTCGTCGAGATACTTCACCGGCCGGCTCCTTCGGGGGCCTCCTGCTGTGCGGCCCGTGCGGCGAGTTCGAAACCGTCGCCGAACTCCTCCTCCAGGATGCCGAGCCGGTCGAAGTCGGCCAGCGTGCGCCGGGCCGACTCCTCGTCGAGGCGCTGGATGGCGAACCCGACGTGTACGACGACGTACTCACCGGCCGTCACATCCGGGATGTACTGGAGGCACACCTCCTTGCGCACCCCGCCGAAGTCGACATCGGCCATCAACGTGCCGTCGACCTCGGCGGTACTGAGGACTCGCCCCGGAACTGCCAGACACATGGTCCCTCTTCTCTGTGGGTCCCGGTGGGACCCGGTGGATCCTGCGGATCTCTGCGGATGCCCGCGTGTACGGCGGTCAGCCCGACGCGGCGATCAGGAGCTGCCCCAGGGCGATGCCCCCGTCGTTCGGGGGCAGCAGTCTCGGCCGGAGCACGGTGAAGTCCTCCGCCTCCAGGGAGCGTTGAGCGGCTTCGAGGAGTACGGCGTTCTGGAAGACGCCCCCGCCGAGAGCCACCGTCCGCAACCCGGTCCTGCTCCGTGCGCGTGCGGCCAGCGCCACCACCAGACCGGCGACGCCGGCGTGGAACCGTGCCGAGACCAGCTCGGCCGGCACCCCCGCCCGTACGTCCGAGACCACCGCACGCACCACAGGGCCGGGGTCCGCGACGACGGGCCCGCCGTCCGCCGCGTCCCGGATCCCGAAGGAGTAGGCGCCGTCCGGACCCGCTCCCTCGGGCCCCGCGGACCTGGCCAGGCCCTCCAGGCCGATCGCGGCCTCGGCCTCGTACTCCACCTCGTGGCGCACCCCCGCGAGCGAGGCCACAGCGTCGAAGAGCCGGCCCATGCTCGATGTCGGCACACAGCCGAAGCCGGTGCCGAACTGATGGGCCAGCACCTCCCGTTCCCGCGGCGGGCAGGCCCGGACGGACGGCAGCCGCTCGTCCCAGTCGACCCCGGCCGCCCGGAGGTGGGCCAGCGCCATCCGGTACGGCCGCAGCACACTCGCATCGCCGCCCGCCAGCGGTACGTACCCCAGATGTGCCGCCCGCTCGAAGGACTTGTACCCGGCGATCAGCACCTCGCCGCCCCAGGCAGCCCCGTCCGTACCGGCGCCGGTGCCGTCGAAGGCGACCCCGATCACGCTCTCGCCCGGCCCGATGCCGTGCTCACCCATGACGGACGCGATATGGGCGTGGTGGTGCTGCACCCGCCGCACCGGACGGGACCCGGCGTGCGCCACGGCCCAGGCACCCGACCGGTACCCGGGGTGCAGATCGGCCACCAGCTGTTCCGGCCGGACGCCGGTGAGCCGCTCCAGCTGCCGCTCGGTCCCGGTCAGCGCCTCGGCCGTGGCCAGATCGTCCATGTCGCCGATGTGCTGGCTCACCCAGGCGTACCGCCCCTCGCCCAGCGCACAGGTGTTCTTCAGATCCGCGCCGGCCGCGAGGAGCGGTGGTACGTCGAAGGGCAGCGCGAGCGGCAGCGGGGCGTAACCGCGGGAGCGGCGCAGCGGCAGCTCGGCGCCGGCCACGAAGCGGCTGACCGAGTCGTCGCAGGGCACCTCGATCCGCCGGTCGTGCCGCAGCCAGGCATCGGCCAGCGGCGCGAGACCGGTGCGGGCCGCCGCGTCGTCGGTGACGATCGGCTCACCCGTCAGGTTGGCCGAGGTCATCACCAGCGCGTCGGGCCCCGGCCGGTCGTCCCCGATGCCGAAGAGCAGGGCGTGCAGCGGGGTGTACGGGAGCATCAGCCCCAGATCCGGACTGTCCGGCGCCACCGATGCGGCGATTCCGGTCTCCTCCGGCCTCCCGCGCCGCGGCAGCAGCACGATCGGCCTGCGGGCCCCGGTCAGCAACTGCTCCTCGTCCCCGGTCAGCGTCACCAGATCCGCCGCGACCGAGATGTCCGCGACCATCACCGCGAACGGTTTGCCGCCGCGCCGCTTGCGCCGCCGCAGCTCGGCCACCGCCGTCTCGTTGCGGGCGTCGCACGCCAGGTGGTAGCCGCCGAGCCCCTTCACCGCGAGGATCCGCCCGTCGGCCAGCAGCTCCCGGGCCTCCCGCAGCGCGTCCTCGCCGCTCAGCGCGGGCGCCTCGTCCTTGCGGACCAGTTCGAGCACGGGCCCGCACGCATGGCAGGCGATCGGCTGGGCGTGGAAGCGGCGGTCGCCCGGATCGCCGTACTCCGCCCGGCAGTCGGCGCACATCTCGAAATCGGCCATCGTGGTGGCCGCCCGGTCGTAGGGCACACCGGTCACGATGGTGAACCGGGGGCCGCAGTGGGTGCAGGTGATGAAGGGGTGGCGGTAGCGGCGGTTCCCCGGATCGCGCAGTTCCGCCAGGCACTCCCGGCAGGTCGCCACATCGGGCGATACCAGGGTGCGGGCGGGGCCGCCCCCCACGGAGTCGCCGATGGTGAACTCCGTACCGCCCAGGGGCGAAAGCTCCGTCTCCCGGACGGACTCGACCACGGCGAGCACCGGTGCGTCCGTGCGCAGCCTGCGGCCGAACTCCGCCACCGACCCGGCCTCGCCCTCTACTTCGGCGACCACTCCGGAGCCGGTGTTCACCACCGCACCGCTGAGGCCGAGTTCACGGGCCGTCACATAGACGAAGGGCCGGAACCCGACCCCCTGGACCACACCGTGCACCTCGAACCGCCGCCGCACCCGGCCCGCCGGGGCGCCGTCACCCGTCGGCTCCGCTTCGCTGCCCGGCTCCTCGGCGCGGCCCCGGCCCATCATCTCCAGACCGGAGAGCGCCTCACCGGCCTTCGCCGCGTCGATGACCTCCATCGCGAAGCCCATGTGGAGGAGCACCCAGTCGCCGTGGGCAGGAGGGGAGTCGAGCATCCCGACATTGATGCGCCGCTGCGCGCCCTCGACATCGACGAGTGCGAGCTGGCCGGCATATCCGTCGACGAGCTCCACGACCCGCCCCGGAATGCCAAGGCACATGTTCAGGACCTCCTGGTCGGGGCGGGCTCGGCGGGCAGCAGCCGGTCCACCAGAATCCGTACGGCGTCCACGGCCGTGGGCACCGCCGCCAGGACCGCGCGGCTGAGCCCGATGCCCTCACCGACGTCGGCGGGCGTGCAGCCCACGACGTAGGTGGACGGAAGGGTACCGCCCAGTTGATCCAGGTTCGCCAGCACTGCGACCGGATTCATGCCATGCGCGTCGAATTCACCCGAACCGAGGTCGTCGGGTCCCACTTCGAGCACCGTCACCTCACCGGGCGGCCCCCCGCCCGGACAGGCGTCCACCAGCACCAGCGCCTCGTACCCGGCCAGCAGGTCGTACGCGAGGTGCATGCCCCGGATCCCGTAGTCCACGGCGCGGACCCCGGGCGGCAGGGCACCCGGGGCGGCGAGTGCGCGGACCACCTCGGGGCCGAAGCCGTCGTCGCCGAGGAAGAGGTTGCCGACCCCGGCGACCAGTACGCGTTCCGTCACCGGCGCCACGCCCCGGCTGTTTCCGGGCTGTGGGCCGCAGCCCGCACCGCGCTCACATCGAGCGCATTCGCAGATACCGGCGGATGTCCGGAATGGACTGGACTCCCACGGCCACAGCGGCCGCCGCCAGAACGGCTCCCGCGACAACGGTGATCACACCAAGGGTCTTCACGATGGGCTCTCCTCTCGGTCTTCGGTGGTGGTCCCGGCGGGCAGGGGCTCCAGCTCGTCGGGGGAGAAGTAGAAGTAGCGGCCGTACCAGTCGTGCAGGTCCGCCGCCGGATCGTCGACGAGGACCAGGGCGACATGCGTCACGCCGTCGACATCCGAGAGCACCGCGGTCACCCGCGCCACCTGACCGGCGAAGAAGAGGTCCTGGGCGTCCGCGCGGCGCGAGGGATGCACCCGCACGAGGCTGCCCTGGGAGACGCTGACGCCGTCGATCACCACCGCGTCGGACGCCGGACGGACGCTCGCGTCCGACGCCGGGTCCCACCACGGCGCCCCGCCGGTGTCGAAGGCGGGCGGCTCAGCGTCCCGGAGGTCGGCGGCGGGCGGCGCGGACCCGTCCCGCACCGCCGCGGCGTGCGGATCGCGCAGCAGTCCGTGCAACTGCTGGAGGTCCGCGGGGGACAGTGAGTCGCAGCGTTCGATGATCTCCCTGGCCCGGGGGTCGGTGGCCCGTGCCTCCGCCTTCTCCTCCTCGGTCATGGTCATGACCCGCAGGGTGAGGATCTCGTCGATCTCGGTGGAGTCGAAGAGTGCGCCCGGACTCTGCTCGGCCACCTCGGGGTAGTCGTAGAGGATGATCGGCGCGCCGAGGACGGTGTCCGCCGAGCCGCTGGGCCCGGCCAGGACCGGCCAGCATCTGCGCTGTTGGCAGCGGGTGGCGGCGGCCGCCGCGTGCTCGGGCGGTTCGAGGAGCGAGACGAACCCGCCCCCGTGCGCCCGCAGGATCAGATGCGCCCCGATCAGCGAACTGCGGATCGCCTCGTCCTTGGACCCGGGCGTCCCCGGGTGCTCGTTGGACACGGCCAGCGACAGCCGCAGCAGGCCGTCGTCGGGGGTGGCGCCCACCCGGATCCGGACGTCCAGCGGCAGCCGCCGCCGTACGATGCGGCCTGCCGGTGTGCCGTCCGCCTCCGTCAGCTCCTCCACGTCCTCACCGCCGGGAACCGTCCGCCGCACATCGGCGGGCTCAGCGAGGCAGAGCTCGGGCAGCACGATCTCCTGCTCCACCGCCTCCTCCCAGCTCAGCACCTGCGCACCGGCCACGGTGAGCCCGGCGACCGGGGTGTGGCGGCCGTCGGCGCCCAGCCGCTGCACCTCCCGGACCTGCACCTGGAGAAAGCGCAGATGGACCGTGACGGCCGGGGCGGGCCCGTCCGGCGCCAGCAGGCACTGCACCGCCATGTCCGGCTCCTCGCCGAAGCAGGCGGGTGCGGCCGACGGCGGCCCGAGGACCCCGAACTGCCAGCGGGACTGATTCTTGTGCGAGCTGGCCCGGTACGGGTACAGCAGATACCCCTCGTACAGCACCGCGTCGGCGATCGTACGGACCTGGTCCAGGCCAGGGGCGTTCACGGGGGTCACGGGACCACCTCTCCGGTCTCGGCCAGCAGGGTCCGGACCGTCTCTTCCCAGCTGATCAGCCCGTGCCGGGCGCGGAAGCGGGCGAACTCGGTGATGACGTCGTGATCGAGCCTGATCCACCCGGTGTTCGGGAAGTGGGCGCCGATCATCTCCCGCCAGACCGCGACGGGCATCGGATGACGGGCCTCGCAGTCCCAGGGGATCTGCCGTACGCCGAAGCCGGCGCTGCCCCGGGTGAAGACGGTGCCCGAGAAGAGCAGCGTGAGCGGCACCGGGCCCTCCCCGAGAGCGTGCAGATACCGCGCACCCGTCACGTCGAAGTCGTAGGTGCAGGGCAGCGCGAGATCGACATCGGTGGCACCGGTGAACCCCTGGACGGTGGTGTTGCACTGCATCCACAGGAACGGCCGCAGCGTGTCCCCCCACCGGGAACGCTCCCCGAACAGCCCGCGCAGCCGCTCCTCCTCGGCCGCGTCGTAGGAGCGCCGCTGCGGTTCGATACGGACCTGGCACTGCAGGACGAGCGCGTGGATCCGCTCGCCGCTGCTCTCCTCGATCCGCAGTCTGGCCGTCAACTGGGGCGCCGCCGAGTACCGTTCGGCCACCACGTCAAGGACCGAGAAGTCCAGTACGGAGAAGTCGGCGCCGCTCACGAGGCACCCTCCGCCGGTACGGTCCCGCTGCGCTCCCGCACCCGGGCGAAGAAGGCGTCGATCGCCGCGTGCGCCTCACTGCCGCCGTCGAAGCCGCGCCAGAGCGTCCGCAGCCGGCCGACCAGTTCGTAGCAGGCGTCGATGGGCACCAGATGGCAGGTGCTGTCGCCGGTCTCCGGGCGGCGGATCAGCAGCGCCTCGACGTCGGGTTGCAGCGTCGCGAGCGCGGGCGCTGACCCGATGACGGACTCCCAGGCCTCCAGGGGCAGTTCGGACTCGGTGGCGCCCGCGGGCCCCGGATAGAACGCGATGGTGCGGTCCTGCACCGAGTTGCGGAAGAGGAACGCGAGACCCACCGGGATCTGGAGTTCGTCCCAGGCCCGTGCGTCCAGCGGCACTCCGTCGAAGCGCAGATACCGCTCCGGCACCGCGCGGTAGCGCAGCCGGGCGTCCTCATCGGTGAAGAGGAGATAGCAGGGGCGGCAGCTGCACATCAGCGCCCGGCTCTCCAGGTTCACCACATGGGAGTGTTCGGGGGCGACCGGCTCGGCGCACATCTCGCAGCGCTCCCCGTCCGCGGAGCGCGGGCGGCTGTTGGCGATCCGCCGCAGCGCGGACACCGGAGTCGCCGTACGCCCGGGGGCGCTCATGCGGAGACCGGGGCGGGCACCGCGACCGAGACCGTCGGGCCGTCCACCAGCAGGGGCAGCGGGTCGAGATGCAGTCCTTCCGCGTCGAGACAGGCACCGGCCCGCCGTACGTCGTAGTGGGCACGGCAGCCGGGGCAGCGCAGCACGGCATCACCGGAGCCGCCGCCCAGCCTGCGGGCCAGCGCCGCGCCCTCCAGGGACCGGTCGCACCGGGCGCACCAGTCGCGGAACGCGAAGAGGCCGGAGCCGATCCGGCAGGCCAGCACCGGGATCGCACCCGCGGTGAAGTGGCGTACGGCGCCGGGCTCCAGGGTGTCCAGACCCGGCACGGCCTCCCAGGACGAACCGCCGTCACCGGGGGCCGATGCCGCCTCGTGGAGCCGCGAGAAGAGCGAGTCCACGGTCACCAGCGGCCCCGCCCCGGCCGTCTCGTCCCCGGCCGGGGCCTCCACCTCGATCCCGGTGATCTCCGGAGCCGCGGCCTCGACCGCACTGCGCACCGCCAGCTTGAGCGTGGCCGACGACGAGGGGCACCCGTCGCAGCTGCCGAGCAGCCGCAGCGTCACGACGCCGTCGGCCGTGACGCCCAGCAGCTCCACATCGCCGCCGTGCGAACCGAGATACGGGCGCACGCTCTCCAGCGCCTCCTCGACCCGGGTCTCCACGCCGTACGGGTGCAGCCCGTGCACCAGCAGCAGACTGGCCACCAGATCGTCGCCGGCGAGGGCCGCCAGCACCTCGTCGTCAAGGCGGCCCTGCTCGTGCACCAGGCCGAGCAGCCGCTCAAGTCCGGCGCCGTAGAAGTCCGTGACGAGCCGGACCAGCTCCTCGCTCCGCTCACGGGCGACGGCGCCGCCCGCGGCACTCGCGGCGATGAGGGTGTCGATACGGTCGCCGGTCGCCCGCCAGTCGGCGGGCCCGGAAGCGGTCTCCTCCGGCATCACTCGCTGCCCGCGGACTGGGTGGGGGAGTGCAGCAGTTCCAGCTTCTTGCCCTCGCCGAGATACATGTGCACACCGCAGGGCAGACAGGGGTCGAAGCTGCGCACCGTGCGCATGATGTCGATGCCCTTGAAGTGCTCCCGGTCGTTCTCCTCGAAGATCGGCTGGCCCTGCACCGCGTCCTCGTAGGGACCCGGTGTGCCGAAGGTGTCGCGGGGGCTCGCGTTCCAGGGGGTCGGCGGGTACGGGTGGTAGTTGGCGATCTTGCCGTCCCGGATCACCATGTGGTGCGAGAGCACTCCGCGTACCGCCTCGGTGAAACCGCAGCCGACGCCCTCCTGCGGGACCTCGAACTTCTCCCAGGTCTTCGTACGGCCCGCGCGGATCTCCACCAGCGCCTTCTCGGCGAAGTGCAGCGCGCAGGCGGCCGCGTACGCCTGGAAGTAGGTGCGCGCCCGGTTGCGCTCGATGGTGTTGCTCCACTTCGGGACGTGCCACTCCAGCTCGACCGGGCCCTTGAGCGCGGTCTTGGGGAGGTTGATTTTGACGCTGTTGCCGGTGGCCTGGATGTAACCGATGTCGACGAGACCGGCCAGCGCGGTGGTCCACAGCCGGGCGAGCGGGCCGCCGCCGGTGTCGAGCGCGAGGTACTCCTTGCCGTCGAACCAGCGCGGCGACATGACCCAGCTGTACTTGTCGTCCAGATCCCGCTTCTGCGGCTGCGGGTTGGTGTGCTGGTTCCACGGGTGGCGGCGGTCGACGGGGTTGCCGAGCGGGTCGTGGGTCACGAACATCTCCTGCTCCTCCCAGTCGCCGTAGTACGACGAGCCGAGGAGGATCCGGATGCCCAGGTTGATCTTCACCAGGTCGGTGGTGACCAGCTTCCCGTCCACGACCACACCGGGGGTGACGTACATCTTCCGTCCCCAGTCGGTCATGTCCTGGTACTTGAAGTTGCAGTGCTCCGGGTCCTGGAAGGAGCCCCAGCAGCCGAGCAGGATGCGCCGGTTGCCGACCTGCTCGTAGCCGGGCAGCGCCTCGTAGAAGAAGTCGAAGAGGTCGTCGTGCATCGGCACGACCTTCTTCATGAACTCGACGTAGCGCTGCAGCCGGGTGATGTAGTCCGTCATCAGCTGCACGGTCGCCACGGTGCCGACGCCGCCCGGGTAGAGCGTGGAGGGGTGTACGTGCCTGCCCTCCATGAGGCAGAACATCTCCCGGGTCATCCGGCTCACCTGGAGCGCCTCGCGGTAGAACTCACCGGTGAAGGGGTTCAGCGAGCGCATGATGTCGCCGATGGTCTTGTACCCGTGGGCCTCGGCGTGCGGGGACTGGGTGCGGTTGGCCTGCTCCAGCACGCCCGGGTTGGTCTCCGCGACCATCTTCTCGCAGTAGTCGACCCCGACCAGGTTCTCCTGGAAGATGTTGTGGTCGAACATGTACTCCGCGGCTTCGCCGAGGTTGACGATCCACTCACCGAGGTGCGGCGGCTTGACCCCGTACGCCATGTTCTGCGCGTAGCAGGAGCACGTGGCGTGGTTGTCGCCGCAGATGCCGCAGATCCGGCTGGTGATGAAGTGGGCGTCGCGCGGGTCCTTGCCCTTCATGAAGACCGAGTAGCCGCGGAAGATGGAACTGGTGCTGTGGCACTCGGCCACCGTCTTCTGCTTGAAGTCGATCTTCGTGTAGATGCCCAGGCTGCCGACGATGCGGGTGATGGGATCCCACGCCATCTCGACAAGGCCGTCCTTGCCCTGGGTCCCGCTGCCACCCCTGCGTTGCGTCGCGGTCATTGCGCCGCCTCATCTTTCTGTCCGTTGCGGTCGGTCACCAGGTGCGGGTGGCACCGGTCGTGAGACTCCTGCCGGGCCTGCGCCACTTGGGCTCCTGGTCCAGCGTGTGTGTCGTGATGTGGCGCAGCCGGCGCATGGTCGCCCCGTAGAGACCGACCGCGTTCGACGAGAGTTTGCCGCCGGGCGGCTCGTCCATGAACGGCATGAACTTGTCCGGGAATCCCGGCATGGTGCAGCCGATACAGATTCCGCCGACATTGGGGCAACCGCCGATACCGTTCATCCAGCCACGCTTGGGAACGTTGCACTTGACCGCGGGGCCCCAGCAGCCGAGTTTGACAATGCACTTCGGCGATCCGTATTCGGTTGCGAAATCGCCCTGCTCGTAGTAACCAGCCCTGTCGCAGCCCTCGTGCACGGTCTGTCCGAAGAGCCAGCTGGGGCGCAGTGCGTCATCCAGCGGAATCATCGGGGCCTGGTCGGTCGCCATGTAGAGCAGATAGGTCAGCGTCTCGGAGAGATTGTCCGGCTGAATGGGACAGCCCGGGACGCACACGATCGGAATTCCCGCCTTGGACTTCCAGTCCCAGCCGAGATAGTCCGGGACCCCCATGGCGCCCGTCGGGTTGCCCGACATGGCGTGGATACCGCCGTAGGTCGCACAGGTGCCGACCGCGACGATCGCGGTGGCCTTCGGCGCCAGCCGGTCGATCCACTCACTGGTGGTCATCGGCTGTCCGGTCGCGGGGTTGTTCCCGAAGCCGCACCAGTAGCCCTCGTCGTGCAGTCGCTCGTTGGGGATCGACCCCTCAACGACCAGGACGAACGGCTCCAGCTCTCCTCTGTCGGCCTTGAAGAACCATTCGAGGAAGTCATCGGCGCCGCCGTTCGGCCCGCACTCGAAGTCGATGAGCGGCCAGTGCACCGCGACCTGGGGGAGGCCGGGCAGGGCGCCGAGCGCGATCTCTTCGATGCTGGGCTGAGTGGCCGCCGTCAGGGCCACGGAATCGCCGTCACAACTGAGTCCGGCATTGATCCAGAGGACGTGGATCAGCGTTTCTTCTGCCTTTACCGCTGCTTCTGTCGGCATAGCTCTGCCGCCTTCCGGGGCCGACGTTTCCATTCCAGACAGCGCTGGATGGGGGCCTGGCACACGCGTGTGGTGTCGCTCACATTGCTACCATCTAGGCCCGGCGCGGGCGCTCTGTCAACGCGAGAAGAAATCCGTATGGGCGTCCCCTGGCCGCGCCATTCGGCGGTGTGCGCACCGGGATGTATTCGGCCCTGAAGGAACGGGCGGGCATGTACGTTCGCGGCCGGATTCGGATTGCGCCGGTCGAATGAACCGGAAAGAGAAATGGGCCGACCGAATCAAGCGTAAGAGGCACACGCCGGTTTCAGGCCCTACGGTCGTGCCAACGATGCGGGAACGAGGCAGAGATGCATGAATTGTCGATCACGCAGAGCGTTGTCGACATGGTCTGTGAACGCGCCGAAGGCAGACCGGTCCGCATGGTCAGTGTGCGGGTCGGGGTGCTCACCGCCGTCGTGGCCGAGTCGATGCGGTTCTGCTTCGACCTCGTCACGGCGGGCACGGTGGCCGAGGGCGCGCGACTGGAGATCGACCAGCCGCCGGGGGCGGCTCGCTGCCGCACGTGCGAAGAGGACTTCACCCTGGCCGATCCCGTACTGCTCTGTCCGTGCGGCAGTGCCGACGTGGAGATCACGGCGGGGCGTGAACTGCAGATCATCTCGATGAAAGTGGGCTGACCATGTGCGGTACCTGCGGTTGTGGCGACGAGGGCGGCGGCACGCGGATCGCGCTGCCCCACGAGGACCACGCACGGGCGGCCCGGAGTCCGCAGGGCGACCACCACCACGACCATCACCACGAGGATGGCCACCACCACGACCACTCGCAGGCCGGCCACCCCCACCAGGACCACGGTCATCACACCCACGATCGCCCGCATGAGGGCGCACAGGACGGCGCGGTGGGCGGTGACGGTGGGGAGACCGTCACCCTTGAGGAGCGGGTGCTCGCCAAGAACGAGCTGGAGGCGGAGCGCAATCGCGCCTGGCTCGCCGAGCGGCACATCGTGGCCGTGAACCTGATGAGTTCACCCGGCGCCGGCAAGACGACCCTGCTGGAGCGCACCATCAGGGACTTCTCCGGCCGGCGTCCGGTGGCCGTGGTCGAGGGCGACCAGGAGACCATGCTCGACGCGGAGCGCATCAAGCGCGCGGGATGCTCGGTGGTGCAGGTGAACACCGGCGCCGGCTGCCACCTGGACGCCGAAATGATGCGGGGCGCACTCACCACCCTCGCCCCGGAGGACGGGGCACTGGTCCTGGTCGAGAACGTGGGGAACCTGGTGTGCCCGGCCCTCTTCGACCTCGGCGAGAACAGCAGGGTCGTCATCATCTCGGTCACCGAGGGCACCGACAAGCCGCTCAAGTACCCCTACATGTTCGGCGCCGCCGACCTCGTCCTCATCAACAAGATCGATCTACTGCCCCATGTCGACTTCGACGTGGCCCGGTGCGAGTCGTACGCGCGCTCGGTCAACCCGGACGTACGGGTACTGACGGTGTCCGCGACGACGGGCGAGGGGATGGACCAGTGGTACGACTGGGTGGTGGCGCTGGACGACCGGATGCTCCTGGGCTGACCGCTCCTGGGCTGACCGTCCCTTCCCGGGCGGTGACCGGCGGGACCGCCACGAGTTGACCTGAGGTGTGCGCACCCTTAGAACCAGTCCTATGACCCTCAGCTGGAAACTCGTCATCGACAGCATGAACGCGCCCGTGCTCGCGGATTTCTGGGCGGCGGCGCTGGGTTACGACGTGGAGGACCCGAGCGAGCTCATCGAGCAGCTGCAGACAGCCGGTCACATCGGCGAGGACGCGATCGCCGAGCACCAGGGACGCAAGACCTTCCGTGGCTACGCCGCGGTCCGTCATCCCGACGACCCTTTCGACCGGACCAGCGGCATCGGCCGTGGGCGCCGGCTGCTCTTCCAGGACGTGCCCGAGGCCAAGGCGGGCAAGAACCGGCTGCACATCGACATCCACGGCGAGCCCGGTGGTCTCGGCCAACTGGTCGCACGCCTCGTGGACCTGGGCGCGACCCGGGTCCGCGAGGAGGACCACGGGCCGGCCGGTCACTGGTGGGTCATGCGGGACCCCGAAGGCAACGAGTTCTGCGCCGCCTGAGGGACAGCGCTCAGGGGGACGCGCCCAGCGGGCGCACAGCCCTCAGTGGACGGAGAAACCGCCGTCGACGAAGACCGACTGCCCCGTGATGTACGCCGAGGCGCGGCCGGCCAGGAACACCGCGGCGCCCTCGAAGTCCTCGGCCAGGCCGTTACGGCCGGTCAGTGTGCGCGCCGCCAGTGCGGCTGTCTTCCCGGGGTCGGAGGACAGCCGTGTGTTGAGCGGGGTCATCACGAAACCGGGCACGAGGGTGTTGCAGGTGACGCCGTGCGGCGACCAGGCCTCGGCCTGGGAACGGGCCAGGGACTCCAGTGCCCCCTTGGACACCCCGTAGGCCCCGCTCTGGACGAAGGCCCGGTGCGCCTGCTGTGAGGTGACGTGGATGATCCGCCCGAAGCCGCGGTCGGCCATCCCCGGCCCGAACCGCTGCCCCAGCAGATAGGGCGCCTCCAGATTCACGCTCATCGTGGTGTCCCACACCTCATCGGTCAACTCACCCATCGGCGGGCGGAGGTTGACCCCCGCGGAGTTGACCAGGATGTCCGGCTCGCCGAAGGCCTCGACCGCCTTCCCGGCCGCCGTGCGGACCCCCTCGCGGGTGCTCAGATCGGCGCTCACCCAGGCCGCCCGGCAACCGTCGGTCACCAGCTCTTCGACCGTCGCCGTCAGCTCCGCCTCGCGGCGTGCCACGATGACGATGCTCGCACCGGCCCTGGCGAGTGCCCCTGCGATGCTGCGGCCGATGCCGGAACTCCCACCGGTCACGACGGCGACCCGGCCGTCCAGCGAGAACAGGTCGGAGAGATAGGCCCCGCTGGTCATGTGCGGCTCCTGGAGTGGACGGCTGCGCCTTCGGGCGCGGCCGCTTCGGCGACGGTGATCAACATGCAGTCCTTCCGTGTGCTGTGGCCGGTCCTGGCGTGCGCCGCCTGCCGGTCCGGTAGGGACCCTGTCATGCGCAGGAACCAGGGCCTCTGCCGAGGTGTCTCTCCGGGATGTCTCTACCGGGGCGCCTGGTTGCCGCCGGTGAGGATCACGGCGGGGCGCTCACCGACTTCGGGCCCCGGCCCGGCCCCGGAGACCGCGGCCAGGGCCACCGCGCCCGCAGGTTCGAGGACCAGCCCCAGGTGCTCGTGGGCGAGTGCCTGCGCGCGGCTGATGGCTGTCTCGTCGACCAGCAGCATGTCGTCGACGACCTTGAGCATGGTGGCCAGGGCGCCGGGAACGGGGACCCGTACCGCGACCCCGTCGGCAGCCGTACGGACGGCCGGCGTGCTGACGGCTTCGCCCGCCCGCCAGCTCAGTGCCATGGCCGGGGCGCCCGCCGCGCACACTCCCACCACACGGGTGTGGGGCGAGCGGGCCTTGAACCAGGTGCCCACACCGTTGACCAGCGCTCCGTTGCCGACCGGGACGAGGACGGTGTCGGGGGCGAGCCCGGCGAGCTCGGGGGCGATGGTCCCGGCCCCGGCCGTGATGCGCGAGTCGTCGCCGTCCTCCACGAACACCGTGCCGGGATCCTCGCCCGCCTGCCGGAGTGCTCGCTCCTTCGCCTCGTCGAAGTCCTGCCCGCCGATCTCCAGCCGGGCGCCGAGGCTGCGCATACGGGCCAGCTTGACGGCGTTGGCGTGCTCCGCGCAGTGGACGGTCACGGTGATGCCGTGGTGGCGGGCCGCCCACGCCAGAGCGAGGCCGAAATTCCCGGCCGAAGCGCACACCACGTGGCTTCCCGGGGCGAGCCCCCTCATGAAGTGGTCGGCGCCGCGGCCCTTGAAAGAACGGACCGGGTTGACCGTCTCCACCTTGACGATCAGCCGGCGGCCCAGGGCGGCACGGAGCGCCTCGTCCTCGAACTGCGGCGTGTTGGCGAAGGCGGGGGCGATGGTACGGCCGGCTTCCTCGATGTTCTCTACTGACAGCACGCTGCACATCGTATACGATAGGTGTGTGACGGTACAAGAGACCCTGCAACTCGGCGACCCGTTCCTGCGTACGCCCGCCCGGCCGCTGGCCACCCCGCTCTCCGGCGAAGCGCGAGCGCTCGCCGCCGATCTGGACGACACCCTGGCGGACTGGGTGAGACGCACCGGTTACGGCCGGGGCATAGCCGCGCCGCAGATCGGGGCAGGCGTCCGGATGGTGCATCTGCGGCTCGACGAGCCCCGTACGCTCGTCAACCCCCGCATCACGGAGCGCTCGGAGGCGACCTGGGAGCCCTGGGACGCCTGCCTCAGCTTCTCCGTCGAGATCTTCTGCCGTGTCCGCCGCCATACCTGGATCACCGTCGACTACCAGTCCCCGGACGGCCGGGCGCACACCGTGCGCGCCGAAGGAGAGCTCAGCGAGCTGCTCCAGCACGAGATCGACCACCTTGACGGCTATCTCGCCGTCGACCGTATGACCGATGTGTCCACCCTCTGCATGCGCACGGAGTTCGAGGCGCGGCACCGCGACGAAAGCCCCTACCGCCGATGAGCACACCCGAGCCCGCGACGAACGCCCCCGACTCGGCGACGAGCACCTCCGAGCCTGTTGCTCCCCTCGCCAGGATCGCCCGGAGCGAGCCGTTGAGGGAGGCCGTCTACGCCCGTATCGTCGCGCTGCTCTCCACCGGCAGCCTCGCACCCGGCATGTCCGTGACGGAGGCAGCCCTCAGCCGTGCCCTCGATGTCTCCCGCACACCGGTGCGCGAGGCCCTTCTACGTCTGGAGGCCGAGGGCGTGGTCCACTCCGCCCTGGCGCGCGGCTTCGTGGTCAGGCCCCTGAGCGGCCGTGAGGTCTCCGAGGTGTACCCCGTTCTGGCCACTCTCGAAGCGCTGGCCGTACGCTCGGCCCCCCGCCCGCTCGCCCCCGCGGAGCACGACCGGCTGGCCGGGCTCCTGGACGAACTGGAGGCGAGCGGCGACGCGGTGGAGCGGCGCGCGCTCGACACGGCCTTCCACACCGGACTGATCAGGCTCTGCGGCAATCAGTACCTCCAGGAGACGATCGCGAAGCTGCGCACCAGCCTCTCCCGCTACGAGATCGCGTATATGCAGCACATCCCGTCGCGCGGCCCGGCGGACCGGCAGCACCGGGAGGTGCTCTCGGCGCTGGCGACGGGGGACCGCGAGGGTGCGGCGGCGGTCGTCGAGGAGCACTGGCATGACGGCAGGCGCTGTATCGCCGAGTGGCTCGCGTCGGACCACAGGACCACGACTCCCGCCGCCACAGTCACGCCTGAGTGAGCGTCATGGAACCTCCGGTGCGGTGTTGCCCGGAAAGGATCTAGGCGATGAGGGTTTCCTTCGGGCGGACCACGCAGAACTCGTTGCCCTCCGGGTCGGCCAGTACGGTCCATGACTCGTTTCCGCTCTGGCCGACGTCCGCCGGGCTGGCGCCCAGCGCGAGGATGCGCGCGATCTCGGCGTCCCGGTCCTCCGCGGCGGACGTCAGATCGAGGTGCAGGCGGTTCTTGCCGGACTTACGATCCGCTACCGGCATGAAGCAGATGCCTGTCGGCGCGGTCTCCTCCGGCCCGATCACCACTTCCCGCTCGCGTTCGGACAGAATCCGCCAGCCCAGCACCGCTGCCCAGAAACGGGCCAGGCCAGGCAGGTCGTGGGCGTCGATCACGATGTGATGCAAGGAAACAGGCATGTCGGCCATTCTGCTCTGCGGCTCCTGGCCGCAGCACAGGGTTTTTCAACCGGATCATGCCGGCCGTGCGGGATCCTCGGGACTTCCGGAGCCCCCGAGGCCCCCGGGGCCCTTGGGATTCTCGGGGTCCTCGGACATGCCGTCCCCCATGAGCAGCGACACCACCAGGACGGCGAAGGCGGCGCCGAGGCCCACGCCGGACCATCCCGCGCGCTGGGTCCGGGCCGAGCCGCAGGCCGGCGCGGTTTCCTCGCGGTTGTCCGCCAGAGCGTCGTCGCCCGCCGGGTTCAGGATCGATCCGCAGGTCAGCTGCACGGTGGCGCTGTCCTCCGCGTAATCGGACGGATCGTGGACGGTCGGGGACACCGGCAGGAGGAGCAGGCCCACCGCGGCCACCGCGATCAGCAGCGCGAGGGTCGCGCCACCTCTCACGACTGCGGGGAGCCGCCCCAACGACCGTTCCGGCCGGACGCGTTCGGGGTTTCCCGGTATCCCGGCTTCACCAGATATGCCGTCATGTGCGCCGTCATGCTCGCTGTTCACTTCCGTAACCCCCGTTGCCCGTCGGCTGAATCTCTTCAGCCGCCGAGGCTAACCTGCGTGTCCGCAGTCCAGTATTGGGGCGCGGCAAGCCGGGAGTTGAGAAGCGGGGGTGCGCGTGGTCAGGGCAGCTTGGCGACGGTCAGCAGCAGGGCCGAGTCCTCCAGGGCCTCCACCCGGTGCCGGCTGTCGGGCACGATGATCAGGTCGCCCTGACGGCCTTCCCAGGCCAGCTCGCCCGCCGAGAGCCGCACCCGGCCCTGCAGTACCTGCACCGTGGCCTCGCCGGGATTCTCGTGCTCGGCGAGGTGTGAGCCGCGCGTCATCCCGATGACCGTCTGGCGCAGGACCTTCTCATGACCGCCGTAGACGGTGTCCGCCGTGTGCCCGCCACCGGCCGTGGCCGCCAGCTCGATCTGCTGACGGGCCAGCGCTTCGAGAGAGAGTCTCTGCATGTCGTCATTGTCCCGCATTCGCCCGACCGGGCAACGCGGACGGGCGGGCACATCTGGGGGAGGGCGGGTACGTCACCGGGCCGGGGCCGAGCCGGGGCCGACGCGGCGGCTGGTGCTGTGTCCGGGGCCGCGCCCAGGGCCCTGTCCGTCGGCCAGGCGGACGATCAGGCCGACGACCGAGGAGTTGACCAGTGCCGCCGCCACCAGCACGACGTACACCAGGGCTCCCTCGATGCCCGGCAGCAGCAGAAGCAGGCTCGTCGGCGCGGTGAGCAGGATCGGGTACACCCCGGCGAACGACGCGTCCGGGTGGGAGACCAGTGTGGTGTCCACCCACACCCAGACCAGCAGGGCCGCGACGACCACGAGGTATCCGCGCGAGATCCAGTCGCCCGCCACCGTCCTGCCGATCCGCTGCATCAGGTTCCTGCCGCTCATCGTCCCTCCACCACCCTCTCGTCGATGTGACCGGAATGGCGCGCCCGTCCGACCGCTCCGCTCGGATTCGGGGGCCGTGTCCCGGTGTCCCTCTTCTCCCAGACTGCCGGAGACGGGCCGCGGCGGCCTGAGTACCGGTACTCAAGCCGCGGCCGAGTACGGGGGCGGCTCGTGTTCGCCGTACGCGGCACGGCTCGCGCCGAATGCCGTACACGAGAGCTGGGCAGGTACGGGTGTGCGGCGACCGGAAGGCCGGGCGGCGCAGACCCGGAGGGGGCGCGAAACGTCATGGAACAAGCTGGCTGGCAGTTCTCCGACGACCGTGGACAGCTGTCGACGGCCGCGCGGACACCGTCGAGAGTGACGGCGTACATACGGGCGGGTGCCACCCTGTGGGACCACGGCCTGGCCCCGCTCGCGGTCTTCGGCTCCCTGCACGACGGTGCGGTGGTCGACCCGGCGAAGGCGGGGGCGCTGCCGTCCGGCGATGTCCGCTACCTGGGGGCCGGCGGCACGCTGGATCTGGAGACGCTGCTCAGCGGCGGCCCCGATCTCGTGGTGGCGGTCAGTTACGGCGGCGGTCAGGTGTACGGACTGGACCCGGACACCGCCAAACACCTTGAGGAGCAGGTCCCCGTCGTGGTCATCGACGTCGGGCAGACACACACGCTGGAGGGGATCAGGGGCCGCTTCGACGCGCTCGCCCGCTCGCTGGGGACCCGCGGCGACGCCGAACAGCAGCAGGTGCTCGACGCCGCACACCGGCGGCTGCGCGCGGCGGCGGACGCACCGTCCGGGCCGGAGGTGCTCGCGCTCTCGCCCGCCGGGCCCGACCAGGTGCATCTGGCGCGCCCCGGAGCCTGGCCGGAGCTGCGTGCGCTGACCGCGCACGGCGTCAGCACGGTGCAGCCGCCCGACGGCCCCGGCGCGAACTGGGCCACCGTCAGCTGGGCGGAGGCGGCGGCACTGAACCCCGGGATCGTCCTCGCCGACGTCCGGTCGAACGCCACACCCATCGGCGAGCTGAGCGGCATCGACGGATGGCTGAACCTCACCGGCCGGGCACGGGTCCTGCCGTGGAATCCGGAAGCCCCGGACAGCGCCCGGTCCCATGCGCGGTTCTTCGGCTCGGTGGCCGACGCGCTGGAGGCCGCCGCCACGGAGTGAGGGCGCTCACGCCTCTGAGTCCGGTCAGGGACCCGGTGGGTCAGGGAATTGATGGGTCAACGACTCGGGCGGTCAGGGTGCGGACGGTCAAGGGCCCGGACGATCAAGGACGCGCTCCGCCGGGGACTCATCCGTGTCGGTGTTGGGCCGAACGGGTGAAGGGGGTCAGAATTGGCTGATGCAGATAGAAAGTCCAGCCGAGGTGGTCCGGTGAGCAGGTACGACGACTACGACGTCACCGACGAGCAGTGGGAGGGGCTCGCCCAGGTGGTGCCGCTGCGCGGGCGCAACGAATGGCCCTCGCGCGTCGACCACGAGACGATTCCCCACGAGTACGCGGCCGAGCAGCGCCGATTCGTGGTCCTGCGTGTCCAGGTCTTCGCGGACGCCCGTGAAGTCGCCGAGTACCTCGTCGGCCAGGTTCCGGTACTGCTCGATCTGACCGGGGCCGAGACCGAAGTGGCCAAACGCATCCTGGACTTCAGCAGCGGAGTGGTCTTCGGCCTCGGCAGCGGAATGCACCGGGTCGACAAGAACGTCTTCCTGCTGGCCCCGGCCGGCATGGAGGTGGAGGGGATCGCGGCGGCCGCAGTCCCCCGATCGTAGGAAGGTCATCCAGGCGTAACGGTTCGCCACCGAGGCGCGTGCATACGGTCCGGACCATGGACGCAACCTACGCACGCCCCACCGTCACCGAACTCCGGCTCTCGGCCTTCAAGTCGCACCGCGGCGCCGCCTTCCCGCTCGCCCCGCTGACCCTCTTCACGGGGGCGAGCGGGAGCGGGAAGACGAGCGCACTCCAGGTGTACGAGGCGCTGGCGCGGCTCGGTGCGGGGGACGAGCTGGGTGAGGTCTTCGACGACCCGGGCAGCTGCGTCCCGGAGCGGGCCTGCGCGGACGCCCAGGGGCGACGGGGGTTCCGGATCGGCTGCACCGTGGACGGACCGGCCGGCCCCGTACAGCTCGATCTCGCGGTGCAGGCCGAGCCCGAACTGCGGGTGGTGGGCGAACGGCTGGCCGCGGAAGGCCAGTTGCTGCTTTCCACCGCGCTGCGCGATCCGGCGCGCAGGACCGTACAGGCCGCCTGGCACACCGCGGGCGCGGTTCCGGTGACCCGGGCACCGCTGCCCGACGACCGGATGGGGACCGCCCTGCTTCCGCTGCGCGTGGCGGGCAAGACCGACGGGCAGCTGAAGGTGCTGGCCGCAGCCGAACAGGTGGTGGTGGCGCTGCGCTCGGTCTTCGCCTGCGATCCCCAGCCGCACCGGATGCGCCGCCCGGTGGCCGCGGGTGCCGGGCTGCTGCGGCGGGGCTGCGACAACCTGGCCTCGGTGCTCTACCGCACCCAGTCCGAGTGCGCGAACCGGCACCGGCAGCTGGTCGCAGCGGCGCGCGCCGGGTGCGTGGGCCCGGTGGCGGGGCTCGCGGCCGAGGAGCTGACGGACGGGAGGGTACGGGCGGTGCTCGGCCGGGGCAGTGGCGCGGGCACGCCGCTGGAGCGGCTGGGCGAGGGCGAGCTGCGCTATCTCGCCCTCGCGCTGGTGCTGCTGACCGGGCCCGGAGTGCTCGCGGTGGATCCCGCGGGCGAGGTGCCGTCCGCGATGCAGTCGTTGACGGTCCTGGCCGATGGCTTCGACCGCTCCCTCGACCCCCGGCAGGCGCGCGAGCTGGCCGCTCTCGCCGCGGCCATCTGCGGTCAGGGCCACATCAGGGTGGTGGGCACGGCATCGGACGCGGGGTGGGCCGGTCGGCTGGCCGGCGTCTCGGTGGTAGATCTGGACGTGTGACAGAACGGGATGTAGCGCAATTGCAGCGTCGGCTGGCCGAGTTCGCCGCGGCGCGGGACTGGCAGCCGTACCACACGCCGAAGAACCTGGCGGCGGCACTGAGCGTCGAGGCGGCCGAACTGGTCGAGATCTTCCAGTGGCTGACGCCCGAGGAGTCGGTCCGGGTGATGGAGGATCCGGGGTCGGCACACCGGGTCGCGGACGAGGTCGCCGATGTCCTCGCGTATCTGCTGCAGTTCTGCGAGGTGCTGGGGATCGATGCCCTTACGGCGCTTTCCGATAAAATTGACCGAAATGAGACACGGTTTCCGGTGGAGCGGGATGCGGATCGTCACTCTCCGGAGTGAGTGAGTTATCAACAATGCGTCTTGCGTCCACAGATTTCCGAATTCCCCTGGCTTTATGGTCCATCCGCCTTCACTCTGGGTAATGAAAGGGGAGACGGTACGTCATACGAACGGGGACTGGGATGGACGGGGTGCGGCTCATCGCAATCAGCCGGGACGCTCTGGCGCGGAGCGTCCCGGAGTTGGACACCATGGTGGAGGCGTGGCAGGCGCAGGCGCTCTCCCGCGCCGTGGGCGGACATCTGGCGCTGCGCGGCCCGCAGGAGCTGCGGGCCGACGCGCGGGCGCTGGGCGAATCGGGCGGCCGGGGCTGCGGGGCGCTCGACGTGCCGACGGTGCGCGGCGGGCTGATACGGGCGGCGCAGTTGACCGAAGTGTCGAATGTGCACGAGGCGTTGGCCGCGCTCGGGGTGCTGCTGGGGGAGGTGGGTATCGCACTGGTGGGCGTCGCCTGCGGCACCGACGAGGAGTCCGTCTACTGGCAGTGCATCGAGGCCATGGACGCGGCCGACGAGTCGGGGGACCGGGTGCGCGGAATGCTGCGGAAGCTGGAGGAGCGGGACGCGGAGGGGTCCCGGCGGTAGGGGGCGGCGGCAGGGGTGGGGGGTGGTGAGCCCCCTCCCGGTGTGCCGGGAAATCGCCGTACGGGCAGTTCGGGGAGCGTCGGGGGACGGAGGAAGGTGCAGGATGGATGTATGGATCTTCGAATCTTCACCGAGCCCCAGCAAGGGGCGAGCTATGACACTCTGCTGACCGTCGCCAAGGCAACCGAGGACCTGGGCTTCGACGCCTTCTACCGCTCGGACCACTATCTGCGCATGGGATCGGGCGACGGCCTGCCAGGCCCCACCGATGCCTGGATCACCCTGGCGGGACTTGCCCGCGAGACCAAGCGGATCCGGCTCGGGACGCTGATGACGGCGGGCACGTTCCGGCTCCCCGGAGTCCTGGCCATCCAGGTGGCGCAGGTCGACCAGATGTCCGGCGGCCGGGTCGAACTGGGCCTGGGGGCAGGCTGGTTCGAGGAGGAGCACCGGGCGTACGGGATTCCCTTCCCCAAGGAGAAGTTCGGCCGCCTGGAAGAGCAGCTGGCCATCGTCACCGGGCTCTGGGGGACCAGGACGGGTGAGACCTTCAGCTATGACGGCGCCTACTACCAGCTGAGCGACTCGCCCGCGCTGCCCAAGCCCGCCCAGGCGAAGGTGCCCGTGCTGATCGGCGGACACGGCGCGACCCGTACCCCCCGGCTGGCCGCGCAGTACGCCGATGAGTTCAATATCCCCTTCGCCTCGATCGAGGACAGCGAGCGGCAGTTCGGGCGGGTCAGGGCAGCGGCCAAGGCGGCCGGCCGGGCGGACGACCTGGTGTACTCGAACGCGCTGGTCGTCTGTGTCGGCAAGGACGACGCCGAGGTGGCGCGCCGGGCGGAGGCCATCGGGCGTGACACGGCGGATGTGAAGGCGAACGGGCTGGGCGGTTCACCCGCCGAGGTTGTCGACAAGATCGGCCGCTACGAGGCCATCGGCGCGTCGCGCATCTACCTCCAGGTGCTCGACCTCGACGATCTGGACCACCTGGAGCTGATCTCCTCACAGGTCCTCTCCCAGCTGAAGTAGGACCGGATGCGCCCCGTCCGTACCCTCGCCGCCGCACTGGCCGAGTCCACCGTCGTCCTGGACGGCGGACTCTCCAACCAGTTGGAGGCACAGGGCTGCGATCTCTCCGACGCGCTCTGGTCGGCGCGGCTGCTCGCCGACGGTCCCCGGCAGATCGTGGCGGCGCACACGGCGTATGTACGGGCGGGCGCCCAGGTGCTCATCACCGCGAGCTACCAGGCCACGTTCGCGGGGTTCGCGCGGCGCGGAACCGGCCGGGCCGAGGCCACGGGGCTGCTGGCCCGCAGTGTGCTGCTGGCGCGGGAGGCTGCCGGGGCGGCGGACCGTGAGGTCTGGGTCGCCGCCTCCGTCGGTCCGTACGGTGCGATGCTCGCCGACGGCAGTGAGTACCGCGGCCGGTACGGGCTCTCCGTCCGGGAGCTGGAGCGCTTCCACCGGCCGCGGATCGAGGCGCTGGCCGCGGCGGAGCCCGATGTGCTCGCCCTGGAGACGGTGCCGGACACCGACGAGGCCGAGGCGCTGCTGCGGGCGGCCGACGGGTGCGGGACGCCGGTCTGGCTCTCGTACAGCGTCACGGGGGAGCGGACCCGGGCCGGGCAGCCGCTGGCCGAGGCGTTCGGCCTGGCGGCGGGCCGGGACCAGGTCGTCGCCGTGGGAGTGAACTGCTGCGCGCCGGGGGATGCGGATCGGGCGGTGGAGCTCGCGTCCGCGGTGACCGGCAAGCCGGTGGTCGTCTATCCGAACAGCGGTGAGGAGTGGGACGCCGGGCGCCGTGACTGGCGCGGCCCCGCCGCCTTCGCCGCTTCGCGGGTGCGGGGCTGGGAGCGGGCCGGGGCCGCACTGGTCGGCGGCTGCTGCCGGGTCGGCCCGGCTGAGATCGCGGACATCGCAGCCGTCGCCGGGCCGCGGACGCCGGCCCCGGGGGCATGAAAACCTCTGGTCGGACCGGGCCGTGCGGGCGATAATCGGACGCGTGTTCCTGACGATCAGTACGACCGGCACCCCAGAGCGCCCCGCCACCGACCTCGGCTTTCTGCTGCACAAGCATCCCGACAAGGCGCAGGCGTTCTCCACCTCGCACGGCACGGCGCATGTCCTCTATCCGGAGGCCACCGCCGAGCGCTGCACGGCCGCGCTGCTCCTTGAGGTGGACCCGGTGGCGCTGGTGCGGCGCGGCAAGGGCAAGGGGCGCGGCGGCGCACCCGGCACCGCGCTCGCCCAGTACGTCAACGACCGGCCCTACGCCGCGTCCTCGCTGCTCTCCGTCGCCATGACCACCGTCTTCAAGAGCGCCCTGCGCGGGGTGTGCGCCGCGCTGCCGGAGCGGGCAGCAGCTCCGATGCCGCTGCGGATCGAGGTGCCAGCCCTGCCCGCCAGCGGTGGACCGGGTCTGGTGCACCAGCTCTTCGCGCCGCTCGGCTGGGAGCGGGTGAAGGCCGAACCGGTCGCGCTGGACGAGAAGTTCCCCGAGTGGGGCGAATCGCGGTATGTGCGTCTCGTGCTCGAAGGCGAGCTACGGCTCGCCGACGCGCTGCGGCAGCTCTATGTGCTGCTGCCGGTCCTCGACGACGCCAAGCACTACTGGGTGGCGCCCGACGAGGTCGACAAACTGCTGCGGGCCGGTGAGGGCTGGCTGGCCGGGCACCCCGAGCAGTCGCTGATCACCAGCCGCTATCTGTCGCGGCGCCGGGGACTGACCCGGCAGGCGACCGAGGCGCTGGAGCTGGTGCGGCTCGCGGAGGCCGACGACACCGAGGTCGAGTCGGTCGACAACGCCGTGGACGAGACCACCGACACCGAGGAGAGGCCGGTGCCGCTGGCCGCGCAGCGCCGTGCGGCGATCCTGGCTGCCCTGCGCGCCGCGGGCGCGGGGCGGGTGCTCGATCTGGGGTGTGGCCAGGGCCAGTTGCTGCAGGAGCTGCTGAGGGACGCCCGCTTCACCGAGATCGTCGGCATGGATGTGTCGATGCGCGCACTGAACAGCGCGGCCCGCAGGCTCCGCCTCGACCAGCTCGGCGAGCGCGGTGCCGCCCGGGTGAAGCTCATCCAGGGCTCTCTCGCGTACACCGACAAGCGGCTCAAGCAGTACGACGCCGCGGTGCTGAGCGAGGTCGTCGAGCATGTCGACCCCGAGCGGCTGCCCGCGCTTGAGTACGCGGTCTTCGGCGCGGCCAGGCCGCAGACCGTCCTGGTGACCACGCCGAACGTCGAGTACAACGTGCGCTGGGCGACGCTGCCCGCCGGTCAGGTGCGTCATGGGGACCACCGTTTCGAGTGGACCCGTGAGGAGTTCCGGGCCTGGGCCGCGGGGGTGGCCGAACGGCACGGTTACGGAGTGGAGTTCAGGCCCGTGGGGCCCGACGACCCCGAGGTCGGCCCGCCGACCCAGCTCGCGGTGTTCACCATGACCCCGAAGTCCGGCGCGGCCCCGGAATCCGGCACCGAATCGAAGTCCGGCACAGCCCCGAAGTCCGGCACGTCCCCGAAGGAGGCGGAAGCGGCATGAGCAGTACCGGCGACAGCGACAGCAGCACGCAGAGCGCGACTGGGCCTGGCGGCCCCGGCATGGCCGACCCGCCCGGCCCGCGTACCCTCCCCGTGACCGACCTCTCCCTCGTGGTGCTGGTCGGGGCCACCGGTTCGGGCAAGTCGACCTTCGCGCAGCGGCACTTCAGGCCCACCGAGATCATCTCGTCGGACTTCTGCCGCGGACTGGTGGCCGACGACGAGAACGACCAGAGCGCCAGCGGCGACGCCTTCGACGTCCTCCACTACATCGCGGCCAAGCGTCTGGCCGCCGGGCGGCTGACCGTCGTGGACGCGACGAACGTGCAGTCCGAGAGCCGCAAGCAGCTGGTGAGGCTGGCGCGCGAGCACGACGTGCTGCCCATCGCGATCGTGCTCGACCTGCCCGAAGAGGTGTGCGCGGAGCGCAACGCCGTACGCCCCGACCGCGCGGGGATGCCCCGCCACGTCATCCAGCGCCACCGCCGTGAACTGCGCCGCTCACTGCGCGGTCTGGAGCGCGAGGGCTTCCGCAAGGTGCACGTCCTGCGCAGCGTGGCGGAGGTGGAGACCGCCGAAGTCGTCCTGGAGAAGCGGTACAACGACCTCACCCACCTCACCGGCCCCTTCGACATCATCGGCGACATCCACGGCTGCAGCTCCGAGCTGGAGACCCTGCTCACCCGCCTCGGCTACACCGACGGCGCGCACCCCGAGGGCCGTACCGCCGTCTTCGTCGGCGACCTGGTGGACCGCGGCCCGGACAGCCCCGGTGTGCTGCGCCGGGTCATGGGGATGGTCGCCGGGGGCAACGCGCTCTGTGTGCCCGGGAACCACGAGAACAAGCTCGGCCGTTACCTCAAGGGCCGGAAGGTCCAGCACAGCCACGGACTCGCCGAGACCATCGAGCAGCTGGAGAAGGAGGACACGAGGGACCCCGACTTCCGGGAGCGGGTGCGGGAGTTCATCGACGGGCTCGTCAGCCACTACGTCCTGGACGGCGGCCGGCTCGTCGTCTGCCATGCCGGGCTGCCCGAGAAGTACCACGGCCGCACCTCCGGGCGGGTCCGCTCGCACGCGCTGTACGGGGACACGACGGGCGAGACCGACGAGTTCGGCCTGCCCGTGCGCTACCCCTGGGCCGAGGACTACCGAGGCCGGGCCGCCGTCGTCTACGGCCACACCCCCGTACCGAACGCCGGCTGGATCAACAACACCCTCTGCCTGGACACCGGCGCGGTCTTCGGCGGGCGGATGACGGCGCTGCGCTGGCCCGAGCGCGAACTGGTCGACGTCCCCGCCGAACAGGTCTGGTACGAGCCGGCCCGCCCGCTCGTCACCGAGGCGCCGGGCGGCCATGACGGGCGCCCGCTCGACCTCACCGACGTCAGTGGCCGTCGCACCGTGGAGACCCGGCACACCGGCCGGGTCTCGGTCCGCGAGGAGAACGCGGCGGCGGCTCTTGAGGTCATGAGCCGTTTCGCGGTCGACCCGCGGCTGCTCGCCTACCTCCCGCCGACGATGTCCCCCACCGGCACCTCCCGGCTGGACGGCTATCTGGAACACCCCGCCGAGGCCTTCGCGCAGTACAGGTCGGACGGTGTCGCGAAGGTTGTGTGCGAGGAGAAGCACATGGGCTCGCGCGCGGTCGCTCTGGTCTGCCGGGACGCCGGGACCGCGCGGGAACGCTTCGGGGTGTCCGGGCCGACCGGCTCGCTGCACACCAGGACCGGCCGTCCCTTCTTCGACGACCCGGCTGTGACCGAGGAGATCCTGGGACGGCTGCGCACCGCGGTCACCGACGCCGGACTCTGGGACGAGCTGGGCACCGGCTGGCTGCTGCTCGACGCGGAGCTGATGCCCTGGTCGCTCAAGGCGACCGGCCTGCTGCGCAAGCAGTACGCGGCGGTGGGCGCCGCCTCACGCGCCGTGCTGCCCGGCGTCATCGGAGCGCTGGAAGCGGCCGCAGCCCGGGGTGTCGAAGTCGGCGGACTGCTCGCGGGGCAGCGCGACCGGGCCGACGACGCGGTCGCCTTCACCGAGGCGTACCGGCGGTACTGCTGGACGACGGACGGCCTGGACGGCGTACGCCTGGCACCGTTCCAGCTGCTCGCCGCCGAGGGCCGCTCGCTCGCCGCCGTACCCCACGACGAGCAGCTGGCCTGGCTCGACCGGCTGGTCGAGCACGACCAGAGCGGGCTGCTGCGGACCACCCGGCGGCTGGTGGTCGACACGGGCGACCAGGAGTCCGTCAGCTCCGGCACCGACTGGTGGCTTGAGATGACCGGACGCGGCGGTGAGGGCATGGTCGTCAAGCCGCTCCAGGCGCTCGTGCGGGACGCCAGGGGCCGGCTCGTCCAGCCCGGCATCAAGGTGCGCGGCCGGGAGTATCTGCGGATCGTCTACGGACCCGAGTACACCCGCCCGGACAACCTGGCCAGGCTCCGCCAGCGCTCTCTCGGCCACAAGCGCTCCCTCGCCCTGCGCGAGTACGCCCTGGGTCTTGAGGCGCTGGACCGGCTCGCCGACGGCGAACCGCTCTGGCGGATCCACGAGGCGGTCTTCGCCGTACTGGCCCTTGAGTCGGAGCCGGTCGACCCGAGGCTCTGAACGGCGGCACCGCCACGGCGCCCCCGCCACCGCGGCACCGCCACCTCGCGCCCGCCACGGCGGCACCGCCGGACACGCCCCGCTCGTTCCCTTCAGGGGTGAGCGGGGCGGACCGGGGACAGGATGGGGGCATGGGATTCCATGTCGACTCCGAGACGGGGCCGCTGCGCCGCGTCATCCTGCACCGGCCGGGTCTGGAACTGAAGCGGCTCACCCCCAGCAACAAGGACGCGCTCCTCTTCGACGACGTGCTGTGGGTGCGCCGCGCCCGCCAGGAGCACGACGGCTTCGCCAACGTGCTGCGCGAGCGCGGTGTGGAGGTGCATCTCTTCGACGACCTGCTGCGGGAGTCGCTGGAGGTGCCCGAGGCCCGCACGCTCGTCCTGGACCGGGTCTTCGACGAGAAGGAGTACGGTCCGCTCGCCACCCACCATCTGCGGACGGTCTTCGACGAACTGTCCGTCGCCGACCTGGCCGAGGTGCTGGTCGGCGGGATGACGAAGCGGGAGTTCCTGGAGCGCTACCGGGAGCCGGTCTCGGTCCGCTTCCATGTGATGGACCTGGACGACTTCCTGCTCGACCCGCTGCCGAACCACCTGTTCACCCGGGACACATCGGCCTGGATCTACGACGGTGTCTCCATCAACGCGATGCGCTGGCCCGCCCGGCAGCGCGAGACCGTCCACTTCGAGGCGATCTACCGTCACCACCCGCTCTTCACCGGCTCCGGGGCCTTCCACCACTGGTCGCAGGGGCAGGTCGACTACCCGTCCACGATCGAGGGCGGCGACGTCCTCGTCATCGGGAACGGCGCGGTCCTGATCGGAATGAGCGAGCGGACCACCCCGCAGGCGGTGGAGATGCTGGCCCGCGGACTCTTCGCGGCCGGCTCCGCGCGCACCATCGTGGCGCTCGACATGCCCAAGCGGCGGGCCTTCATGCATCTGGACACCGTGATGACGATGGTCGACGGCGACACCTTCACCCAGTACGCGGGACTCGGGATGCTCCGCTCGTACACCATCGAACCGGGCAGCACCGAAAGGGAGTTGAAGGTCACCGACCATCCCCCGGAGCAGATGCACCAGGCGATCGCCGCGGCGCTGGGGCTGAGCGGTATCCGGGTGCTGACCGCCACCCAGGACGTGCACTCGGCGGAGCGCGAGCAGTGGGACGACGGCTGCAACGTCCTCGCCGTCGAGCCGGGGGTGGTCGTGGCGTACGAGCGGAACTTCACCACCAACACACATCTGCGCAAGGAGGGCATCGACGTCATCGAGATCCCGGGGAGTGAGCTGGGGCGGGGCAGGGGAGGGCCGCGGTGCATGAGCTGCCCGGTTCAGCGGGATGCCGTATAGTGATGCGATCAATCGCATAGACTTCCATTGACCCCCGTCCCCACTACGCGCGACCCCTCCCCGCGTGACCCAGGAGCAGTCCCCATGGCGATAGACCTCGCAGGCCGCCACTTCCTCAAGGAGCTCGACTTCACCGCGGAGGAGTTCCGCGCCCTGGTCGAGCTGGCCGCCGAGCTCAAGGCGGCCAAGAAGTCGGGCACCGAAGTGCAGCGGCTGCGCGGCCGGAACGTCGCTCTGATCTTCGAGAAGACCTCCACCAGGACGCGCTGCGCCTTCGAGGTCGCCGCGGCCGACCAGGGGGCGTCGACGACGTATCTCGACCCCTCCGGTTCGCAGATCGGGCACAAGGAGTCCTTCAAGGACACCGCGCGGGTGCTCGGCCGGATGTTCGATGCCATCGAGTACCGCGGCGACAGCCAGCCGCAGGTGGAGGAGCTGGCCGCGCACGCCGGGGTTCCCGTCTACAACGGGCTCACCGACGACTGGCACCCCACGCAGATGCTCGCCGATGTGCTCACCATGACCGAGCACAGCGACAAGCCGCTGGAGCGGATCGTCTTCGCCTACCTCGGCGACGCCCGCTTCAACATGGGCAACTCCTATCTGATCACCGGCGCGCTGCTCGGTCTCGATGTCCGGATCGCCGCCCCGCGCGCCTACTGGCCCGCCGAGAGCGTCGTCGCGCGGGCGCGGGAGCTGGCCGCGGAGAGCGGTGGCACCGTCACACTCACCGAGGACATCACCGATGCGGTGCGGGGCTGCGACTTCGTCGTCACCGACGTCTGGGTGTCGATGGGGGAGCCGAAGGAGGTCTGGGCCGAGCGCATCGCCGCGCTCTCGCCCTACGCCGTGACGATGGACGTGCTGCGCGCCACCGGCAACCCCGGGGTCAAGTTCCTGCACTGCCTGCCCGCCTTCCACGATCTGGGCACCCAGGTCGGACGGGACATCCACGCACAGTTCGGGCTGAGCGAGCTGGAGGTCACCGACGAGGTCTTCGAGTCGGAGCACTCGGTCGTCTTCGACGAGGCGGAGAACCGGATGCACACGATCAAGGCGGTCATGGTCGCCACGCTGGCAGGTCAGGGGTAGCCGAACCGGCCGGCCAGGGGTGCCCGGCCGACCGGCAAGGGATAGCAATACGCCCAATTGGGTGAATATGCGACAAGGCGGCTACGATGTCGTCCCTTGGTGGGGTTCGGGCTCGCACGCTCGAACCCCACTGCGCTGTGTGCCCCCCGTTGTGCCGTGTGTGCCCCCTGTGCGCGCCGCTCCGCGCACGTCCGGAAAGAGACCCGCCCCCCCATGCGTTCCCCCCGCCCCGCAGAACCGCGCCCGGCTCGCCGCCCCGGTCTGCGCGTCAAGCCGCCCGAACTCCTCATCGCCGAGTCCGGCGCGGACCTGGAGGGACACGGACTGCGCCGCACCATGGGCCTCTTCCAGCTGGTGTGCTTCGGCGTCGGGGCCATCGTCGGGACCGGTATCTTCGTCGGCCTCTCCGACACGGTGGCCAAGGCCGGGCCCGCGGTCATCATCTCGTTCGTGCTCGCCGCGGTCACCTGTGTCTTCACCGCGTTCTCCTTCGCCGAGCTGGGCGGCGCGATCCCGGTGTCGGGCAGCTCGTACTCCTTCGCGTACGCCACGCTCGGCGAGCGCACCGCCTTCCTGGTCGGCTGGTGTCTGCTCCTGGAGTACGGCATCTCGGTGAGCGCGGTCGCCGTCGGCTGGAGCCAGTACCTCAACGAACTGCTGAACAGCCTCGTCGGGCGGCAGCTGCCCGCGGTGCTCTCCAGCGGCCCGGGCGACGGCGGGGTGATCAACCTGCCGGCCGTCGTGGTCGTCGCGCTCGCCGCGGCCCTGTTGGTGCGCGGGGTGCGGGAGAGTGCCCGCGCGACGGCGGCGATGGCCGTACTGAAGATCGGCATCCTGCTGGTCTTCTGCGCCGTGGCCTTCACCGCGTTCCGGGACGGCCATCTGGTGCCGTTCGCCCCCGACGGCGTCGGCGGCATCACATCCGGTGCCTCGATCGCCTTCTTCTCGTACATCGGGTTCGACGCCATCACCACGGCGGGTGAGGAGGTGCGGAACCCGCGGCGCAACATCCCGCTCGCGATCATGATCTGTATCGGCGTCGTCACCGTGCTCTACTGCGCGGTCGCCGTGGCGGCCATCGGCGCGTTCGGCGCGCCCGCCGTCGCCGACCGGCCCGCGGCCCTCTCACTGATCGTCAACCAGGTCACCGGCTCGTCCGTGGGCGGCGGTGTCATCGCCTTCGGGGCGGTCGTCGCCATCGCCTCTGTGGTGCTCGCCGTGATGTACGGGCAGACCCGCATCCTGATGTCGATGTCCCGCGACGGGCTGGTCCCCGGCGTCTTCGAGAAGGTCTCCCCGAGGACCTCGACGCCGGTCTCCAACACCTGGATCGTGGCGACCGTCGTGGCGGTCCCCGCCGCGTTCGCCTCGCTCGACGTCGTGGTGAACCTGACCACTATCGGGGCGCTGGCCACGATGGTGGCGGTGAACGTCGCCGTCGTCGCGCTGCGCCGCAGCCACCCGGAGCTGCCGCGCTCCTTCCGGGTGCCGCTCTTCCCCGTCAGCCCTGTCCTGGGGGTCGGGTTCTGTGTGTACCTGATGTACGGGACCGGGTGGCGGACCTGGCTCCAGTTCGCGGGCTTCCTGCTGGTGGGCGCGGCCGTCTACGCGGGCTACGGGCGCCGCCGTTCGCGGCTCAGTACGCAGGCCCCGCAGGCAGGGTGAACCAGACGGCCTTGCCGTGCTCGGTCGGGCGGTGGCCGTAGGACGAGCTGAGCGTCCGGATGAGCAGCAGACCGCGACCGTGCTCCTGCCAGGGGTCGGGCGGGCCTGCCGGGGCCGGGTGGACCAGATCGCCGGGCGGGGCCGGGTCCCGGTCGTGCACCTCGACCTGGCAGCCGGTATGCAGCACCTCGACGACCAGCTCGATGGGTTCGTCGCCGAGCGTGTGCTCCACGGCGTTGGCGACCAGCTCGGAGGTGAGCAGCTCGGCCGTGTCGCTGTCCGCGGCCTCCTCGCCCTCCAGGTCGGCGAGCACCGTACGGATCAGGGCGCGCGCTATCGGCACCGCGGCCGCGGTGTGCGGCAGGGCGATGCGCCATGAGGCGGGGCGCGAGGTGTCCGGCACGGCTGGAGTTCCGTTCGGTGTGGAGGGGGTTGTCCTGATTTCAACGATACGGAGCCGGGGACGTTGCGAGTAGAGGCTGCGGCCCGCAGGAAAAGGGACCTGCGCCACATTCTGACGGGACTTCCGGCCGGAGGCCCTTCCTGACGGAGGCTCCGGCGCCTCTCTATCGCGTACCCGTGACGGTAGTCACGCCGGAGTGATAATTTGAGGGGGCACGCCGCTCTGTCACCAGGTCCCGGCCGGCCTCCTCCGGACGAGCCCCCGACCGAAGGAGGCCGCACCCCATGAGCCCCTTTTCCGGCTCAGCAGACCCCGTCGAGCACTGGAAGCACCTCCGGGTGAGCCGGCAGGACGGGGTCGCGACCGTCACGTTCGCCCGCCCGGAGAAGCTCAACGCCCTCACCTTCGGCGCCTACGCGGACCTGCGCGACCTGCTCGCCGAGCTGTCCCGTGAGCGGTCGGTACGGGCCCTGGTCCTCGCCGGTGAGGGCCGCGGATTCTGCTCGGGCGGCGATGTCGAGGAGATCATCGGCGCCACCCTGGCCCTGGACACCGCCCAGCTCCTCGACTTCAACCGGATGACCGGACAGGTCGTCCGGGCCCTGCGCGAATGCCCCTTCCCGGTGATCGCCGCCGTGCACGGGGTCGCGGCGGGCGCCGGCGCCGTCCTCGCCCTGGCCGCCGACTTCCGGGTGGCCGACCCGACCGCGCGGTTCGCCTTCCTCTTCACCCGGGTCGGGCTCTCCGGCGGCGATATGGGCGCCGCCTATCTGCTGCCCCGCGTCGTCGGACTCGGGCACGCGACGCGGCTGCTGATGCTGGGGGAGCCGGTCCTGGCGCCCGAGGCGGAGCGGATCGGCCTGGTCAGCGAGGTGGCGGAGGAGGGCGGCGCGGACCGGCGGGCCGCCGCGCTGGCCCGCCGCCTCGCCGAAGGGCCGGCCCTCGCGTACGCGCAGACCAAGGCGCTGCTCACCGCCGAACTCGACATGCCGCTCGCGGCGGCCGTCGAACTGGACGCCACCACACAGGCGTTGCTGATGAACGGCGAGGACTACGCCGAGTTCCACGCCGCCTTCACCGAGAAGCGGCCCCCCAAGTGGCAGGGCAGGTAGCCGTGGCGGCCGGTGCGGGAGAGCGCCCGCGCCCCGCCCTGCGGATCGCGGTCGTCGGCGGCGGGCCGGGCGGCCTCTACGCCGCCGCCCTCCTCAAACGGCTCGACCCCGCCAGATCCGTCACCGTCTGGGAGCGCAACGCCCCCGACGACACCTTCGGCTTCGGCGTCGTCCTCTCCGACGAGACGCTCGGCGGCATCGAGCAGGCGGACCCGGCCGTCCACCGCGCCCTCCAGGACGAGTTCGTACGCTGGGACGACATCGACATCGTCCACCGCGGCACGACCCTGACCTCGGGCGGACACGGCTTCGCCGCGCTCGGCAGGCGCCGGCTCCTGGAGATCCTGCACGGGCGCTGCCGCGAACTGGGCGTACGGATCCGCTTCCGCACCGAGGCGCCGCCCCCCGGCGAACTGGCCGCGACCCATGACCTGGTGGTCGCCGCCGACGGGGTGCACAGCGCCACCCGCCGGGCCTACGCCGAAACCTTCGGGCCCCGCGTCACCACCCACCGCTGCCGCTACATCTGGCTCTCCGCGCCCTTCGCCTTCGACGCCTTCCGCTTCGAGACAGCCGAGACCGAGCACGGTGTGATGCAGCTGCACGGCTACCCGTACGGGCCCACGGCCTCCACCGTCATCGTCGAGATGCGCGAGGAGGTCTGGCACGCCGCGGGCCTCGACCGCTGCGACGAGAAGGAGTCCACCGAGCGGTGCGCCCGGATCTTCGCCGACGCGCTCGGCGGGCGCCCGCTCACCGGCAACAACTCCACCTGGACCGCGTTCCGTACCGTGGTCAACGCACGCTGGTCGCACGGGAACACGGTGCTGATCGGGGACGCGGCCCACACCGCGCACTTCTCCATCGGCTCCGGCACCAAGCTCGCCGTCGAGGACGCCCTCGCCCTGGCGGCGAACATCGGGGAACAGCCCGACCTGGCGTCGGCTCTCGAAGCGTACGAGAGCGAACGCCGCCCGGTCGTCGCCTCCACCCAGCGGGCTGCCGCGGCCAGCCTGGAGTGGTTCGAGCAGCTGGAGATGTATCTCGGCCAGCCGCCACGGCAGTTCGCCTTCAATCTGCTGACCCGCAGCCGCCGGGTCACACACGGCAATCTGCGGCTGCGCGACCGCACCTTCACGGACACGGTGGAGCGCGACTTCGGCTGCCGCGGCGGCACCCCGCCGATGTTCACCCCGCTGCGGCTGCGCGGCCTCGAACTGCGCAACCGCGTCGTCGTCTCGCCCATGGACATGTACGCGGCACACGACGGTGTCCCCGGCGACTTCCACCTCGTCCACCTGGGCGCCCGCGCACTCGGCGGCGCGGGCCTGGTGATGACCGAGATGGTGTGCGTGAGCCCCGAGGGCCGCATCACGCCCGGCTGCGCCGGCCTCTACACCGACGGACAGACCACCGCCTGGCAGCGCGTCACCTCCTTCGTGCACGCGCAGTCGCCCGGCACCGCCATCGGCGTCCAGCTGGGGCACTCGGGCCGCAAGGGCTCCACCCGCCTGATGTGGGACGGCATGGACGAGCCGCTCCCGGACGGCAACTGGCCGCTGTCGGCCGCGTCCCCGCTGCCGTACCGGCCGGGCGTCAGCCAGACCCCGGCGGAGCTGGACACGGCCGGGCTCACCGCGGTGCGCGGACAGTTCACCGAAGCGGCCCGCCGCGCTGCCGAGGCCGGCTTCGACCTGCTCGAACTGCACTGCGCCCACGGCTATCTGCTCTCCGGCTTCCTCTCCCCGCTCACCAATCTGCGCACCGACGGGTACGGCGGTCCGCTCCGGAGCCGTCTCCGCTTTCCCCTGGAGGTCTTCGACGCGGTGCGGGCGGCCTGGCCCGACGACCGGCCGATGACGGTCCGTATCTCGGCGGCGGACTGGGCGCCCGGCGGCACGACACCGGACGAGGCGGTGGCGATCGCCCGCGCCTTCGCGGCCCACGGGGCCGACGCGATCGACGTCTCGACGGGGCAGGTCGTCCCCGGCGAGAAGCCCGCGTACGGCCGCTCCTACCAGACCCCGTTCGCCGACCGTATCCGCAACGAACTGGGCGTCCCGGTGGTCGCGGTGGGCGCGATCTCGTCCTGGGACGACGTCAACTCCCTGCTCCTCGCCGGGCGTACGGACCTCTGCGCTCTGGCCCGCCCGCATCTGTACGACCCGCACTGGACCCTGCACGCGGCATCGGACCAGGGCTACGAGGGCCCGGCGGCCCCCTGGCCCCTGCCCTACCGGGCGGGCAGCCGGGCCCCCAGAACGGGCCGGACGGACGCCCCGAAGCCGCGGCTCACCCTCATGTGACGGCTGGTCGGCCCGCCCCGGTGACGACGACCCGCTCGGCCAGCGGCCGGTATCCGATGCGTTGGTACACGCCGTTGCTGGTCGGGTTCGCGAGATCGGTGAACAGCAGCACCTCGGCCATGCCCGCGTCCAGCGCCGCCCGGCTGACGTGCGCGGTGACCGCTGCCGCGTAGCCACGACCGCGCAGGCCGGGCGGGGTGTACACCGGGGCGACGCGCACGGTGCCCGCGGTGGGACGGGTCACCCCGGCCATGGACACCGGGACGCCCCGGTGCTCCCAGAGCGACAGACCCCCGTACGAGAGCCGGTCGTCGACGGCGCTCTCCACCCGGTCCGCCGACTGCCCGGTGTCGCGCCCGAAGGCACGGCGCCACTCGATCAGCAGCGCGCGGTCGGCGAAGGTGGCGGTACGGGCCCGGCCGGCCGGGCAGGGCGACGGCGGGGTCAACTCGGCGAGCCGGTACAGACGTTGCTCCTGCGCGACCGTACGGCCGCGCCACGAGGCGGTGAGCGCGTCGGCCACGCCCCGTTCGGCGTTGACGGCGGTGACGCCCCGCTCGCCGAGGGCCTGTGCCAGGGGCGGCACCGCTTCGGGCGGGACCACACCGACCTGCAGAGGGCGCGGTGGTGTCCATACGACGGAGCCGTCCACCGTGCCGTCCGCCGAGCGCCACCAGCCGAAGAGCGGTGTGCCGTCCCCGTAGAAGCGCGGCCCATGGCGCCTCAGGGCGGCGGTGATGGTCAGGACGAGCGTGTTCTCGGCAGGGTGCGCGGCGGCGGCGGGCTCCGCCGTGGCGAGGAAGACGTCCAGGTCACGGGTGAAGGTCCATGTCATGCAGGACATGGTGCGCGGTGCCGGGGTGCGGGGCACGCGATTTCCGGGCGATGCACTGATAGCACCCCCCGCCCCCGCCCCCCGCTCACCCCAGCCGGAACCGCTGGAGTTTCCCCGTGCCGGTGCGTGGCAGGGCGTCCGTGAAGACCACATCGCGGGGGCACTTGTGCGGTGCCAGCTCGGACTTTACGAACTCCCGCAGCGGCTCGGCCTCCCGCGCCGCCCCTTCGCGCAGCACCACATGTGCCACCACCACCTGCCCCCGCTCCGTGTCCGGGCGGCCCACCACGGCGGCCTCCAGGACGTCCGGGTGGCGCAGGAGCGCGTCCTCGACCTCGGGGCCCGCGATGTTGTAACCGGCGGAAATGATCATGTCGTCGGCGCGGGCCACATACGTGAAGTAGCCGTCCCGGTCGCGCAGATACGTGTCCCCGGTGAGGTTCCAGCCGTCCCGCACATACTCCGACTGGCGTGCGTCGGCCAGGTAGCGGCAGCCCACCGGGCCGCGCACCGCGAGCAGCCCCGGCTCGCCGTCGGGCACCGGGCGCCCGGAGCGGTCGACCACCCGCGCCTGCCAGCCGGGCACCGGAACACCTGTCGTGCCGGGGCGCACCGCGCCGTCGGCGGCCGAGATGAAGATGTGCAGCAGTTCCGTGGCACCGATGCCGTTGATGATGCGCAGCCCGGTCCGCTCGTGCCAGGCGTGCCAGGTGGCCGCGGGCAGGTTCTCCCCGGCCGACACACAGCGCCGCAGCGCCGACACGTCGTACGAGTCCAGGCCCTCCAGCATGGTGCGGTAGGCGGTCGGCGCCGTGAACAGCACCGAGACCCGGTGCCTGGCGAGCGCGGGCAGCAGCTCGCGCGGCCCGGACCGTTCGAGCAGCAGCGCCGAGGCCCCCGCCCGCAGCGGGAAGACCACCAGGCCGCCGAGACCGAAGGTGAAACCGAGCGGCGGGCTGCCCGCGAAGACGTCGTCGGGCCGCGGCTTCAGTACGTACCGCGCGAAGGTGTCCGCGACGGCCAGCACATCGCGGTGGAAGTGCATACAGCCCTTCGGGCGCCCGGTGGTGCCGGAGGTGAAGGCGATCAGCGCGACGTCGTCGGCTGAGGTCGCGACGGCCTCGTACTCATCGGGCCGGGCCGCGGCCAGCCGCAGCAGGTCCCGAGGACCCTCGCCGCCGTACGGGGTGATCCGCAGCCCGGGGACCTCCGCCTTCACCAGGTCGTCGACCGAGCGGGCGTCGCACAGCGCGTGGCTGATCCGGGCGAGCGCGCACACCTCGGCCAGCTCGTGCGGGCGCTGGGTGGCCAGTACGGTCACCGCCACCGCGCCCGCCTTCACCACCGCGAGCCAGCAGGCGGCCAGATGCGGTGTGGTGGGGCCGCGCAGCAGCACCCGGTTCCCCGGCACGACCCCGAGGTCCGAGGTGAGGACATGGGCGATACGGGCGACCTCGGCCCGGAGTTCGCCGTACGTCCACAGCTCACCGGCGCCGGTACGGAAGGCGGGGCGGTCGGCACCGAAGCGCTCGGCGGTCCGGTCGAGCAGCTCCGCCCCGCAGTTCAGCCGGTCCGGACAGGCCGGCCCGGGAAGGTCATCGAGGAGCAGCCGGGGCCACTGGTCGGCGGGCGGCAGCTGCTCGCGGGGAAAAGTGTCGACGTGCGCTGAGGTTTTCAGCTCCATCACAGGATCGCCCCCTTAGGCGGCATCGCATATGGAGCGTATCGTTTGCGTGACGACAGTCAACGGTTCACGATAGAGGGGATCGGGGATGACCGCATTCGCACTGGACCCGGACCAGCGGAAGTGGTGCGCCGAGCTGCGCACCCTGGCCGCCGAGGAGCTCGGGCCGATCGCCGCGGCGGGGGAGCCCGGCCGCGTCAACCGCCCCCTGGTCGCCGCTCTCGGTGAACTGGGCCTGCTGGAGCGGCTGTTCAGTGCGGGCGCCCTCGATCTCTGTCTGCTGCGCGAGTCCCTGGCGTACGGCTGCACCGAGGCGGAGACCGCTCTCGCCCTCCAGGGGCTCGGCAGCTACCCCCTCGTCCAGGCCGGCACCGCGGAGCAGCGCGCGCGGCTGCTGCCCGAGGTGATCGCGGGCCGTGCGGTCGCCGCCTTCGCGCTGAGCGAGCCCGGTGCGGGGTCGGACGCGGCGGCCCTGGAGCTGAAGGCCGTACCGGACGGCGGCGGCTGGCGGCTCACCGGCGGGAAACGCTGGATCTCCAACGCCCCCGACGCCGACTTCTACACGGTCTTCGCCCGTACGACGCAGGGCGCGGGGGCGCGCGGCATCACCGCGTTCCTGGTGCCGTCCGGCCGGCCGGGGCTGACCGGGTCCCGGCTCGACATGCTCTCGCCGCACCCCATCGGCACGCTGGAGTTCGACGCGGTGCCGGTCGGTCCGCAGGACGTCCTGGGCGAGCAGGGCCGGGGCTTCCGGGTCGCGATGAACACCCTCAACCTCTTCCGCCCCAGTGTCGGCGCCTTCGCGGTCGGCATGGCCCAGGCTGCCCTGGACGCGACGGTCGCGCACACCTCGGCGCGCACCGCGTTCGGCGGCCCGCTCAAGGACCTCCAGAGCGTGGCCCACCAGGTCGCCGAGATGGCCACCCGCACCGAGGCCGCACGCCTGCTGGTGCACGCTGCCGCTGCCGCCTGCGACGCGGGTGACCCGGGCATCGCCAAACGCTCCGCCATGGCCAAACTCTTCGCCACCGAGACCGCCCAGTACGTGGTGGACGCCGCCGTCCAGCTGCACGGCGCCCGCGCCCTCCAGCGCGGCCACCTCCTCGAACACCTCTACCGCGAGGTCCGCGCCCCGCGGATCTACGAGGGCGCCACCGAGGTCCAGCGGACCATCATCGCCAAGGAGTTGTACGGATGAGGCGGACGGGCCCGGACGAGCCCCGGCCGCACCGATGCCAGGGGGCTGCACGGATGAGCCCAGGCCGGACCGACGCCAAGGAGCCGCACGCATGACCCTCGACCGAATCGACCCGCCGGAGCTCTCGCCCCCCACCGGCTTCTCCCACGCCGTCGTCGCCACCGGGACCCGGCTGGTCTTCCTGGCGGGGCAGACCGCCCTGGACGGAGCGGGCGCGGTCACCGGGGCCACCCTTCCGGCCCAGTTCGAGGTGGCGCTCTCGAATCTGCTCGCCGCGCTGAGCGCCGCGGGCGGCGGCCCCGCCGACCTCGCCCGGGTCACGGTCTACGCCACCGACGTCGCCGACTACCGCGCCCACGCCGCCGAACTGGGGCGCATCTGGCGGAGACTGGCCGGACGCGACTACCCGGCCATGGCGGTGATCGGCGCCACGCGGCTCTGGGACGCGCAGGCGATGGTCGAAATCGACGGAGTCGCCGTACTGTCCTGACATGCCCGAGATCACACTCACCGCAGGCACCGTCGAGTACGTGGACACCGGCGGCCCAGGCCCCGTCGTCGTGCTCCTCCACGGACTCGTCCACGACGCCACCGTCTGGCGCAAGGTCGTCGAAGGACTGCGCCACGGCCACCGTGTGCTCGCGCCGACCCTGCCGTACGGCGCGCACCGCATCCCCATGCGCCGTGACGTACCGCTGACCCCGGACTCCGTCGTGGAGCTCATCGCCGAGTTCCTCGAACGGCTTGAGCTGAGTGACGTCACCCTGGTCGAGAACGACTGCGGCCGCGCCCAGTCCGTCGCCGCCCGCCATCCGGAGCGGCTCGCCCGGCTGGTCCTGACGTCCTGTGAGGCCTTCGACAACTATCCGCCGGGTGTCCCGGGCAAACTGATCGCACTGGCCTGCCGGGTGCCGGGCGGCATCCCCCTGCTGGTCCGTACGCTCGCGGTCAAGCCGCTGCGGCGTCTGCCGGTCGGCTTCGGGGCGCTCACCAAGCGGCCTGTCCCCGAGGAGATCGTCGACGGCTGGCTGCACCCGCTCCTCACCGACCCGGCGATCCGCGAGGACTTCCGCCGCTACGGTCTGGGCGTACGCAGAACGGAACTCCTGGAGGCCGCGGAGGGCCTGCGGAGGTTCGACAAGCCCGCCCTGGTCGTCTGGGCGCTCGATGACCGCATGATGCCCCGGGCCCATGGCCGGCGGCTCGCCGGGCTGCTGCCGCAGGGGCGGCTCCTGGAGATCGAGGACAGCGGCACTCTGATCGCCGAGGACCAGCCGGAGCAACTCGTATCAGCGCTACGGGATTTCATCGCCACCACAGGCTGACGGGGCCGCCACGGGCTGACGGGGGCCGCGCTGGCCCGCGGCCCGGTCCACCGTCCTTCTCCCCGCTGGGCCGGCGGTGTCGCGCGGCTTCCGGTATTGGACGGATCCACCATATCGCCGGAAAGTGGCCGGGCTATTTCCTTTACGGGAAATCCTCATTCAGAGAGGCTGAAGAATGCGACGGTGAGAGCCGCCGCCCGGCCGGGTTCGGCGCTTTGCGTGTCGTATGAGACGATGAATGGCGTCGCCACCGATGTGAATACTCCGCGTAGGGAGAAGGATACCCCGCGAGATCCGATGGATAAACATCCCCTGCCAGTCCGGTGTTATCGGCGAAAAAGTCCATTTCGCCCGGTCTGCCAACTTACGCCCTGGAGTCGTGCGGGCGCCCAGGGTAATTGAGATGACCCCTCTTCTCAAGTCCTTTCCGTAGTGATCTTCCACTCAAAAAAAGATCACACTGGCTCTGGATAAGGAGTGTTGGCCGGTATTCACTTGTTTCAACTTTCCATTCACTGGTGTAAAGCGTCCTTGCGGAGTACTTCGTGACCATGCAGCCATTCCGTGACAAGGCTCCCCTTGCTGCCGCGTCGGAACGGGGCCGTCTGGTGAAGGAGGGGGGAGTGGCGCATGCCTCTGCCCCGAGCCGAGAGTTGACCCGTCTCCTCTTCGACGGCGAGGACCGGGCCCGGGTGCACGGACCCTGGCGGGATCTCATCGCCACGGAGGGCTTCCGGCACCGTCCCGGGCTCTCCCCCGCGGAGCGTGTCCAGCTCTCGTACTCCCGGCTGCGTCTGGTCAACGACGCCGCCGGCGACGCCGCGGACCTGGCTTTCGACGTACGGCGGCTGTGCGCGCTGCACGAGTGGACCGGAGTGGTGGACGGTGGCCTCTGCACTCTCGCGAGCATCCACTACAACCTGTTCCTGGGGAGCCTGCTGGACCAGAGTGCCGGCAGCGCCGGACGTGACGTCTCCGCGTTCACGTCGATGCGCCGCATAGGGACGTTCCTCTGCACGGAGCTGGACCACGGCAACGACGCTCCGGCGCTGGGGACGACCGCCGAACTCGACCGGGAGACCGGCGGGTTCGTCCTGCACACTCCCACCCCCGGTGCCCAGAAGTTCATGCCGAACACCAGCCTGGCCGGCGGTCCGAAGAGCGCGGTGGTCGCCGCGCGGTTGCTGGTGGACGGGGCGGACCAGGGGTGCTTCCTCTTCCTGGCACCGCTGAGTGACGAGGGCGGTCGGGTGCCCGGGGTCCATGTCCGGGAGCTTCCGGACCGTACCGGTACCCCTGTGGACCACTGCCTCACCTCGTTCGACCAAGTGCGTTTACCCCGCGAGGCGTTGCTGGAGGCCGAGCACGGCCGTCTGGGCCGGGACGGGACACTGCACAGCAGCCTGGGTAGTGCGCGGAAGCGGTTCCTGTATTCGATCGGACGGGTCACCAGCGGCAAGCTGTGCATGAGCGCGGGCACCCTCGGGATGTCGCGCGCGGCGCTGACCATCGCTGTACGGCACGCGCATACCCGGCACATCAGCGGGCCGCGGCTCGGGGAGCGGGTGCCGCTGGTGGCTCATCGCAGCCATCACGGCAGGCTGCTCGAGGCGACAGCCACGGCGTACGCCATGACGTTCTTTCACCGGGAGGTCGTCTCCCGGTGGATCGGGCACACGGACGAGAACCGGGCCGAGACCGAGCGCCTGGTGGCTGTCGCGAAGGGCTGGATCAGCTGGCAGGCCAGGGCCATCGCGATCGAGGCCCGGGAACGGTGTGGGGCGCAGGGGCTCTTCCCGGTCAACGGGATCTCGGACCTGCCGTTGAACATAGAGGGCGGCATCACCGCGGAAGGCGACAATCTTGTCATCTGGGTGAAGGCGGGAGCCGAGATGATCTTCGGTCATGAGGTGGGCCGGGGCCACCTGCCCGATGTGCCGGTCGAGGAGAGGTCGTTGAACGATCTCTCCTTTCTCCGTGCCCTCCTCGTGGAGGCCGAGTCCGTCGAACAGAGCCGGGCGAGGACGGCTCTGCGCCAGGGCCCCTCGGGTGATCCGCTCGGACGCTGGAACGCGGCGTCCACGCCCGCTCTGGAGATGGTCTCGGTGCACGCCTGCCGCAGGGCTGCCGACGCGTTCATCGATGCCGCGGGCCGAGCGGCGGATCCGGTGGCACGAAACCTGCTGGAGGACCTGTGCAGGCTGTTCCTGCTCCGTCAGCTGAGCGGCCGTACCGGAGATCTGCTGGCTGACGGTCATCTGACCGCCGACCATGTCCGCGCGTTCCCCGGTGTCACCACCGATGTCATCGCCGCTCTGGCGCCTCATATGCTGACGTTGGTGGACGCCTTCGACCTGCCGGATGAATTCCTCGCCGCCGTGCCGATCGCCAGTGGCGGACGGATCGGAGACGAGGAAGACACCTGGTCCACGTGGCATCTGCGCACGTCAAGCCTGCTGGCGCCCGCCGGGCGGTAGCGGCTCGGTCACCCCTTCCACCAGCTCAGGAAGCCGCTCCAGAACTTGCCCTTCTGCGCGGGGGCAGGCGCTGCCTCCGCCCGGCGGCCTTCCGGGGCGAGCCCCGCGGCATGCCTGGCGCCGGGTCCCGGCAGTGTGCTCCGGACCGGGGTGAAACGGGCCGGCAGTGCGCTGAGGGCCCGGTGGAAAGGACCAGGCCGGTAGGCCAGAGCGTCCGGATGCACCGACAGCTCGATGTCCGGCAGTTCATTGAGCAGTTTCTCGATGGCCTGGACGGCGATGATCATCGCCGGGTCCTTGGCCGGGCAGGCGTGCGGGCCCGCACCCCAGGCCAGATGGGCGCGCCTGCTCACCGTCCCCCGGCCCACGGAGAGGCTCGGGTCGGAGTTGGCGGCGGCGAAGGAGATGAGTACCGGGTCTCCGGCGTTCAGCCTGGTGCCCGACAGCTCGACGTCGTACAGCGGGAAGTGGGTGGCGTAGTTGGCTATCGGGCAGCTGTTCCACAGAACGTCGTTGATGGCGTCCTCGACGAGGACGACGCCGCCCTGCGGACCGTCGCCCTGGCTTCCCTGCGAGAGCAGGACCGGCAGGGCGTTGCCGATCAGATTCGCCATCGGCTCGAATCCGCCGCCGATCAGCTGGATGAGCTGGGGGATCATCTCCTCGTCGCTCAGCCCCGACGGGTGCTGCAGCAGATGGGTGATGACGTCGTCGCCGGGCTGGGCGCGCTTCAGCGCGACCAGTTCCATCAGTGCCTCGATCAGGACATCGTTCGCCCGCTGTGCGTCGGTCCCGTCGAAGATCCCGGAAATGCCGAAGGCGACACGGTCACCCAGATCCCCCGGGCAGCCGAAGAGGTCGTTGAAGACCAGCAGCGGCACAAGGCGCGCGTAGTCGCCGATCAGGTCGACTGTGCCGCGCCCGCTGAACTGGCTGATCAGATAGGCGGCGGTGCGCTCGACCATCCGGGTCAACTGGTGGGTGTCGAGCTTCGCCAGACTGTCCGTGACTGCCTGACGGAGCCTCAGGTGCTGTGCACCGTCCTCGAACAGCGGGCCGGGCCGGTACGCCATCATCGGCAGCACAGGGCTGTCCAGCGGCACTTGGCCTTCGTTGAGCGCACGCCAGCGCCGTGAGTCGCGGACAAATGTGTCGGGGCTCTGGAGCACCTGGAGCGCCGCGGCGTAGTCGGTGATGAGCGAGGCGTCCACACCGGGGGCCAGCTCGACGGGTCCGACGGGGCCGAACTTCCGGAGGTAGTCGTAGTGGGCCTTCGGGTCCTTGGCGAATTCCTGGGTGTACAGGGCGGTGCGCCGGCCGGTGTCGTGCGCCGGGCATCCCGGTGGCGGAGAGGGTTCCGAGGGGGACTGCATGGACTGGAACTCCTAGGGGAGGCGGGATTGGAGGTAACGGACGAGGACGATCAGGGCATTCGCGGACGAGCGCTGATCGCGCGCGTCACAGCTCACCAGAGGGGTCTCGGGGAGCAGATCGAGAGCCTCTCTGATCTCCGTGTCCTCGTGCTGCGTCCCGATGTCGAACCGGTTGACGGCGATGGCGTACGGAATTCCGTACTGCTCCACCAGGTCCATCACGGGGAACGACTCCTGGAGACGCTCGGGATCGACCAGGACGAGCGCCCCGAGTGCTCCGCGCGACATGTCTTCCCACACCTGGACGAAGCGCTGCTGACCGGGTGTTCCGAAGAGGTAGAGCACCAGTTTCTCACTGAGCGTGAGCCGGCCGAAGTCCATCGCGACGGTGGTGGTGGTCTTGCCACGCGTTCCTTTGAGGTCGTCGATTTCCTCGCCGGCCCGCGTCATCACTTCTTCGGTGCGCAGCGGAGGGATCTCCGACATGGTGCCGATGAATGTGGTCTTGCCGACGGCGAAGTGTCCGACCACCAGGATCTTCGCCGCGGTCTGCACGGTTTCGTTCACATAGACGCCGCTATCCGAAACGGGCTTGAAGGCCATGCAGCACCTCCTCGAGTATGCGTCGTTCGACGCGCTCGGCCCGCGGAATGGGTTTGCGCGTGTAGAGGTATCCCGCATCGGTGAGATCGGCGAGCAGGACGCGGACAATGCCGACGGGCAGCTGGGTGTGTCCCGCGATCTCGGCGACCGCGAGGTATCCTCCCGAGCAGAGCTCGACCAACCGGCGTTTCTCCGGGTCGAGATGGCCGATCGCGGGGCAGTTCTCGGCCACCGTGACCAGCGTGATCAGCGAGAACTCGTGGTCGTCCACCAGGCTGCGGCCGTTGGTGATGACGTACGGACGCACTAATTGCGGGGCCTCCGGCTCCTGCTCCGGGTCCTCTGGCGTCGTCATGCGTCGGCAATCTCGCGCGGGGGACTGGTCAGAGCCTTGCCGAGCTGGCCCACCAGCTGCTGCATACGGAAGGTGATCTCCGCCATGTCGACTTCGGGCGTCGCCGACACGGCGAGGTAGGCGCCCTCTCCCGCGGAGATGAGGAACACCCAGCCGTGATCGAACTCGACCAGCGTCTGGCGCCACTGGGGCCGGTCGCCCGCCGGGCCGCCGCAGAAGTCGGCCACGGTGCGGCTCAGGGACTGCATCCCGCTCATCGCGGCGGCGACGGTGTCGCCGTGGTCCTTGCCGACCTCCTTCGAGCGGGCCATGAGCAGGCCGTCCGCCGAGACGAGGATCGCGTGCCGCGCTTCGGGGACTTCCAGGGCGCTGTCAAGCATCCATGACAGGTCGTAGTTCACTGATTCTCAGGCCCTTCGCTGCTTGCACTGGTGGAACGGCGGCCGGACTGGGTGCCCCGCTGGAACGCACCCATGACGGAGGCGATCTGCTCGGTGGACCGCGCGGGGGCGGCTTCGGCATCGGCTTCCGGCACGATGGAGATCGGCCCCCTTCTGCTGCGTTTGGGCAGACCGCCGAAGGTGGTCGCAGGGGCCGGTGCTGCCGCCGAATTCTCTTCGGGCGGCATCGGGGAGGACGCGGCCACGGTGGGAATCTCCTTCGCCTCGGGCTGGGGGGCGGGCTCCGGCATGGACGTGAGGAGGTCGTCGGGCAGGAGCACGACCGCGCGGACGCCGCCGTAGGGCGAGGTGGAGTCCACGGAGACGCTGAACCCGTAGCGTGCGGCGAGCACGCCGATCACGGTGAATCCGAACTGCGGTGGGTTGCCGAGCCCCGCGACACCGGGGGAGCGCTCGCTGGAAAGGAGCTTGGCCGCGCGGCTCTTCTCCTCCTCGTTCATACCGACACCGGCGTCGTCGACGATGATGCAGACGCCCTTGGGAACCGGCCGGATATTGATCTCGATCATGGTTTCCGGCGCCGAGTAACTGGTGGCGTTGTCGAGCAGTTCCGCGAGTGTCAGTGCGACCGCTTCGACGGCGCGGCTCACGATGGCGAAATGGCTCTGGGTCCGGATCTCCACACGGGTGAAGTGGCGGATACGGCCTTTCGCGCTGCGGACCACGTCGTAGAGCGAGGCATCGGTGCGCTGACGACCGAGCCAGCCGTCGCAGAGCACGGCAATGGACTGGGCGCGACGGGCGAACTGGGAATTCATGTGGTCGATGTCCAGGAGGTCCTGGAGAATCTGGAGCTCGCCGTACTTGCCCTGGAGTTTGGAAATGGCGAGCTGCTGCTCACTCGCCAGACCCTGGAGTGTCCGCATGGCGGATTTCAGAGCGGTTTTGGTGCCTTCTTCGGCCCGCTCCTTCGCCTCTTCGACGGATTCCGCGTAGTGTTCTTCCAGGGTGGTGTAATGGCTTTTGAGTTCCTGCTTTTCGGCGCGAAGCCTGGAGTTCGACTTTCTTCCGCGGACGATCGCGGTAGCGGCGACAGGAGTACCAGCTATCAAAGCCCAGAGCGCTGGATCCTGGAGGTACTGAGTCATAAGGCTCTCTTCGGGTGGCGGGGCCGCCGGGTTCTGAATGTCTCGGGGGCGCGGTCGAGTGCACTCGTGGCCGCAGACATACGGGATCTGTCGCGCGCGTTCTCCTGCCCGACTGCCTTAAAAGGCCCGGCTGATGGCAAAGTTCCCCCCGGGGTGGCGGAATTCTGGCCCGATGCGCTGCGCGGTTAAGCGCCATAGCGGGTTTGGTACCGCCTGGCAAGCGTGATGATCTTAGCACCACGGGATGGGGTGCTGTTCCTGGGGATTCGTTATCTTTCTGGCATCTGACGGAAATTCAGCAAGGTGCCCATATGGGGTCTTGTGGGGGGTTGGCTCTTTGCCGGACGTGCCCGATTGATCATGATTATTAATTCTTCGGGAAGAATGTCCGTCAGTGCTCAGGGAGTCGCTCGATGGCCACCATGGCCGCGTCGTCACCCAGAGTGCCGTCCGCGTGGCGCAGCAGATCGGCGCACAGCTCCCGCAGCAGCGTGTCAGGGTCTCCGGCCGGAAACGACGCGATCCGATCGGTCAGCGGATAGAAGCGGCCGGCGGCGTCACGCGACTCGATGACGCCGTCCGTGTAGAGCAGCAGGATGTCGCCGACGCCGAACGGGAACGTCTGGGGGGCGAAACCGGATCCGGCCAGCGCCCCGAGACCCAGCGGCGGCTCGGGCTCCCGGACACCGAGTGAGCGCACCAGGCCCGACCGCAGCACCAGGGGCGGCGGATGGCCGCAGCTGACCAGGCGGATTTCCGGCTCGCCGTCCGGGATGTCCAGCACGGCCGCGGTCACGAAACCCTCCGTACCCCGCGGCTCGTCCCCGGCAGCCGCCGACACCTCGTCACGGCGGGTGGCGACCCCGGCCTCCAGTTCGGCCACGGCCTGCGAAAGGCCCGGCTCCTGATGGGTCAGGGCCCGGAAGTCTCCCAGAACCTGCGCGGCATCACCGATCGCTTCGAGCCCCTTGCCGCGTACGTCTCCGATGATCACGCGGGTGCCCCCGCCGGTCCGGGCGACGGCGTACAGATCACCGCCGAGCCGCGCTTCCGTCTCCGCTGCCAGATAGCGCGACGCGATACGCAGCGTCCCGCTCCGCCCGGGCGGCTCCGGCATCACCACGCGCCGCACCGTCTGTGCCACCCAGCGGAGGCGGCTCGTCTCCTGGGCGTGCTTCTCCCTCAGCCGGGCGAGGAACGTGACGGCGACGGACACCAGGAAGAGCGCGACGATCTGGTAGGTGTGATTGAGGTCGTTGAGGCTGGTGCGCACGATCCCCACCAGCGACTGGGCCAGAACGGCGACCGCGCCGACCAGGCCGGTCGTCCGGGGCCCCGCGAACGACGCGGTGAGAGCCGGAGCCGCCACGAGGAACGGGCCGAGATGGACGTCCGGCGGCGCACTGATGTCGAGCACCGTCACCACGGCGATCAGGGCGAACGGCACCGCGATGAGCGCCTTCGGGTGTGGCAGCTCCTCGTGGAGCGGGCGCGGGATCCGCAGCGGGCTCATATCTCTGCCTACCTCACGGGGGCCGCGACCGCTCGCCGTCGCCGCCCCACCCCGAGCCCGCTCCCCGGGGTGAGCCGGCCGCAGGACCGGCGGGCCTCCCGTGCATGGACCGGACCGGCGGGCCTCCCGCGCAGGGATACGAGGTGATCCCGCTGCGATGCGCTTGTATCGACTCATACGGAATGAATCGCTCATAACTGGGAGGAAGCGCCCTTGTCCGTCACTCCGCGTGCTCCCCTGCCGCCGGCCCGGCGGGCCGAACCCCTGCAGCGGCTGCTGTTCGGCGGCATCTACGGAACGATTCTCGCCAGCGCGCTGGCGGCCGCGCTGGACAACGACCACGGCAGTCCGAATCCCGGGTACGACGCCCTCTGGGTGCTGCTCACGTCCCTCGCGTCGGCCTCCGCGCACGGTTACGCCCACGCCATCGCCCACCGGACGGCCGACGGAGTGCGGGTCACCCGCGACGCCGTACGGTCCGTGCTGACCGAGTGGCCCCTGGTCGCCGCGGTCCTGCCCACGGTGGCCGCCCTGCTCGGTGCCCACCGGGGCTGGTGGGGTGAGGAAGGCGCGATCGAGGTCGCCCTGACCATCAACACGCTCGCGCTGTTCGGCTGGGGGTTCTGGGCCGCACGCGTGGCGGGCCGCGGCTGGGGCGGGGCGACCCGGACCGGCTGCGCCGACATGCTGCTCGGGCTCTTCATCGTGGCGGCGAACATCCTGATCCACTGAGCGGCCGCGCCGCGGGACCGCACGGCCCCTGCCCGGGGAAGGGCCGGTGCCCGGCTCAGGGGGAGCGAGCCGGGCACCGGTGTCCGCGGGTGGCGGCCGTCAAGGACAGCCGCCTGTCAAGGGGTCAGCCCTGGGAGGTGAGCTTGCCGACGGCGTGGATCTCGTTGACGTCGCCCGTGTTGAAGAAGTCCCACGGCACGGTGAAGAAGCCACTGTCGCCCCACTTGCCGCCCCAGCTGTTCTCGATCTTCACGCCCTGGTCGCTGTACCCGACTATGGTCACCTCGTGGCCACCGATGACGGGGTCGCTGGAGGAGTCGCCGGGCAGGTAGCTGTAGTCCGACGCGGTCTGGGCGTTCAGGTCCTCGAAGCTCTGGTGCACCTCGAATCCGATGACCACGGGCTCGCCCTGGGAGATGGCGTTCTCGATGCCGGACCGGACCGAAGAGCCGCTGGTGGGCAGCGTGTCGAACCCGGACAGCTTGTAGTGGGCCGCGTTGGCGCGCTCGTCGGCGTTCGGCTGGGTCGTGAAGTCGAAGTCGCCCTGCGTGTAGTCGGCCTTGGTGTCGATACCCTGCTTCTGCTCCATGGGCAGCGCGACGCTCGCGGTCGTGCCCTGGTCGTTGCCCTGGGCGATCTGGGAGTAGATGAACATGGGGGCCATCGGGGCGCCGCTGATGCCCTGCTCGTTCATGACGATGCCGTACGCCGAGTACCCCGTGGCCCACGCGACGCAGGAGCCGACCTGGCCCTGGTCTCCAGGTGAGAGCGCGTACTTGCTCAGGTCCGCGCTGGACTGCACGGCGCCGGAACGCTTGAACACCGGCTGCGCACCGTGCCGCACGGTCTGGGCGAGAGAGTGCTTCCCGTGCAGTTCACCGAGGTTGAGGCCGAGGCCGTGGTGGTGGGCGCGGGGGGTGGTCTGGCCGGCCGCGGGCGGCGCGGTGGTGGCGGCCGTGGCAGTCGTGGCGGTGGTCAGGCAGGACAGGGCGGCCACGGTGGCAAGACCCACGACGCTGCGGAAACGCTTCATTCCAACTCCTTGGGCACAGTGGGGGAGCGTGCCGGGTCACCACGTGGGGTGGTGGGGGCCGGACACGTACCGGGGGACAGGGAGCAGACCGGCGCGGGCCTCATCGGCCTCTGTCGCGCCGCCGCTTGTCCGACCGGCACTGGAAGACTGCTTTACGCCTCATGGACATGGCAATGTCAGGAGGCCGTTAACTGTTAGGCGTTGCGGACCCTCGCGACCGGCGGAGCCGGGGGCCGTTTCGAGCGCTGTCTTCCGGCCACTTGACTTGGCGTGGGTACGCCGCTTCGCTGGACGCCGTACGGACCGCGTACCCCCGATGACCCGGGCCGGCGCATCACCCGACCGCGCGAGCGGACTGGGCAGAGGGGACTGGCACGACGCCCGCGAGAGGCCGCCCCCGACGATGCACGACGATGCCGCTCCGCTGCCGGGCGAACCACTGGCGAGCCTCCTGCGCACCGGCCCGTTCCCGGACGCCCTGCGCGCCGCGATGGAGGCCGGCGGGCTGACCCTGAACCGTATCCGGCACCGGCTCGAACGCCTGGGTACGCCGGTCTCCACCGCCACCCTCAGCTGCTGGCGCTCCGGCCGCTACCAGCCGTCCCAGGCCACCGCATTGGCCGCGCTCGCCTCACTGGAACACGTCCTGGACGTGCCGCCCGGCGCACTCAGCGCCCTCCTCGACCCGCCCCGGCCCCGGGCGCGCTGGCTACGGACCGCCGCCGAGGCGCCCGCCCTGGCCGCGATCTGGCCCGAGCCCCGGCGGGGCGAGGTGAGTGAGGCGTACCGCTGCGTCGACAGCCGGTGGACCTCGTCGCTGCGCTGCCTCAACCGCCATATGCGGCTGGAAGTCGATGCACAGGGACGCGAACACCGCGTCTGGACACGTCAGGTGGTCCGGGCCGAGCGGGACGGACCTGACCGCGCGGTGCTCGCCCATGTACCGGACGCGCCCGGCTCGGTGCCGTCGCTTGAGCTGCGGCCCCCGTGCCGCCGGGGCGCCGTCGTCGAGGACCCGCTCACCGGCATGCTCGTCGCCGAGCTGCTGTTCCCCCGGCCGCTGCGGCGCGGCGACACCGCCGTCTTCGAGACGACCCTGACGCACGCCGAACCACGGCCGCCGGCCAGGGAGTTCATCGTGCACCAGAATTCCCCGGCCGGGCAGTTCGTGCTGGAGGTGCATTTCGATCCGGCCGCGCTGCCCGCCACCTGTTACGCCTTCGGTGCCCCGCTCGGGCAGGGCCCGGAGAACCGCCGGCTGCTCCACCCGGCCGACGGCTGTGTCCATGTGGTCTCCACCCTGACCAGCCTCGGCGCCTTCGGTATCCGCTGGGAATGACGGGTGGGCCGCGGGAGCCTGGTCGCTCCGGCCCTGGCGACCGGGATCAGACGGTCGCGTACGGCCCCTCTGCCGCCTTGGTGTGCTGCATGAGTGTCAGTTTGCGTACGAAGAAGATCGCGAGGACGGCGGCCACCAGGTCGACGGCGTCGCCTGCGAGCATGACGGCCACCGACTGCCGGTACAGGCCGGGGTCGTCCGACCTGCTCAGCGCCGAGTCCAGGTTGCTGAGGACGAGGGAGAGGACCCACGCTGTCCACCAGGCGGTCAGCAGCGTCCGCGGTGCGGGGCGCCGGGAGCCGTCGGGCGCGGTCGGGGAGCTGGCGTCCCAGGACGCGGAGGCGATGCCGTGCGGTATCCAGAGGCTGCCGAGGGGGACGAACCAGCCGCCGATCGCCCATCCCGCCTTCCGGCCCTGGATGTCGGGGGCGAAGACCGCGGCGTTCTTGCGGGCCCGGTGGAACCAGATGATGAACACGACGGCGGTCGCGGCCAGTGCCATCAGATAGAGGCCGGAGCTCAAGTCGGCAAGCCGGTCGGCCCGCTGCCCTTCCGCCACGGTGTAGGAGGCGAACCCGTCGTCCGAGACGTTCCCCAGCAGGCTGTACATGTTGATGTGGGCGACGGCCGACAGGACGTCAGCCGCGGCGCACAGTGCGAGCAACAAGGTGACGGCGAGGGAGAGTCCCCTGGTCGGTCTCCACCGCGGTCCGATGTACAGATCGCGCGGTGGTGCGAAGGCAGGCGTGTGCGACATGGCTGAGAGAACCCCCCACGGGTACGGAAACCGGCCATCGAAGGACGACCGGTCCCGAAGCTTATGTTTCGCTTATATCCGCGTCCAGCCGGATACCGCTGGGAGGCCCTGACGGCTGACGGCCCCGGACGGGTGGTCCCGCGGGGTACGCGGTGGTGTCCACTGTCCGGGGCCGTCGCATCAGGGGTCAGCTGCCGTCGGCCGTACCGGTCCGGGCACGCCCGGCCCGGCGGCGGACTCCGTAACCGCCGGCGATCACCAGCAGGGCTCCCGCACCGGCCAGGGCGAGGGTGCCGGGGGTGCCAGGACCGCTCTGTGCCGCAACCGAGCTGTGCTGGTGGGTGGTTGCGGTGACGGGTGCGGCCTTGGTGCCGAAGCCGCCTGCCATGCCCTTGCGGTCGTAGGCCGAGCCGGGCAACTTGTCCGCGTACCGGCGGTGCACGAGCTTCTGGTAGGCGGCGACGGTCACGCCCTCGGCGGAGCCGACCGACTTCCGTGCTTCCTGGTTCAGCGGCAGTACCCGGCCGCCGCTCAGCACGTACCAGCCGTTGATCTGCGGTTCCTGGAAGACGGTGCCGCCGGGTGCGGCCTCGGCTCCCTTGGCGGCGTAGTCGGTCTCCTCACTGCCGCTGGCTATGTTGACGACCTTCCAGCCGTCGGGGGTCTGCGCCGTCCATACCGACGCGGTCTTCCCGTCGGCGGCCACCGCCTTGCTCGCGGTGAACTCCGGCAGGGCCACGGGGGCGTTGGCGTGGCCCTTCACGAAATCGGGGTTGAGGCCGTTGACCGTGACGGCGCTGCCTTCGATGTGCGGCCCGGCCGCCGCCGCGGTCGTGTTGCCGTAGTGGGCGAAGAACCTGGCGACGGATTCGAGGCCGGCCCGGGAGGCCGCCGTGGTGTGGGCGGACCGGAGGGTCTGCGCGGTGTGGGGGGTGGTGTCGGCCTGTGCCGCGGAAGCTCCGGCCAGGGCCAGTGCGGCAACGGTGACAGTGGTGGTTGCGATCTTCTTCATGAGGTCCGTCACGCTCCGATCCTGTCGATCGTGTGAGTCCACGAGAACGTTCCGTTGCTCACGTAGTAGTCGTAGGTCGTCTGGTTGTAGCGCTGGTAACTCCCGTTGTCGCCGAGCGGGTTGCCCCAGTAGATGAGACCTTTGCTCGTGTCGTAGCCGTAGACGACCTCCATGTGCCCGCCGCCCGAGCTCCACACGATGCGGGTCTGGAGCGGCCGGTTGGCATTGATCTCGCTCTGGACGGTGGAGTACGACACGGTGTTGTCGACCTCCTGGCCGGCACTCACACCGGCCGCCCTGAAGCCCTTCTGCACCATGGGGATGTCGCCCTGGTTGTCGGGACACGTCGTGTTGCTGGTGGGGCGCCCCTGTCCCGCGTTGCAGAACTGGGTCTGGGTGATGTCGCTGCCTTCGTAGACGGCGATGCTCGTGCCGCTCGCGGCCCAGCACCAGTTGGACTGCTGCTGGATCTGCTGTGTGTAGCCGGTGAGGACCTTGCTGCCGGTGACGGCGGATGCCGGTGTGGCCGAAGCGGTGGCGATGCCGGTGAGAGCGGTGACTGCCACTGTCGCGGCCGCCACCGGGCGGCGCAGCCCGGGGCGCAGCCGGCCTCGGGAGCGGAGGGGAGTGGTCATGGCGGTCCTTCCTGTCATGGGGACGGGACGGGGGTGACGAAGGAGCGCATCCGGATGCTGCGACAGAGCATCGGGGGCTTGTCACGGACCGGTCAATGGGCTTCCATGTCACCCACTTCCGGGTGTGAACGGCGGGGAGCGCAGGTGTGAACAGCAGGCCGCGGCGGGACCGGACCACCAGGTCAGGCGCGCCCCAAGGCGCTCACCGCAGGCCGGCGGCGGTGAACGTTCACGCGGCGGATCCCGTCCCGCCGAGCCCGTCCACGGACATGTCACACACGAAGGGCGGTTCACCGTGCCCCAGGGAACCGAGTTGACCGAGGCCCTGCGCACAGGGCCCTTCCACACGGCGCTGCGCGCCGCCGTCGCCGCCCGCGGGCTCGCTCTGCACCGGATCCGTCACCGGCTCGCCGAACGGGGTGTGCAGATCGGGGTCACCAGCCTCAGCTACTGGCAGCGCGGCATTCGGCGCCCCGAACGCGAGGAGTCCCTGCGGGCGGTACAGGCCCTGGAGGAGGTGCTGGAGATACCGCCGGCCTCGCTGACGCGGCTGCTGACACCCCCGGACCTCCCGGGCCGGCGTCCCGCTCGCCCCTACCGGACACTGGACGACCAAGTCGCAGCGATGCGGGCCCTGTTGGTCGAGCTCGGCTCGCCGGACGACGGCGGCCTGCATACGGTCATGCTCATCGACCGGGTGAGCATCGGGACGCGCCGGGACATGTACTCCGTCGACTCACAGCATCTGGTGGGCGCGCACCGGGACGGCGTGGACCGCTATGTGATCATCCATCACGGCGACCCGGGCTGTGACGTGGACAGGATTCGCGTGCGGGCCACCCACAACTGCCGGCTGGGCCGGGTGCGCCGGCACCAGGAATCGGGCACGGTGGCCGCTGAGTTTCTCTTCGACGGACGCCTCAGAGTGGGTGAAACCGCCCTGCTCGGCTATGGCTTCGAGGACGGCAGCGAGGCGGAGAGCCTCGAATACCTGCGCCGCTTCCCGTTCGGCGGCAGACAGTACGTCCTGGAGGTCGCCTTCACCGGGGAGACGCGGCCGGTGCGCTGCCGCAGCTTCACCCAGTCGTCCGCGAGCGCGCCACGGCAGACCCTCTCCGAGCTGGTACTCAACGGCCGGGGCACCACGCACATCGTGGCGGAGGCGGCCGAGCCCGGCCTGCTCGGGATCGACTGGACCTGGGCCTGACACCTGACACCTGACACCTGACATCGGATACCGGACACCGGACACCGGAGAAGGCTCAGGGGTCCCCGAGGGGTCCCGAGGAGTTCCCGAGGAGTCCGCGGAGGACTCCCGGCGAAGTGGCTGATCCTCCCGTGGCCGCGAGGTGCCGGGGCGCCGGACGGCCGGGTCCTCGCCCGCTCCGGCGCCCCCGCCGGTAGCGGTGCCCGCCCCGGTAGGCTCCCCGTATGGTCCAATCGTCCCGTATTGAGGCGAACCCCGGCATGTGGCGGCGGGAGGCGGGCACGGTGCTGCGCCGGGCCGCGGCGCTTCCGCGGCGCGCGGAAGTCCCCTCTGCCATCGTCGCCGAGTTCCACGTTCCCCGGGTCCCCACGGAGTGGGCGCCGCACTCCCACCCGCGGCACGAGCTCGTGTGGGTGCGCGGGGGCACGCTGACGTCGCGGGTGGAGGACCGTGTCTTCACCGTGTCCGAGGGGTACGGGCTGTGGATGCCCGCCGGAGTGGTGCACGGCGGCCGGGCCACGGCGGGCGCGGAGTTCCGCGACGCCTTCTTCGTGCCCGGCAGCACGCCGTTCGCGTTCGCGGAGCCGAAGACCATCGCCATGACGCCGTTGCTGGAGTCACTGCTGGTCCATCTGACCCGTACGGACCTAGACGGAACGGCCAGGGCGCGGGCGGAGTCGGTCGTCTTCGACGTACTCCAGCCGTCGGAGCGCCAGTTCGCGCTGCAGTTGCCCGGCGACCCGCGGATCGATCCGATCGCCGATGCCCTGCTCGACGACCCCGCCGACGGCCGCTCGCTGGAGGAGTGGGCCCGGTTGCTGGGGATCAGTGACCGCACGGTCACCCGCGCCTTCCGGCACTCGACGGGCCTGTCCTTCGCGCAGTGGCGGCAGGTGCTGCGGGCGCACCGTGCGCTCCTGCTCCTCTCCGAGGGTTTCGACGTGATGACGGTCTCCGAAACGCTCGGCTACGCGCAGCCCAGCTCCTTCATAGCCGCCTTCCGGCGGGTCATGGGAACCACGCCCGGCGCCTTCTTCGACACGGCCGACCGCGCCTCATGAGGCGTCCGGAACGCCGTATCGCCTGTCCCGAACTCCTGATTGTCCAGGTCGCAAGTGGAATATAGTCTTCAGCGAGTTAGGTAACCCTTAGTTCCTCACCGCGAACGGATTCCCCGTGCGCGGGAGAGCTCGCATGCCGGTCGGCGGGAGCCGGGCGGAGGGTGCCGTAGTCCTGCCCCTCCGAGCAACCGGGCCCCTCCATGTTCACCCACACCTTCGGGCGCACCGACCGTTCCGATGCCGGTCCCGTCGACCGTCCCGAGGCCGTTCCCGTCATAGCGGGAGCCGCCCTCGACGGGCGCGAGCTGATGCTCGGCCACGGCGGCACCCAGGTCGTCCACGGCGTCTCGCTCACCCTGGAACCCGGCCGCGCGACCGCCTTGGTGGGGCCGAACGGCAGCGGGAAGTCCACCGTGCTGCGTGCGCTCTCCCGGCTGCACCGGATCGACGGCGGCCGGGTGACGCTCGGCGCCCGCGAGGGGCAGCCCGAGCGCGACGCGGCGCTGCTCAGCGCACGCCGGTTCGCCCGCGAGGTCACGCTCTTCTCCCAGTCGAGGCCCGCCCCGCAGGGGCTGACCGTCGCCGAGGTCGTGGCGTTCGGACGCCACCCCTACCGGCGTAACTTCGCCGGACCCACGGCCGGGGACCGCGGCGCCGTCGATCACGCGATGGGCGTCACCGGAGTGCGCGACATGGCCGCCCGGCCGGTCGGGGAACTCTCCGGCGGGGAGATGCAACGGGTCTGGCTCGCGGCCTGCCTGGCCCAGGAAACCGGCGTCGTACTGCTGGACGAACCGACCAACCACCTGGACCTGCGCTACCAGATCGAGACGCTCGACCTGGTACGCGACCTTGTCCAGGAGCACGGCATCGCGGTCGGGATCGTGCTCCACGACCTCGGCCAGGCGTCCCGCGTCGCGGACACCCTGGTCCTGATGCGCGCGGGCCGTGTGCACGCGGCGGGCGCACCCGCCGACGTACTCACAGCCGAGAACATCTCGGCGGTCTACGACATCCGTGTCGAGGTCGGTGTCGACCCCCGCTCGGGCCGTCTGCGTATCGACCCGCTCGGCCGCCACCCCGGCTGAAGCACCACCGCACCGCATCGCGTCCCCCTTCTCGCAGGAAGACGCCTCGCGAGAACAACGCCGCGAGAACAACACGCCGCGAGAACAACACCTCGTCAGAACAGCACGCCGCGAGAACAACGCGTCGTGAGAAAGCAAGAAAGAGGCCCCTCCATGAACCGTGCCCGTTGTCTGGCTGTGTCAGCCTCCGCAGGGCTCGTCCTCATCGCCGCGACGGCCTGCGGCACGACCGACGTCGACAAGGCCGAGGCCGGAAGCAGTACCAGCGCGTCACCCGCGTCGAAGGACTGCGCAAAGGACACCACGACCACCTCGACGAAGCCGGTCTCCTTCAAGGACGGCGTCGGCCGGCAGGTGAAGCTCGACAGGCCCGCCCGGCGGATCGCGGTCCTGGAATGGCAGCAGATCGAGGACGCGCTGACCCTGTGTGTGACACCCACAGCCGTGGCCGATCCGAAGGGGTACCGCACCTGGGTCAGCGCGGAGAAGCTGCCCGGCGGAGTGAAGGACATCGGCACCCGTGAGGAACCCGACCTCGACACCCTCTACGCGGCCAAGCCCGACCTCATCGTGGTCGAGGCGTTCAAGCCCGACGACGAGATGATCAAGAAGCTGGAGAAGAGGGGCGTCCCTGTCATGGCCACGCGGGGCGCGAACCCGGCCGACCCGATCGGGAACATGCGCGAGGTGTTCAGCATGATCGGTAAGGCGACAGGACGCACCGAGCGGTCCGGCCAGGTGCTCAAGGAGTTCGACCGGCACCTCGCGACAGCGAAGAAGCGGGTCACCGAGGCTGATCTGCCCACCAAGGACTTCCTGTTCCTCGACGGCTGGCTCCAGGGCGGCAACCTCACCGTCCGCCCCTACGGCAAGGGTGCGCTGTTCACCGAGATAGGCGAGGAACTCGGAATGCGGCCCGCGTGGACCGACAAGGTCAACAAGGCCCACGGGGACGGTGGCGTCGATCCCGCCTACGGCCTCGCGCAGACCGACGCCGAGGGGCTCACCGCGGTGGGCAACGCCAACCTGTTCTACGCCAACGACGAGGGCGCGGGCGGATACGTCGCGGCGCTGAAGAAGAACCCGATCTGGAAGACCCTGCCGGCCGTGAAGGAAGGCCGCGCGCACTCCTTCCCCGCGCGGGTGTGGGGCGCCGGCGGCCCGCGCTCCTGTGAGCAGGCGATCGACGCGTACGCCGACGTACTCGACAAGAAGAAGTGAACACAGCCCGTACAGCGGCTCCCGGCGGGATGCCGCTGCCCCGTGAGAAGCAGGGTGGCGGCGCCGCCGGGGTGGCCGTCCTGGTCCTTCTCCTCCTCGTGACCGCCCTGGTGGGCATGTGGCATCTGACGCAGGGAACCTCGGATGTCGGCTTCGGCGACCTCGTGCGCTCTCTCACGGGCGGCGCCACCGGTGGAGCGCCGGTCGGTGAGATCCTCACCGGCTCGCGCGTACCGCGTCTGCTCGCGGGCGTGGCGGTGGGCTTCGCACTCGGCTGCGCCGGCACCCTGCTCCAGTCCGTCACGCACAACACGCTCGCCTCTCCCGACACCCTCGCGGTCACGGCCGGGGCCTACTTCACGCTCACGCTCGTCGCGGCATTCGGTATAGCCGTCCCGCTGTGGGCCTCGGGTGCCGTCGCCTTCGCCGGTGGCCTGGTCGCGGCGGCACTCGTGCTGCTCCTTGCGGGCCGGGCCGCGGGCACCGCCGGTACCCGCCTCATCCTCGCCGGATCGGCCACGGCGATGGCCCTGGACGCGGGGACCGGGATGCTCCTCATCCTGTTCGACAAGAACACGACCGGCCTCTTCGCCTGGGGCAGCGGTTCGCTCGCGCAGCTGAACATCGACGCGTCGGTACGCGCCTTGCCGCTGCTGGGCGTGGTGCTGTGCGTCGCGCTGGCGCTGTCCCGGCGGCTGGACGTGATGAACCTCGGTGACGACACCGCGTCCACCCTCGGGGTGCCGATCCGCAGCACCCGCGTGACCGCCGTGCTCTGCGCGGTCCTCCTGACCAGCACGGCGGTGACGCTCGCGGGCCCGATCTCCTTCGTCGGCCTCGGCGCACCCGTCCTGGCCCGCCTGATCGCGACGCGGGTCGGGGCCCTGCGCCTGCACCTCTTCCTGGTGCCCGCCGCCGGGCTGCTCGGCGCGCTGCTCATCCTGCTCGCGGACGCCACACTGCGCGCTGTGCAGGGCGCGGACGGAGCCGCCTCCATCCCCACCGGCGTGCCCACCGCGCTGCTCGGCTCCGTCGTGATCGTGATCCTCGCCCTCCGCCTCCGTGACACCGGACGGCTGCGGCAGCCTCCGCCTGCACGGATCGCCGCACGGTCGCGCCGCGCGTTCCTGCTCGTGGTGTGCGGCGCGGTGGCACTCCTGGCGGGTGCGGTCCTTGTGGCGGTTCTGGCGGGCAGCCTCTGGCTGCGCACGGGAGACGTCGTGCTCTGGGCCCGGGGCGGCGCCCCCGGCCTGATCGGCCAGGCGCTCGACGACCGGGTGCCGAGGGTGATCGCGGCGGTCCTGGCCGGTGCGGCGCTCGGACTGGCCGGATGCGTCGTACAGGGCGTGGTGCGCAACCCGCTCGCGGAGCCCGGGGTGCTCGGCATCACGGCAGGCGCCGGGCTGGGGGCGGCGGGCGTCGTCACGTCAGGCATGCCCGGCGGACGTCCCGTGCTCATCGCGGTCGCGGTCGCGGCCGGGCTCGCCACATTCGCGGTGATCGCCCTGCTGTCCTGGCGGGGCGGATTCCTGCCCGACCGGTTCGTCCTGATCGGCATCGGCTGCGGGTACGGCCTCAGCTCCGTCACCACCTTCCTCCTGCTGCGTGCCGACCCGTACAACACGCCCCGGATCTTCACCTGGCTCTCCGGTACGACCTACGGCCGCACGCTGCCCGACGCCGTACCGGTCGCGGTGGCCCTGGCGCTCGCGCTTCCCGTGCTGTTCGCCATGCGTGGCAGGCTCGACCTGCTCGCCGTGGACGAGGACACCCCGCGCATCGTCGGAGTCGGGGTGGCACGCACCCGCTTCACCGCACTGGCGATCGCCGCCGTACTCGCGGCGCTCAGCGTCGTCGCGGTCGGCGTCGTCGGGTTCGTGGGACTCGTCGCCCCCCATCTGGCACGGTCACTGGTGGGGGCCCGCCACGGGCGCTCGATCCCGGTCGCGATGCTGCTCGGCGGGGTGCTGGTGTGTGCGGCCGACGCCCTGGGCCGCACGCTCGTCGCACCGGCCCAGATACCGGTGGGGCTCATGATCGCCCTGGTCGGAGCCCCGTACTTCGTCTGGGTTCTCCGGAAGTCCCGCGCATGACACCGGCGGAGCCCGTCCCCACCGGACCGCATGCCACCGGACCGCATGCCACTGGCCCCCGGACGGTCCACCGCCCCGGAACCGAACGTCGTCCCCCTGCCCCCAGGAGTACCGGAATGCCGTCCTCGTACAAGACAGCCGTGCAGAGCGTCGTCGTCCCGTTCGGACCCGGTACGGCGGAGCTGGAACTGCGGCTCGGAGGCCACGGGATACCCGGGCGCTGGCGCACGGTGGACCGCTCCGCCCACGCTCCTCACCTCGTGGCCGTACCCGGTGACGGCGAGGGGAACTGGGCCGCTGCCGCGCTCGTGACGGCGCGCCCGGACACGGCGTATCTGAAGATCGTCGATGCCCTGGGCGATGTCCCGGCGGCCGTCTCGGCCGTCGTCGCCCACGCACGCGACCGGGGACTGGCGCAGGTCAAGTGGGAGGGCTGGACGGCGCGCCCCGAGGACGCGGCAGCCGCCGGATTCACCGCGCTGCGTCCCCCGCTCGTACCGGCACCGGACGCGGCAGGTCCGGCCACCGGTTACGTGCGCTGGCTGTGCGGGGAGCCGCCCGCCGAACCCCCGTACTACGGGCAGACCACGCACTTCACGTGCGGTGCCGTCACCGCCCTGGTCGCGCAGGCGCACGCGGGAACGCTGCCGCTGGAGACACTGGACCGCCGGGCGGAACTGAGGCTGTGGCGCGAGGCCACCAACTTCCCCGCCTGCGAGCCCGTCGGTCTTGGCGTCGCCGTCCGCAGGACATGGCCGCTGTCCCCCGTCACGGTCCACCTCGACGCGGACGGACCCGTCCTGCTCGACCACTACGAGGGGGACGAGCAGGAGTGGCGGGCCCTGCTCCAGCACGCCTCCCGTTCGGACGCCGGACAGGCCGGCGTCCCGGTGGACGCGAGGCGCCTCTCCATGGCCTCGCTCCGCCGCACGCTCGCCGGGGGAGAACACGCGCTGCTCCTGGTCTCACTCGCCGCGATGCAGGGGTTCGACGTGCCGCACTGGGTGCTCTGCCACAGTGCCGTACCGGGCGCCGTCGTGATCGAGGACCCCTGGGCCAACGCGGCCACGGGAGACACCTGGGTCGACGCCCATCTGCTGCCGGTCACCGACGCGTCGCTCGACACGATGTCGGTCATCTCCGCAGAGCGCTTCCGCGGCGCCGTGATCATCGGCCGCCCGCAGCGGAGTACCGCATGAGGCCGTCAGCAGCGGAGCACCCCGTGAGAGCCCCCTGCGCTGCCGCGGCGGAAGCAGCAACACGCCTGCCGCGGGCGCAGGCCGACGTTGCATGGTGGTTCCACCGCACCACGAGTCATGGTGCGGTCTTTCCAGGAGGCATGGGTGGCAATGGAGATCCGTACGACGACCGATGAGGACTTCGAGGTCTTCGTCACCACACTTCACACTGCCTTCGGGCTCTTCCCGGACACCCCGGTGGAGGGCGGGGGGCACTGGTGGTCGGCGCTCGAAACGGACCGCTGCCTGCTCGCCCTGGCGGCGGACGGGCGGCCCGTCGGCACCGCCGCCGCGTACTCCTTCGAGCTCACCCTGCCCGGTGACACCCTCGTCCCGGCCGCGGGGGTGACCGCCGTCGGCGTCCTCCCCTCGCACCGGCGCCAGGGCGTGCTCAGCGCGATGATGCGGCATCAGCTCGCCGAGCTGCGGGCCCGGGGGGAGTTCCTCTCCGTACTGCTGGCCTCCGAGGCCCCGATCTACGGCAGGTTCGGCTACGGACCCGCGACCCACACGACACAGCTGACGGTGCCGCACCACAAGGCGGCCCTCGCCGTTCCCCGGGTGCGCACAGCGGCCGACGCGCCGGCGACCGGACCGGAGAACGGCTCGGAGAGCGGCTCGGTCGAGGTGCTGCGGCGCGACGAGTGCGGCGAAATCCTGGAAGAGGTCTACGACCGGTACCGCCGCGCCCAGCCCGGCGCGCTGTCCCGGCCGCACCGCTGGTGGGCCCTGCGTGCGGGGCAGCCCCCGGTCTCGCCGGCCCCGCGTTACATCGCCGTGCACCGGGACGCGGACGGCGTCCCGGACGGGTATGCCAGCTACTCGATCGGCGAGGCCCAGACCCTGACGGTCGACGAGACCATCGCCACCGACGACGCCGTTTTCACCGCCCTGGCCCGCTTCGTACTGGGACACGACCTGGTGGCTCAGGTCGTGTTCAAGCACGTCCCGCCGGAGCACCCGCTGCGCTGGCAGTTCGCGGACTTCCGTGCCGCCGAGGTGAGCGGCAACAACGACTGGCTCTGGGTGCGGCTCCTGGACGTCCCCCGTGCACTGACCGCGCGCGGCTGGTCCGCGGACGGCGAACTCGTCCTCGACGTCCACGACCCGTTCCTCGGCGAACACAGTCGCTACCTGCTGACCGTCCAGGACGGCAAGGCCGGTTGCGTCCCGACGCGCCGGAAGCCCGATCTGTCCCTGGACGTGAGCGACCTGGGCTCGGTCTACCTCGGCGGCACCGCCCCGAGCACGCTCGTACGCGCCGGACACATCCGGGCCCACCACCCCGGGGCGGCCGCCCTCGCCGACGCGCTCTTCCGCGTCGAGCGCCCCCCGCACTGCCTGCACTGGTTCTGACCCGGGCGCGGCACCTGCCGCGGAGACTCCGCAGTACCCCGCCCCGACCTGCACGCGTGCAGGCCGGGGCGGGGTACTGCGGAGCTGTTCCGGAAGGGGCTAGATGTCCCGGAACTCATAGACAAAGCTTCTGACCTGTGCAAATGACCCCTCTCGAAGAGCCGGCGGCCGACCGCGACACCATCGCCAGAACCTGGCTCCGCCACTTCGAAAGGTGACCTCGTTGCCTCCCTCCACCGAACACATCCGCACCGTCACGGAGGCATACCTCGCCCGCCACCCGGACGAGCGCGCCTCCCTGATGATGCTGTTCGCCGTGTTCGCCGGCGCGGATGACCCGCACCAGCCACAAGATGTTCCCGGCCCACGTGACCCGCAGCGCCGTCCTCATCAACGGTGAACGGCACGTGCTCCACATCCTGCACAAGGAGTCCGGGAAACTGCTGGCGCCCGGCGGGCACAACGACCCGTCCGACCAGCTCCTGCGCGACGCAGCCCTGCGCGAGCTGCACGAGGAGGCCGGCATCCCGCCCAGCACCGTCGTCCCCCTCGCCGGCCACGAGGACATCCCCCTCGACATCGACGTGCACGCGATCGACGCGAACCCGTCGAAGAACGAGCCGGCCCACCACCACGTGGACTTCCGCTGGGCCTTCCACCTCGGGGCCGATCACGTGGTGACGCTGCAGGAGGAGGTCGACGGCTACCTGTGGCGGCCGTTCGCGACCACCGCCTCACCCACCGTCCGCGCCAAGCTCGCCCAGTTCACATGAAGTCCCCCGAACCCGACCACCAGGAGGACGCCGTGGCCGCCACCACAGCCCGACCGACCGACGCCGGCACATCGCCGTCATACCCTGCCGCTGGGGTGCCTCCCGCTTCCCCGGCAAACCACTGGCCCTCCTCGACGGCATGCCGCTGCTCTGGCACGTTCACCAGCGCTGCCTGGAGGCCAAACGCCTCGACGGAGCCATAGTCGCGACGGACGACGGACGACGGACGACGGACGCATCGAAGCAGCGTGCCGCGAACTCGGCATCGACAGCATCCGAACAGGGGAGTACCTCACCGGCACCGACCGCGTCGCGAAGGTCGCCGAACGCCTGCCGGCCGACGGATACATCAACGTCCAGGGCGACGAGCCGTTCATCTCGCCGACCGCCATCAACGACGTCTCCGAAGCCCTGGAATTCACTCCGCCCGGCACCTGCGCCGTGAACGCCTACACCGAGCTGGTCGACGTCGGCGCCGTCCTGGACCACAACGTCGTCAAGGTCGTCGTCACGGCCCGCAGCGAGGCCCTCATGTTCTCGCGCCAGCCCATCCCGTACCCAAGCGGCGACCGGCCGAAGTACCTGCGCCGACTGGGCCTCTACGGCTTCACAGGCGAGGCTCTCCAGCACTTCCGTCAGCTCCAGCAGGGACCCCTGGAGCGTGCCGAGGGAGTAGAGATGCTGCGCTTTGTCGAACACGGCCATGCCACGGGGATGGTGCCCGTCCTGGACGACGGGGTGGCAGCAGACACCCCCGAGAATCTGGCGCGAGCCGAACACCTCCTCGACCAGCGCCACTGAGCCTGGATCCACCGGCTTGATGTCTGTGGACAGCTTTCCCGGGAACGAGGAAGCGCCCTGTTACTTGCGATGATGGGAGTTCTGAGGCTTCCAGTGCGCACGATCACGAGGGCATTGAGATGCAGTCTTCCGATGCCCCGGCGGGGGTTTCCGCACGGTTCGGTGATCAGAATCTGGTCGCGTACGGCGGGCCGACTCCGCTGGTGCGCCGGTACCCGATCGAACCCGCCACCCTCACCCGGCAGTTCAACGCACTGCTCCGCGACACCCACCTACGACCGATCCGGTTCCACGACCTCCGCCACTCAACGGCGACCCTCCTCCTTGAGCAAGGCGTCGAACTCCTCGTCATCAAGGAACTCCTCGGCCACGCCCACATCGGCGTAACCGCGACGGTGTATGCCCACGTCCGGCTCCGCCTCCAGCGCCAGGCCATCGACACTTTCAGCAACGCCCACCGAGCCCGCCAACCGGCCCGACACTGGCGACGATCCGCCACTCTGTGCAGCCCCCGTCCGCTGACGTTGCCGTCAACTACTGCCGTCAACTACTGCCGTCAAACGACCCAAGGGCCCAGACGAGAATTTCCTCGTCTGGGCCCTTG
>NZ_JBSHBW010000036.1:0-69927 GCF_053612185.1 Streptomyces sp. NPDC054757
AAGCGCTACCTAAAGTCCATCCCAGCATCTCTCAGTCATCTGCATCCACACAGGTCAGGCCGATGACGCAGCTTCACCATGAATGAGAACGCACACTGGTGCCAGATGGACCGTCCCTGCGCATGCGGGCTGCACTCCCTGCCCGGCATTGATCTTGGTCAGCATGGGGGCCGTCCCTGCGCGTGCGGGCTGCACCTGACCCTGCCGGCAGCTCTCAGTCCGCGCGGAAGGCGGGCATCGACTCCGGTGTGCGGTCCAGGCGCAGCCGGGTGAGGCGTACCGAGTGCCGCCATCGGCCCCGGTCGATGGCGGCATCGCCCTCGAACTCACCAACGACGTCGGGTTGTACGCAGGATCTCATTCACAGCCCCGAACTATCGGCCCACTCGTTCCTGCCACTGCTCGTTTTGAGGCAACTTCCCCAGGCACCGCAGGGAGTTCGGCCGTCACTCACCGTGCACGGATCACAGAACCTGAGCCAGAACCTCGTTCTCGTGGACAAAACCAATCCAGGTGCCCGGCGGTTTCGTCAGCGTCGAAGGAGGGGCGCATCAGGTTGTTGACCCGGCCACGACAGTCGCCAGGTCTGGGCGCAGGGCGAGCGCGAGCGGCAGCTGCTCGGCGCGCACCTGTCCGGCGAGCCGCCGGCCGCGCACGGCCAGATTGGCGTACCGCATCCCGGGGTCGAGCTCCGCGGGCCGTTCGCGAGGCGGTCGGCGCAGCCGCGCAGACCGGTCGTGTCATCGCCGACGCCGTAGACCTCGGTCTGGCTGTCGACGAGGGCCACGTAGCGCGGGTGGGTAGGTCGTCATCGGCCGGACCTCGCCGTGCGCAGGTCGAGGATCTCCAGAGCGCGCTCGCCCCACCGCAGGTTCTCTTCCTCCAGGGAGATGCCGCGCAGCAGCGTCAGGTAGGGGCCGACCCGCTCGCCGTCCCGCAGGAATTCCTCTTCCGCCATGCCCTGCAGCAGGTGGGTGCGCACGCGCTCGTACCGGGCCAGCTTGCCCGTGGCCCACGCCATGCGCTCCTCGATGTGGGTCCGTACGGCGGCCGTGTCTCCGGCGTCCGCGGCCTGCACCTTCACCATCAGCTCGTCGCGCACGGCGACGGGCCGCGGTTCCTTGGTGGTGAACGCGGCGAGGCTGGCACGCCCGCCGTCGGTGAGCGTGAACAGCCGTTTGTTCGGTCTGCGTTCCTGCGGGACGAGCCGGGCCTCGATCAGGCCGTCGGCGGCGAGTCGCTCCAGCTCGCGGTAGAGCTGCTGGGGCGTCGCGGCCCAGAAGTTGGAGACGGACACATCGAAGATCTTCGCCAGGTCGTAGCCCGAAGCCTCGCCCTCCAGGAGGGCCGCGAGCACCGCGTATTTCAAAGACATCTGGACACCGTACAGTGATGCGATTATTTTCATCCACACCTATTAAACAATTTGCATATGGGTTCAACGGGGCCCGGATCAGGAAAGGTGTCGCCATGCAGGCACTCCGCAAGGCCGTGGAGGCGAACGACCACGAGGCGATCGAGGCGCTGCTCGCCAACGACGTCGTCTTCACCAGCCCAGTCGTCTTCAAGCCGTACCCGGGCAAGGCGATCACGATGGCGATCCTGCGCGCGGTGACCCGCGTCTTCGAGGACTTCCACTACGTCCGGGAGATCAACGACGCGAGCGGGTGCGACCACGTTCTCGTCTTCGAGGCGCGCGTCGGCGACCGCTCGATCAGCGGCGCCGACTTCCTGCACGTGAACGGCGAGGGCCTGATCGACGAGTTCACGGTCATGGTCCGCCCGCTGTCGGCGGCGAACGCCCTGCAAGCGGCTATGGCGGAACAGTTCGACCGGATCTCGAAGGAGGCCGCTCAGGCCTGACGGCGCACAAGCGCTCGGCACCGTCTTCTCCAGCGACGCCGAAAAGCCCTACCAGGTGGAAGAGAGGGCAGTGGAGGAGAGGGGAGAACGCGAGGCGCGTCAGGCCCGCGAGCAGGTCGAACGGGAAGGGAGAGCGTCAGGCAGGGAGATGGTACGGGCGTGGTGGGGCCGGCTGCCGCCACAGCACCGGACCGAGCTGTCCGACGCGCCGCCGGACCTTGGCCGGGTGTGGAGTGCTCCCGAGCGGATACCCGTATGTCGCCGGCCGTCCGCGCGGAGCACCCCGCGGGCAGACCTGGCGAACCCCCGTCGGGCCTTCCCCGGCACCACCTACAGCAAAGGACGCACACCGTGGGCATCATCGCCTGGATTCTCATCGGCCTCATCGCGGGCGCCATCGCCAAGGCACTCACGCCCGGCAAGGACCCGGGCGGCTGCCTCGTCACGATGCTCATCGGTATCGTCGGCGGTCTGCTCGGCGGCTGGCTCGGCAAGGTGATCTTCGGCGTGCACTCCATCAACGGCTTCTTCCACCTCTCGACGTGGATTGCCGCGATCGTCGGCTCGGTGATCGTGCTCCTGCTGTACCGCCTCCTCACCGGGCAGCGTTCGCGCTGACCGCGACCGGCGATCCGCGATCCGCGACCATCCGTAGCCGGATCCCCGGCCCGGGCCCCGTGTCCGGAGACCGCATGCCGGACTCCGTATCCGGACGGCGACCCGGAACGGCGCCGGTCCCGGGATTCACCTCCGCGACCGGGGCCGTTCACCGTTTCCGACGACAGAAAATGGACTGCCGCACGTCGGTCAGCGCGACGCTCCCCACCGGCCTCTGGCACTCGCGGCCGGGGGCCGAGCCGGGGAAGTGACGACGACCGGGCAGTGCGCGGGATCAAGTTGCCGCGTGCGCCCCTCCGCTGGACCTGTGTGCCGACACCATGCTCGGAGCGGGGCAGACTGCTGCCCCGCTCCGATGCAATGCAATGCAATGCAATGCAATGCAATGCAATGCAACTACATGGTGCGGTTGGGCCGGCTGGGCAAGTTCCAACGGCTCGGACGGCGAGCGCTGCCTCAGGGCATCCCGGTCGGCAAGCTCTCTCACGGGCCATAGCGACGGGCCAGTTCTTCCAGCAGCGGCTTCCAGTCCTCCGGCCTCCCGCGTCGGTTCACCGCCTTCCGGGGGGAGAGAGCGGACGCCGTATCCAGGGGGACACCCGAGGCCAGTACTCCAGCCCGACTTTGATGTCTGACCTGGGGAAACGTCGAGCGGTGGGTGTGGAACGGGACGGGTCACGGTCACATGCGGGTTCTGTCCGGCACCCACGAGGTCAGAGCTGCGCCGACTCGGCGAACTGACGTGCATGCAATCGAGTTTCGTCGTTCATCGGGAAGAAGCACTCGATGCGCAGTTCCTGCAGCGTCACGTCCTGCGGTGTCCCGAGCGTTGTCACGGTGGAGAAGAAGTCGAACCGCCGGTCAGCGCGCTTGTACCGGATCGGCACGATCGGCAGCACCGGTGTGGAGGCGTCGAGCGACCGCAGCGAGATCGGCACCCCGGGGTAGTCCAGTACCTCGTCAAGGATCCTCTGGGCGCGCTCATCGGTGACGCCCCCGATCGCCTCCCGGCGCACGCGCCGGACCAGCGCCTCGGCAACCTCCGGCCAGTTCGTTACGTGTCGGCGGACGCCGTCGGGGTGGAACATCCGGCGCAGCACGTTCGCCGGGCCGGGAGCTGTCCTCGCCTGCCCGTGCTGGAGGAAGGCGAAGAAGCGGCGGGCTGCGGTGTTGGTGTGCCGGATGTCCCAGCTGCGGTCCATCACCAGGGCCGGGAAGGGCTCCTGCTGCGCCAGGATGGTATCGAGCGCCTCACGGACGGCGGCGAGCGACGGCGCGTCCAGTTCGGACTCCGGGTATTCGGGCGCGAAACCAGCCTTGAGCAGCAGCGTGTTGCGCTCGCGCAAGGGTACGTCGAGTACCTCGGCGAGCTTGAGGACCATGGCCCGGCTGGGATTCGCGCGGCCGGTCTCGAGGAAGCACAGATGGCGGATCGACACCGCCGCCTCGGCGGCCAGAGCCAGCTGGCTCAACCGCCGGGCGCTCCTCCAGTGTTTCAACAGCGGACCGACCTCAGACACCACTCAAGTATCCCGTGGTCCACGCGTGCGGCTGCACCGCCGCCTCCAGCGGTGGCCGGGCGACGTTCGCCGTGTAGTTCGTCATCGCGGAGATGGCCACCCCGGTGATCACCTCGAACAGCTGCTCCTCACCGAAACCGGCCGCCGTGAAGGCCGCCACGTCCGCTTCATCGAGCCGGCCCCGCTTGTCGATGAAGGCGCGGGTGAGCGCCGACAGCGCCGCCATGCGCGGATCGGTGGGCAGATCGCCACGGCGCAGGGCCTCGACCACGGCCGGATCGACCCCGTCCGCGAGCGCTTCCAGCGTGTGGAAGGCGACTGCCCATTCACTTCCGTTGGCGACCGCATTGGACAGCAGCAGGACCTGCCGTTCGTCCGGACCGAACGTGCCGCCACCGCGGAAGTGCCCGAACGCGGAGAAGAAGGTGTTCAACAACGCCGGTGAGTTCGCCATGAGTCCCGCCGCGGCTGGAACGAACCCGAAGGCCCCCTGCAAGACTGTCAGCGGCTCCTTCGCGGCTTCGGACGCGGTATCGGCGGTGTGAATCCGGTAACTGGTCATGACCAGGAGTCTGCGGCAACCACCACATCGAACCAATTCCCTCGGAGGTAAATACACCCGACCAGCGAGTTCGCCCGGCCCGACAGGTGCAGGCCCACAGCATCGACAACCCCTGGGAAGGATCCGGGGGCCAGGCTGTCGTTGGGCGACGATCGGAGGAAGACTCCGACAGGCCCGTGAAGATCAGGCAGCAGAAACCATCCGCCGTGGCCTCGTACTGCTTCCCGCACGGCTCCCGCCGACAGCCGACTTTCGGGCCTGGGGGGCCGGACCTCTGTCAGGAGGCGGGCACGCAGACGACGCTGGTGGAGGGGCAGTCCACAGCCAGTCCGAGAAGGGTTTGGTGCCCGGCGGTGACGGCAGCCAGATCACAACGGAGCTTGTGCGGGGCGACGGTCGCCTCGGACAGGACGACTGCCTTGCGTGTGTCACATCTGCCCGCCGGGTTGAAGCCCCTGCTCCCGTGCTTGTACAGGGACCGCCGGCATCGGCTGGGGCTGTACCGGCGAGGAGGAGCGCGAGCACACGCGAATCCAGTAAACCGACGACGAATCCCCCGGTTATCCTGCCCTGCCCGCTCCCGGATCCAGAGAGGACCCACCTCCCCATGAGCAGTACCCCCTCATCCTTTCCCGAAGGGATCGAAATCACAGGTGAAGGTCTCGTCCTGCGCGACTGGACAGAATCAGACCTCGCCGCGATGCCGGACCTGTTCGACCATCCCGACATCGCGTACTGGACACCGATCGTCTCACCCTTCGACGACACAGCCGCCCGCGCACGACTGGAACGGGACCGGCAGATGCGGGGCGAGGGCACGACGATCCTGCTCGCCATTACCCTCGATGGCCACAGGCCACTTGGCGAGGTGATGCTTCGGCGCGTGCCCAGAGGCGCAGAAATCGGCTACGTAATCGGGCCGGCGCACCGCGGCCAGGGGCTGGCTGCACGAGCAGTGCGGCTGATGAGTGCATATGCCTTCGATCAACTCGGAGTGGGACAAGTGATCCTGGAATTGGAGGCCGAAAACCACGCGAGCATCGCCGTGGCAACCACGACCGGCTTCAGCCAGCTAGACATTCCGCTGATCAACGGAGAGGAAAAGGGCCGACCGTACAGCCTCCAGACATGGGGCCTCCTACCAGCTACCTGAGCAACACCACCCGGGACCATCACAGACCGAACTCACTCAGGTCCCGGCGAGGACCGGGCAAGGGGCAGGATCCATGGATGAACCTGTCCCAGCACCCAGCACCCAGCACCCAGCACCCAGCATCAGTGCCAGTTCCAGTCGATGAGAGTGCGCAGTGTGTCCGAGTGGAAGTCAGGGAAGTCCATGGGAACGATGCCCAGATGCGTACGGTCCGCCAGGCGGGCATTCAGATAGCTCTGCACCCCGGGCATGATCGCGTCCGCGTTGACCTTGGGCCAGCCACCACCCGCGTAACTGGTGAAGTTGATATACATCAAACCCGAATCCTGGTCCCCGGACACGTTGTCGAACTGTTGGATCACCTTCCCCGTCTTCGCAGACGGGCGCGACAGGCCCTGGTAGATGTCCTGGAGCGAGAACCACTGGTTGGACAGGAAATCGTTGTCCCCGCCGGGCCACTGCAGAATCGGCCAGTCATTGTCGAACTGGGCGATCAGAACAATCCGGCCACGCGCCTCACCGAGCGACGGCACACGGTCCGTCAGGAGAAACGACGGACGCCACCCCTTGGCGTCGAGATACACGTTCAGGACATCCTTGAAACGCGCGCCCACGTCGTTGTCCGTACCACTCTCCTTCTTCAACCGGACCACGACCGTCTCCCCCGGATGCTGTCGCAGGAAGTCCTTGCACTGATCCAGCACTTCATCGAAGGTGATGCCCTGGTAGAACCCCGCGTGGTACATCCCGAACGAGTCGTCGAGATGCCCCTCGAGACCGTTCGCCCGTAGATCCAGAAACCGGATGCCCCGCTGGAGCTGTTCGGTGATCCCCCAGTTCTGGGTGTGTGACCACTCGGTGCCCTTGGCAGGGTCGGTACAGCACGAATCGTGGGTACCCGGGATGGTCATCCGCAGCAGGGACAACCCGTCGGGCAAGCCTCCCATCCAGTCGGCCGGCGCTCCGCTGCCCGCAGGGGCAACGGCCCGACGCAACGGAACCTCAGCCCGTGCGACACCCCCTCCCGATACAAGAACAGCACCCGAAACAGCAGTTGTTGAACGTATGAAGGACCGACGGCTCAGTGTCATAAGACAGGTACTCCCCCACCAGGCCCCATTCGCAACATCTCAAACCAAGAAGTTGCCCTGCCACACGAGTGGTTTCAGGGGACCTGCCTTTCAGTGGACCTGCTGCCCGGCGCTGACCCGGCAGCCCTTGCCGAGGGGCTGGAAACATCCGCCCGAGCCGGCGCACTCCACCGGGAGACCGACTTCTCGCTGGAACGCTCATTCAGTCGGGAGTTCTTGGAGGGGCTTCCCCGCCTCGGAGTACGACGCCGCCTGCCCGGTAAGCAAGATCCGGCAGGCGGAGTCCGGCAGCCGTCAGACTGCCGGACGGCGGGTGGCCCGGCCGTGGCCGGAACCTGTGCGGCGGAGGTCGCGGGCTGCCAGGGCGATCATGACGGCGGGAATGAGGACGTCGTTGGCCAGGATGCCGCCCGTGTTCCCCGCGGCGTGGTCGCCGTGGGCGAACCACTGGTAGACGTGGCCGATCACCGCCCCCCACAGAAACGCGGCGGCCGCCAGCCCGCTCGTGAGGCGCTCGCGCGGCGACGCGGACGCGCCTCGGAAACCCAGCACGGCAAGGCCGAGGTTGGCGAAGGCGATCTCGAACTGGAACGGCGAGTGGGCGAAGCCGATGGTGTCGGCCATGGCCTGCGGGACCGCCAAGAACGACAGCGTGATCCACAGGCTGCCGATGCCGAGGGCGCCGACGGCCCACCAGCGCTGCCAGATTTCCGCCGCCGGCCGGCCCGGGTCGCGGCGGCGGCAGCTCAGCAGCGCTCCGAGAGCGGGCACCAGCATGAAGAGAAGCGGAAACGCGGTCCGCACCGCGTAGGGGAGAGTGTCCATGGCCTTGAGTGTTGCATGGTTAATATTAACGTTGCAAGTATCCGGTAGGGTGAACCCATGGACGAAGGACTGGCAGAACTCCTCTACCGCGTAGTCATGCTGATGAACGACGCAGCCCGGCGCCGCTCCGGCCCCGAACAGCGCCTCACGCCCAGCCAGCTACGGCTCCTTGGCACCCTCGAAGAGATCCAGCCGGCTACCCAGCACGAGCTCGCCGGAGCCCTCTCTCTGTCCGATCCCGCCATCAGCCGCGCCCTGCGCCCGCTGGAGGCGGAAGGCTACGTAACGATCAACACCGACCCCGCCCACCGGCGCCGGCGCCTGGTCTCCCTCACACCGACAGGCCAGAACACCTTCCAGGCCGAAGGCAAACCACTGGAAGAAGAACTCCGGTCCGCCCTTCTCGGGGCAGGCTTTCCCTACGACCGCTATCTCACAGACACCCACCGCCTCGCTGCACTGCTCACACCCCCCGGACCACAGCGCTGAACCCAGCCGCGCCGGATCCCCTTCCCCCGGCCGCCGAGTCCGAGCCGTCCCCCTCGTGCCGTGGCGCCGAAACCGCCCGGTATCACGGTGCCAAGGGCACCCGGAACCGGCGCCGGTACTCCGTCGGTGTCGTGTTCAGGCGGCGCCTGAACGCACGTACCAGCGTGTCCACCGTCCCGAACCCGCAGACGGCGGCGACGCGTTCCAGCGTGGCGTCGGAGGACTCCAGCTCATGGCGGGCCTTCTCCACGCGGACGGACTCGATGTACGCGTGCGGGGTCAGGCCCAGTTCGGTCTTGAACAGGCGGGTGAGGTGCCGGTCGCTCACGTGCGCGTACTCGGCCAGATCGACGACCGTCAGCGGTTCCGCGATGCGGCGCAGGATGTGGTGACGCAGGTCCTCGATACGGCGCGTCGTGGAGACCTGCTCCAGCGGGACGCTGAACTGGCTCTGCCCGCTGGGGCGTTTGAGGTACATCACCAGCTGGCGGGCCACCCGCAGAGCGACCGCCTCACCGAGATCGTCCGCGATCAGCGCCAGCGACAGATCCAGACAGGCACTGATCCCCGCACCCGTCCACACCTGGCCCTCGCGGATGAAGATCGGATCGGCATCGACCCGCACCGCCGGGTGATCGGCGGCCAGTTGTCGCGCGGTCGACCAGTGGGTGGTGGCGCGCTTGCCGTCGAGGAGCCCGGCAGCGGCCAGCAGATGCGCCCCCACACACACGGACGTGACCCGGTGCGCCCGAGCGGCGAGCACCTTCACCCAGGCCACGAGCGCCGGGTCGACCAGCGGATGCACCCGTCCCGCCCCATCGACCTCCACCGCCCCGGGCACGATGAGCGTGTCGATCCCGCCCTCCGCCACCTCCTGGAAAGTGACATCGGGCAGGATGCGTACGCCCGCGCCCGTGGTGACCGGTCCCCTGTTCTCCGCGGCGAGTACGACCTGGTAGCCCGCCGCCTCGTCGGTCTCGCGCAGGGCGAGTGAGAACACCTCCGGCGGGCCGGTGACGTCGAGCAGGTCGACGCCCTCGAAGAGCACGATGACGATCAGCCGCCTGCCCGCACCCATGCCGGTGCCGGTGACTGTGTTTGGCACGGGGCCCCCTGAGTCTGGCCGACAGGCCGCGGTCGGTGTGTCGGTATCTGCATGTTAGACGTCATTGCCGACGTAGCGCTGGGTCCATAGCGTTACTGACGCAGCCCGACGGAACACCCCGGACTGCCTCCCTCCCCCGTAATTCCTAAGGCGGTACACCCATGTCCCGAACCACGCTGCGCGAGCTCAACGGCTTCGACCAGGCGCCCGCGAAGCTGGCCGGCTCGACGCTGATCCTCATCGACTTCCAGAACACCTACACCCAGGGAGTCATGGAACTCGACGGCTGGGAGAAGTCCCTCGACGCCGCCGCGCAGCTGCTGGCACGGGCCCGCGAGGCCGGCACCAAGGTCGTGCACGTCATCAACGACGGTGGCGAGGGCACCCCGTACGACATCCGAGCCGAGATCGGCCGGATCCACCCCCGGGTCGCGCCCTTCGAGGACGAACCCGTCGTCGTGAAGCAGGCCCCGAACGCCTTCGTCGGCACCGACCTGGACACCCACCTCAAGGAGGGCCAGGACGTCATCATCGCGGGCTGGATGACCCACATGTGCGTGACGTTCACCGCCCAAGGCGCATTCCTGAACGGCAACCGTCCCACCGTCGTCGCCGAGGCCACCGCCACTCGCTCACTTCCGGTCGCGGGCACCGACCTCGACGCCTGCCAGGTCCACTACAGCGCCCTCGCCACCATCGCGGACCTGTACGGAGTCGTGGTCGCGACGCAGAAGGAGATCACCCGATGAAGCCCAAGCTGCTCCGCCCGGCCGCCGCACTGGGCGCGGCCACCGTCCTCGCCGCCACCATGACAGCGTGCGGCGGAAGCTCCGAAGCCGCCACCCGCGCCGACGGCCACGGCCGGCACGACCAGAGCAGCCCCCGGAAGAGCCACGAGAAGGACTACGCCAAGGACACGACCACGCTGCGGCAGCTGACGAAACAGGACGAGACCCCGGCGAAGCTCTCGGACGCCACGCTGGTCCTGGTCGACTATCAGAACGTCTACACCGGGGGCACGATGGAGCTCACCGGCTGGCGCGAAGCGGTCAAGAACACCAAGGCTCTCCTCGACCGGGCCCGCAAGGCGCACACCCCGGTCATCCACATCGTGGAGAAGGGCTACGACCTCAAGTCGAAAGCGGGCCGGATCATCCCCGCACTCAAGCCGGCCAAGGGCGAGACCGTCGTCGAGAAGGCCGTCCCCAACGGTTTCCACGACACGAACCTCAACGCGGAACTCAAGAGGACCGGCCGCAAGAACGTCATCATCGCCGGCTTCATGACCCACATGTGCACCCTGTTCACCACCGAGGGCGCCGTCTACAACGGCTACCGCCCGACCGTGATCGGCGACGCTTCGGCGACCCGCCCTCTCCCCCTCAAGGGCAACCCCCGCGGCATCCCCGCCGCCCAGGTGCACGAGGCCGCGCTCGCCACCGTCCAGGACCGCTTCGGCGTCGTGGTGCCCAAGCAACGCGATCTCAAGTAACGCGATCTCAAGTAACGCCCAGCCCTCTGTACGCGGTGGGGAGGGAACTCGCACGCTCTCTCCCCACGGCACCCCTCGCCCCCCAATTCCCCCCGTTCCCCCCATCCCCCCCATCCCCCCCATCCCCCCAACTGAAGGTTCCCCCATGTCTCAGAGCCCCCCGCACTCCAGCAATCCGTACTCGATATCCCCATGGAGAAAACGAAGATGGCTACGCGCAGAGGATTCATAGGCAGCGCTACGGGAGTCGGAACTGCCGCCCTGCTCGGCTACTCGGCAGCCCCGAGTGCCGCGAACACCTCGACGGCGGGCACCGTGACCACCGCTGCGGTCACCCAGGAGCAGGCCCGCGAGTCGATGTTCGTCGTCAACGCGGGCATGCGCACCAACTACGCGACGCTGAAAGCCGAGTTGATCAAGCATCTCTCCCCGGTGGTCGTCGTGCAGAACGACGCCAAGGGCGGCCGGTTCACGCTTGTCACCAAAGACGGGCAGGAGTCCGTCAACCCGGTGGCCCAGACCTTCGAGCTGGCGAAGTCCATCGCCCACACCCCGCTCGGCGTCTTCTCGGTGATCGCCTCATACCTCGCGGACAAGATCCCGAACCTGCCGAACGCGGAGCGCATCGACCCGCACGACCTGATGATGGTCGCCTACAACGACGACACGTCCACCGCGTGGATCGAGCCGCTGAAGGCGTACGCCGCCAAGCTCTCCACCGCCCGCCAGAACCTGCCGTCCGCCGGACTGCCGGCCGCGTTGCAGACGTCATGCGCCGCGATCCTCGACGGCGCCCTGGCGTTCATCAAGGCATCGGTCGCCGCGAAGCACTTCGACATGGCGTCGTTCGAGCAGTTCTCCGCCAGCGTCTACCCGGCCATCCGCACCAACATGGAACATGCCTCACAGGCCCAGATCAAGGGCGTGCAGGACACCATGAAGACCTGGCGTGCCAAGGTCGGCGAGACGGCCTGGGCCGATCTGTACTGCGTGGTGATCTCACAGTGGACCACCAGCGTGCTCAACCAGAACACCATCATCATCAAGGACTGCATGAACGCGGCGAAGGTCGCCACCCACCTGATCGACCTGCCCGGCCTGGAGCCGCCGGCGGACCCGGTCTTCACCGCGCTCGACAATCTGGCCCGCATCGTGCAGGACAACATCGCGGCGGAGATGGTCTTCCCGAAGGACACCGGCGTCGCCGACGCCCTCAAGGGCCAGCAGGATCTCCTCTCCGACGAGATCCTCAACCAGCTCGGCAGCAAGAACGTGACGACGGCGCAGGCGGCCCCGCAGTACAACACGGTTGCCTCCCCGGGGGTGTGCCCCGTCCGGAAGTAGCCGCAGCCCCGGAGACCCGCCCCGTCGGCTCCCCCCGCCCCCGCAGAAAAGGCCTTTGCGCGGGCCGCCGCCCCGATGGTGAGGTGGCGGGATGACCCACCACGATGAGGCGGCCGCCGTCCGCCCGGAAACCCTGGCCTGGGCGAACCGGCACCTGGAGACCGGCGAGCGGATCGTCCGAGCCGAGCCTCTGCACGGCGGCATCACAGCCGACGTGCGGAGGCTGACCATCACCACGCGCAGCGGAGCCACCCGTCACCTGGTCCTGCGGAGCTTCACCGACCCGGGCTCCGTGCAGCACGCCGTGGACTGGCTGGGGCGGGAGGCCGGCGCCCTGACCCTGCTCACCGGGACCGATGTGCCGGCTCCCGGACTGGTCGCGGTCGATTCGAGCGCAGCGCACTGTGCGTATCCCTCGCTCCTGATGACCCATCTGGCAGGCCGCACGGTCCTGGGCGACGAGGGACTGGAGACCCGCATCCCCCGGCTGGCCCGCCAGCTCGTGGCGATCCATGCGCTACGTCCCGCCGAACCGCCCCCCGAGTACGTGGCGTTGACGACCGCCGACACCGTCGTCGTTCCCAGGGGCGCCGACGCGAGGCTATGGGCTGCGGCGATCGACGTGATCCGCAAGCCCGCGCCGCCGTACGAAGGGCGGTTCCTGCACCGGGACTTCCAGCCCGGCAACGTGCTGTTCGAGCAGCCGACCTCACCCTCGGCCGATGCCCCGATCACCGGGGTCGTCGACTGGGCGGCGGCCTCCTGGGGCCCGGTGGATCTCGATGTGGCGCACTGCTCGACCGTTCTCGCACTGCTGCACGGCCCCGCGTGGGGTCTGCGGTTCACCGAGGCGTACGAGGAGGCCGGCGGGGTACTGGCCGCAGCGCGGGGCGACCGGCTGTACTGGCAGGTACGGGACGCGCTGGCAAGCTCGGAAGAAGTGCGGCAGGTGGCGCGGCCGTGGCAGGAGGCCGGCAGGACAGAGCTGACGACGCGGGCACTGGAGGAACGGCTCGACGCCTACATCACTGCCCTCATGGACACACTGGGCTGAGCCCACAAGCTCACCCCGGCGTCGATTGCCGACTGGCCAAGACCGCCGCCCGCTGCTCAATCGTGTGCCGCTCCGGGCTCGGGAGCGGGGTCAGCATAGATACCACGGAGCATGCCAGTGGCCTGCCCCAGCTCGATCAGATAGCCGTCAGGGTCACGGAGATAACAGCGAATCTCCGCTTTCCGGTCAATCGGCTCGGTAATGAAATCCGCCCCCCTCGCGCTCCACTCCTCATAAACAGCCTGAATGTCAGCCACACGAATATTGAGAAAACATGTCGCAGCACTCCGGTCATCCGGCGGATGCAGAGTAATCCCGGGCTTGTCCGGAGTGGGACCACCACCCGGATTCATGATGAGCCAGCTGTTCGCAAGCCGGACGGTGCACGGGTTCTCGGCCAGTACCAGTTCTCCGCCCAAGACCTCGGTGTAGAAGGTCCGTGAGCGGGGCACGTCAGCGACGGTGAGGAAGTAGCTGAGAAGCATTCCGGACTCGGGGGCGGGGAAACTTTCCTCAGGCATCGGGCAGACCTTCCTCTGGGAGTGGCGTCTATCGGTCGGCTGGTGTGTGCGGCCCGTGAGCGGCGGCCCTCTTCCCGGCCGGTCCACAGAGATCGAACAGCGGAGGTGGTCGGCCCCTGCGGGCTGGGGTAGAGAGTCACCGGCCACCAGTGGTGGAGAACGGGTGTGTGCCAGTCGTAACTTGCCGACGTTCTGGGCCCGCACGTGCAGCGCCTCCCGGGTACCTCCGGTATCTCCCCAGTCCTCGACGCGTAACCGGGACCAGGGGGGTGCGGCTTACTGGGTTTGCCTGGTGTCCATATCGGCAGTCCCTTTGCTCTGCGGTGTCGGACACCTCAGGGCGTGACCGATCTTCCGTGGCGCCCCCGTCGTCCGAGCCGGACATCGCCTGCGGTGCGGCAGCTCCGCCTGTGCAGCCCGCTCGATTCCCCGCGCCGACGACCTTCCGCGGGCCGACCGGCCGGGCCATCGGACGGCAGAGGGAGGGGGGATCCACTGCTCACCATGCTGCGCACCGTCCGGCTCCCCCGCAACTTCGATATGGGGATCGCGGGCCGTCACTTACCTCTGTCTCCATTCGCGCCGCCATGACGCACATCCCGCGGCCCATAGCCGGCGCCCCGCTTCCGGGGCCGCCGGCTGCCGGCGAAGGACGGCCGGGGTGTGGCGTTGTGGGCCATCCTGGCCGGCCGGCTTCTGCTCCTCATTTGTCTGCCGGCGGTTCTCGCCTATTTCGGGCTCATGGTCGGACTGGCGTTGACGAGTACAGCCTGGTGATGTCCCGGGCGCATCGCGGCAGAGTGGAGAACACGCTGCCCGCCAGGCACGGTCCTGGTCAGGGCCGGGCAGCCGGCCCCGGTGCCTGGAATCCTCCGATCCTCTCTTCGAGCAGTTCGCCAAGGCGCAGCGGGGTGCGGTCCTCGTGCATCGGGCCGACGAGCTGCACTCCCACCGGGAGTCCCCCGGGAGACACGCCCGTCGGTATGGCGGTGGCGGGCAGGCCGGGCATGGTGGGCAGACCGGCCCAGACGAGCTGGTCGAAGTACGGGTAATCGACGCCGTCGATGTCGATCCGGCGTTTGTCCACTGCGGGGTTGTGGTCGTGCGGGAAGGCGGGGGTGGGCGTGACGGGACACACCACGGCGTCGAACTCGGTGAAGAGCCGCCGCCAGGCCTGCCGGTGGAGTTCGCGGCGGCTGTCCGCCTGGAGCCAGTCGTGGTGGGTGAAGACCATGGCCCGCTGCCGTGCGGCTTCCAGGCTCCGGTCGTCGGCGCTCAGTGCGGCGGCCCTGGCCCGCAGCTGCTCGTACGAGCCGACGGGAAAGCGTGCGACGGAGCTTGAGAACAGCAACTGTGTATAGAGGACGGCGGCTTCGGCCAGGTCTGGCAGGAGCGGACTCCGCCGCTCCACACGTGCGCCGCCGTCCAGGAGCGCGTCGGCCACCCGGTTCACGCCCGCCTGCACAGCGGACCCGGTCGGGATCAACGGGTGCTGGTCGAGGACCAGGACCCGGAAGCCGTGGAGCTGGTCGTGACGTGCGGGTGGCAGTCTCACCTCGTGTGCCACACCGAGCGTCAGGGGGTCCGGTCCGGCCATGACATCGAGCAGAAGCGTGAGGTCGCGGGCGCTGCGTGCCATCGGGCCGACGACGGCGAGGTCGAGGTCGGCCGGCAGCGCCGGCGTGCCGGGGGGCGTCATGCCGCGGGGCGCCGCCAGGCCGAGCGTCGGCTTGTGGGCGTAGATGCCGCAGAAGTGCGCGGGGGTGCGCAACGAGCCTGCGAGGTCGGAGCCGATGGACAGGGCGCCGAATCCGGACGCCAGGGCCGCCGCCGATCCACCGGACGAGCCGCCCGGCGTACGACTGTGATCCCACGGGTTGTTGGTGGTCCCGTACATGTCGTTGAAGCTCTGTATGTCCTGCAGCCCAAAAGGCACATTGGTCTTGCCGAGCACCACCGCGCCCGCGTTCCTGAGCCGGGACACCTGCACCGCGTCCTCGGCCGGCAGATGGCCGCGGTGGGGCGGCATGCCCCAGGTCGTGGGCAGCCCGGCGATGTTGTAGCACTCCTTGACCGTTACCGGGATACCGAGCAGGGGCCGGTCCTCACCGCGGGCGCGGGCCCGGTCGGCGCGGCTCGCGGCCTCCCGTGCACGGTCGAAGTCCGGCACGCAGATCGCGTTGACCGCTTTGTCCTCCCGCTCGATACGGGCGATCGCCTGGTCGGTCAGTTCTTCCGAGGTCACTTCACCGGCACGCAGGGCGGTCGTGAGTTCTTCGGCCGTCCGAAAATTCCTATCCATGAATCCGACCGTAGCGACCCCTTCGAGAGGTCACGAAATACCTTTTTCCACAATGGGCTTCGGGGACTGACTGTCCCTGACTGCCCGTGGGTTGGGGTTGTCGTGGGCCGTTGAGGGCTCCGTGGTCATCGTGCGGTTTCACCGCACTGCCTCAGTCCTGCCGGGCCGCCCTCGCGGTGGCGACGGCGCCCGGGCCGTCGTTGTCCGTGTGCGGGGCCCGGCTGCCGCTCATCTGCCGGAGCAGCGTGAGGGCCTGGCCGGACGAGGATCCGGCGGGGGTGGTGCACACGATGAGCATCTGGTCCGGTGAACGGGCGATGGAGAGTGTCTGCTGTGTGACCGTCACCCTGCCGACGACGGGGTGGTGCAGCTCGTAGGAGGCGGCGTCGCAGGGCGTCACCCGGTGGTCCGCCCACAGGGCGACGAACTCCGGGCTCTTCATGGTCAGTTCGCCGATCAGCTCCGCGAGCAGCGGGTCGTCCGGGTGTCTGCCGACGGCGATGCGCAGGTTGCCGACCACTGCGCGGGCCTTGGGCTTCCAGTTCGCGTACAGCTCCCGGCAGTGCGGGTCCAGGAACAGCATGCGGGTCATGTTCGGGCGCCGCGCCGGGTCCTGCGGGCCGAGCGGGTCCAGGTGGCCGGCCAGCAGGGCGTGGCCCAGGGTGTTCCAGGCCAGTACGTCCGTACGGCGGCCGAGCACGAGCGCCGGGACGCCGTCGACGGCGCGGAGGAGGTCGCGGGTTTCGCCGGCGAGCCTCTCGGGGCGCGGGCGGCGCACCCGGGGCGTGTGGCGGGCGGCGCCGGCGAGCCGGCCGACGTGCTCGCGCTCATGGTCGTCGAGCAGCAGAGCGCGGGCGATCGCGTCGAGTACCTCGGCCGAGGCCCCGCGGGACAGGCCCTGCTCCAGCCGTGTGTAGTACGAGACGCTGACGCCGGCCAGTTGGGCCAGTTCCTCGCGCCGGAGTCCGGCCACCCGTCTGCGGGGCCCGAGGTCGCGCAGGCCGACATCCGCGGGGCGCAGCCGCGCCCGCCGGGCTTGGAGGAAGACGCCGAGTGGGCCGGGATCGCTCATGACCCCAGTATTCGTGCGCGGCCGGATCCCGGCCACACCCTGCGAGGGGTAGGACAAGCCGGGAGTGGTGCGTGGCGGTCCGCGGTCCCAGGCTCGGTCTCATTCGGTCACATCCCCCGGACCCGAGGACAGACGTATGGATCAGAACCCGGAGCAGCTCATCCTTGGCGACGTCACCGTCACCCGTATCAAGGAGTTCTACGGCCCGGTCGGGATGTCCCCGGCACAGTTCTTCCCGGACAGCTCCCACAGTTCGTGGGAGGGGAACCTCGACTGGCTGGCACCCGACTTCTGGCACCCGGCGACGGACGAGTGCCATTCGGCGATCCAGTCCTGGCTGCTGCGCAGCGAGGGGCGCACCATTCTTGTCGATACCGGTGTGGGCAACCACAAGGACCGCCCCTACGCACTGGTGTGGAGCCGGCTGGACACGGACTACCTCGGCCGGCTCGCCGCTGCCGGGCTGCGGCCCGAGGACATCGACATTGTGATCAACACCCATCTGCATGTCGATCATGTCGGCTGGAACACCCGCCTCGACGGCCGGGACTGGGTGCCGACCTTCCCCAACGCCACGTATCTGATGAACCGTCGGGACTTCGACTTCTGGAACCCGGCCAACGAGAACACGTCCGTACTGGGCCGCGGGAACCAGAACGTCTTCGAGGACAGTGTCACACCCGTCCACCGGGCGGGACTCACCCGGCTGTGGGAGGAGACGTACCGGATCGACAAGAACCTGCGTCTTGATCTCGCTCCCGGGCACACCCCCGGCTCGTCCGTGCTCACCCTGCGCTCCGGCAGCGACCGGGCCCTTTTCGTCGGAGATCTCGTGCATACCGCGCTGCAGATCGCCGAGCCCGGGACCAACTCCTGCTTCTGTGAGGATCCGGCACAGTCCCGGGCCACCCGGCACCGGCTGCTCGGAAATGCCGCCGACGACAACGCGCTGGTCTTCCCCGCGCACTTCGGCGGCCACGGCGCCGCGCAGGTCGCCCGCGACGGGTCGAGGTTCACGGTCAAGGAGTGGGCCGCCTTCTCCCGTATGTCCTGATCCCGCCACCCGAGAGGTCCCCCACCCGAGAGGAAGAGTCTCCCGTGCTCCAGCAGACAGAACCGTTGGCCGAAACCCCCGCGGGCACCGTGCGCGGCGTCCGTGACGGATCCGGTGAGCGCTACCGCGCCCTCCCCTACGCTGCGGCGCCGACCGGCGCCGGCCGTTTCGCACCGCCGGACCCCCACCCGGGCTGGGCCGGTGTACGGGACGCCACGCGGCCCGCGCCCACGGCTCCGCAGCCGTCCCGCGACTTCGGCCGGCTCGACATGTCCCCCTACTTCGGTCCGGGCTGGGTGCCCGGCGACGAGTACCTGACCGTCGATGTGCACACGCCTGCCGCTGACGGCGCCAGACGCCCCGTCATGGTCTTCGTGCACGGTGGCGGGTTCGTCACCGGGTCGAGCCGCGCCGCGCTCCACGACGGCAGCGCCTTCGTCCGCGACGGCGTCGTGCTGGTGACGGTGAACTACCGACTCGGCATCCCCGGGTTCCTCGATCTGGCGGGTGCCCCGCCCAACCGCGGGCTGCTCGATGTGCTCGCCGCGCTCAGCTGGGTGCAGGCGACGATCGCGGTGTTCGGCGGCGACCCCGGCAACGTCACGGTCTTCGGCCAGTCGGCGGGCGCCACGCTCACCGGCGCGCTGCTCGCGGCACCGGAGGCAGGCGGCCTGTTCCGCCGGGCGGTCATGCAGAGTGGCACCGGCACCGGTGCGTTCACCCCGGAGCAGGCGGGGCGGGTGACCGCCGCGGCGGCGGCCGCGCTGGGCGTCGAGCCGACCGCCGAAGCGTTCGCCCCGGTCCCGGACGAGCACTTCCTCGCGGTCCTGCCCGCACTGGCCGGCCTCGATCTGCGCACCCGTACCGCGACGGACCCGCTGGCCGGGCTCAGCCCGTTCGGCCTGGTCCTGCCCGCCCAGCCGGCCGACAGCCTCGCCGACGGTCCGGCCGCCGGCGTCGATCTGCTCATCGGCACCAACTCCGCAGAGGGGCACCTGTACGTCGTACCGCAGGGCGGCCTGGAGTCCACCACGGAGGCCGACCTGTCCGCCCTCGCCGCCCGGGTCCATCCGGACCCGGATGCCGCCCTCGCCGCGCACCGCACGGCGCGGCCGGAAGCGACACCGGGCGAGCTGCGCTCCGCGATGCTCGGGGAGGTGCTGTTCACGGCCGGTACGGCGCGCATGGCTCGGGCCCACGCACGGATCTCGGGCGGCCGTACGCACCTCTACGAGTTCGGATACGGCTCGACAGCCCTGGACGGGCGCCTTGGCGCTGCCCATACCGTTGAGCTGCCCTTCGTGTTCGACATCGCCGACGCACCCTGGCTGCACGGCCAGTCCCGCCTGCTCGGCCCCGACCCCGCTCCTGCGGGACTCGCAGCCCGGGTGCACGGGGCCTGGGCGGCGTTCGCCCGCACCGGCAGTCCGGGCTGGGCTCCCTTCGATCTACGGCGGCCCACAGCGGAGTTCCTCGGCAGCCCCCGCCCGGAAGGGTGAGGGGTCCGCCGCCCGCTACCGCCGGGGCTTGTCCGCGAACACCCAACGGTTGCCTGCCAGGGCGTCGTTCTCCTCGGGCAGCGGTCCGCGTCCGTGACGGCGGGTGAAGTCGAAGGGGGTGTGGACCGATACGGACCAGCCTCTGCCCGTCAGATCACCGGCGGAGTCGGGTCGCGGCTGCCTGTCGAAGAGGTTGAGCAGGTCGATGCCAATCTGCTGGGCCGTCGCCGTGTAGAGGGGGCTGTCCCGGTATTCCAGCAGGTCCTTGTCGAGCTTGACCTCGAATGCCAGGGCGCTCCCCTGCGCGCTCAGTCGGGCCACCCTGTCGATGAGGTCGGTCTCGACGGCGGCCGGCAGGTAGAACATCAGCCCCTCGGCGAGCCACACGCTCGGCGCGGCCGGGTCGAAGCCCGCGTCGGCCAGGGCTCCGGCCCAGTCGGCGCGCAGATCGACCGGGACGGGGACCCGGCCCGCCTTCGGGGCGGCCGACAGTCCGTCGAGCACCTTGTGCTTGAACGCCAGTACGCCTTCCCGGTCGATCTCGTAGATCACGGAGCCGGGAGGCCAGTCGAGCCGGTACGCCCGCGAATCCAGCCCCGCGCCGAGCAGGACCACCTGTCGGGCGCCTCCGGTGTGCACGGAGCTGAGGAGAAAGTCGTCGAGGACCCTTGTCCGCAGACCGAAGTAGCGTGCGAACCGTCCCCACAGCGGGTTCGTGTCCCCTCCCGCGACCTGCTGGATACGGACCGGCCAGCCGGCGCACGCCGGCGCGGCGAGCACGAAGTGCTCGGCGTAGACGTCCTGGGCCAGGGTGTCGTGGCGGTGGGTCTCGATCGCCCGTGCCGCCGCGACCAGAAGAGCGGTCAGACCCACGCCTCCTTCCACGCCTTCCACACCGGTGTTGCGCTGCGTTGTGCCGACCACGTGTCCTCCTTCGGGCGGGCTGGGACCACCAACGGTGAGCTGTACGGGATGGGGCGGCGGCGAACTGCGGACGGTGGACGCGCGAGGCCGCAGCCGGGGGTGTGCTGTTCGGCGCGGAGCGCCCGACGGGGCGGCCGGCGACCGACGGGGCCGTACGCCTCACTCATCCGCTCTTTCCTTCGGGGATCAGGACGGGTTTGACCACACGGCCCGCTTCGCAGTCGCGTTCGGCCTCGTTGACGGCGGCGAGCGGATACGTACGGATCAGTTCGTCGAAGGGGAACCGTCCGGCCTGCCACAGCCGGGTCAGCCGTGGAATCAGCAGTCCCGGCACCGCGTCCCCCTCACAGATGTGGGAGATCCTCCTGCCCCGGTCGAGTGCCCCGGGTTCGAGCGGCAGCACGGTACGGAGCCGGGCCACGAGACCGAGATGGCCGGTCGGGCGCAGGGCCAGCAGCGCGTCGTTGATCAGCCGGGCGGATGCGGTGGTGTCGAGGGCGTACTGGGCGCCGCCGTCGGTCAGCCGCCGGATGCGGCCGGGCAGGTCGGCCGATGCAGCGTGCAGCGGGACGGCGCCGAACCGTTCGGCGAACGCCAGCCGTTCGGGGTGCCGGTCGACGGCGACCGTCACTGCTCCGGCGGCGCCCGCCGCCATCACCGCGGCCAGGCCCACCGCTCCCGCGCCGAGGACGACGAGGGTGTCGCCGGGCCCGGCGCCGAAGGAGTTGAAGACCGCTCCGGCGCCGGTGAGGAAGCCGCAGCCGAGCGGTCCGAGCAGTTCGACGGGGAGCGCGGGGTCGGCCCTGACGGCGTTGCGGGCCGGGACGACCGCGTACTCGGCGAACGAGGACTGACCGAACCACCGGGGGGCCAGTTCGCCCCCGGCCGCGTCGGTGAACCGTGCGGCGTTCTCCTTGCGGCCCGCGAAGAGGTTCAGCGCGGCGAAGGAGTCACAGTGAGCGGGGGCCGCGTCCATACAGTTACGGCAGTGGCCGCAGGAGTCGAAACTCAGCACGACATGGTCGCCGGTGCTCAGACCGGTGTGCGGGCCGCCCGTCTCCACCACGGTCCCGGCCCCTTCATGGCCGAGCACCGCGGGCAGCGGCGAGCGGCCGGACGAGCCGCGGACGGCGAGATCGGTCCGGCACATCCCGCAGCCCGCGATCCTGACCAGGACCTCGTCCTCGGCCGGTCCCGAGTGGAGGATCACCTCCTCGACGGTGAACGGGCTCTCGTACGCGCGCAGTACGGCCGCGCCGAATCTCATCGTCACGCCTCCTCCGGGCGGTGCACGACGAAGGGTCTGAGGTTTCCGTACAGCCCCCAGGGCCCGCCCGCGACGCCGACGCCGCTCTCCTTGATGCCCGCGAAGGGCTGGGCGAGGGAGAGTTCGGCGTGGTGGTTGATCCAGGCTGTTCCGCACTCCAGCCGGTCGGCCACCGCTGCGGCCCGGTCGAGGTCGGTGCCCCATACCGAGCCGCCCAGTCCGAAGCCGGTGTCATTGGCCGCCTCGACGGCTTCGTCGAGGTTCCCGTACGGCAGCACCGGCAGTACGGGCCCGAACTGTTCCTCCGTCACCACCGGGCTGTCGGGTGGTACATCGGCCAGGATCGTCGGGGCGAAGAAGTACCCGGGCCGGTCCAGCCGGTGGCCCCCCGCGACGGCTCGGGCACCGGCTGTCAGGGCCTGCGCCGTGCAGGTCTCGACCCGGGCCAGCTGGGGGGCGTTGTTGACCGGGCCCAGCTGGGTGTCCGGGGCGAGGCCCGCTCCGACCGCGACGGTCTTCGCGCGCTCCGCGAGGGCCTCGATCACCCGGGGGTAGAGGCGGGCCGGGGCGTAGACGCGCTTGACCGCCATGCAGACCTGGCCGCAGTTGCGGAACGCCGCCCAGAACAGCCGGTCCGCGATCGACTCGACGTCCACGTCGTCGAGCAGGACGGCCGCGTCGTTTCCGCCGAGCTCCAGGGTGACGCGGGCGAGCGAGGCCGCCGCGCCGCCCGCAACGGCCCGGCCGGTGGGGACCGAGCCGGTGAAGGTGACATGGCGGATCCCCGGATGGGACACGAGACGTGCGCCGAGTGGTTCGTGACCGGTGACGACCGTCAGTACGCCGTCGGGGAGGACGGCGGAGATGACGGAACCCAGCAGCCGGGTGGCGAGAGGGGTGTACGGAGAGGGTTTGAGCACCACCGTGTTGCCGGCGGCGAGCGCGGGCGCGAACTTCGCGGCAGCGAGTTGCAGGGGAAAGTTCCAGGGGACGATGGCCGCGACGGGCCCGAGCGGTCGCCAGCGGATCTCGCCGCGCACCGGCCGTCCGTCGGTGATCGGCTGGGGCCCGGGGCCTTCGAGCCCGGCGAAGTAGCGCAGCCGGGCCGCTGTCCGGGCGATCTCCGCGTACGACTCGGCCAGGGGTTTGCCCTGTTCACGGGTGAGCAGGGGAGCGAGGTCCGCACCGGCCGCCTCCACGGCGTCGGCTGCCGCGCGCAGCGCGACCGTACGGGCGGCGGGGTCGGACCGCCAGCCGCGCCAGGCCTCGTGGGCTCGGCCCACGACGGCGTCCAACGCGTCAGGCCGCTGGTCGGGAGCCTCGTCGAAAGGCTCGCCCGTTGCCGGGTCGAGGACGGCGAAACGCTCGCCGGGGGGCGCGGGCGCGGGCCCGGGGTGATGTATCGGCATACCGGCGCTCAGCTCGCGGCGGTGACGGGGGCCGTGTGTTCCCGGGCGTGCCGGTCCATCTCCGCCCGGAAGGCGGCCACCAGGTGCGGCTGGATCCTTCCGGCGTTGCGGTCACCCCCCTCGCAGACCGCCCCACGCACCCCCACGATGTCCGTGCCGATGCGGTGGAGTACGCCGAGGTCCTCGGCCTTGACGCTGCCCGCGAGGGCGGCGAGCAGACCGGCTTCATGGGCCCGCCCGACGAACTCGCCGCAGATGTCGGGTGGAACGTGGTCGAACAGCCGGGTTCCGTCCTTGACGGCGGTGTCGAGCATCGCCGCGTCGGAGCCGGAGCGCAGGGCTATGTCGGGCAGTGCGAGCGGGTTGACGCATCCGATCCGGTGGGCGTCGGCGTATCCGGAGGCGACAACGAAGGCGTCGGGCCGGTATTCCTTCACCGCCCGCACCACTCCCCTCATGACGTCGACGGCCTGATCAGGGGTCGTGCATCCGTAGAGGCCGACCTTGATGTAGGTGGCTCCGGAGACAGCCGCGCCGAGTGCCGCCTGGGCCACTGTGCCCGGCTTGTACGGCACGTCTCCCACGGTGGCGGAGACCGGTTTGTCCGCCGGGACCGCGTCGCGGATCTCTCTGATGACCCACGGGTAGTTCGCGCCGAGCGAGCCCTCGTCGGGTTTCTTGACGTCGACGATGTCGAGATGTTCCGCCGCCTTCGCGCAGTCGAGGGCCTCTTCGACGCTGTCCGGGGAGATGAGAAGTAGCAACGTGGACTCCTTCCGCCGCGTGGTCATCTGCCGGGGGCAGATGCGCGGAGTCGCCTGGATCCCTTGCGGTCCGCTCATCATTACGGCGGCCCTCGGCCGTCGGTAGGGCGCGCGGAGTGCCAACGGGGACTGCCGTGGTGCACTGAGTGCGCCGTGCACGCCGGTTCGTACCGGCTCGGTCACCGGGCCCCGGGAGCGCCGAGCCCATGGCCTTGTGGCCGCGCCGACCTCATGGCCTTGTGGCTTCACGGCAGCGCCGAACGCGTCGGTCACTGCACAGTGGGGCCAGTCCGCGCCGTGTCCATCGGCACATCGACGCGTTTGCACAGGTATGACCTCAACACGACGAATCGCCACATGCCTCGCTCTGGCGGCCGCCCTTCCGTGTCTCGCCATGTCGTCGGCGAGCGCCGCCGGCGCCGCCGGGCGGGCCGACTCGAAGCTGAACCCGGTCGGCGCACTCGACGCTGTCGCCGCGACCGGCATCCCCGCGCCGTACGCGGGCCGGCTGCCCAGGGTGAAGGACCAGTTGGCCGGGGTGAACCGCCTGAGCGAGCTGAACCAGCTGCACCAGCTCACCGACCAGGCGGCGCCGGTCCTCAGTCTGGCGTCCGCGGTGGAGTGACAGCCCCGCCCCCGCGGTCGGGGGTGCGGGATCAGCCCTCGCGGGTGGTGGTCCAACTGCTGCCGGCCGGAAGCCTGTTCCCGCAGCCGGTCCGGTCCCCTGCCCTGATCAGTCGGGGCAGGGGAACAGTCCGCATCGGCCGGCTGCGCCGCTACGGCAGATCCCGGCGCATCAGGTCGGCGTACGTCTCGCGGCGCACCACTGCACGGTGCGCGCCGTCGCGGACGAAGACCACCGGCGGGCGGCGCGCGCCGTTGTAGTTGTTGCTCAGCGCATAGGTGTAGGCGCCGGTGACCGGCACGGCGATCAGGTCTCCGACGCGCGGGTCCGCCAGCGGGACGCCGGCGCTGAGGGTGTCGCCGGATTCGCAGTGCCGGCCCACCAGGCGGCACAGCTCGCCCCCGCCGGTCGGGCGGTCGGCGACGGCGGCCTCGAAACGCTGCTGGTACAGGGAGACTTCGAGGTTGTCGCCCATGCCGCCGTCGACGGCGACGAAGGTGTGGCCTCCGCCGCGCTTGGCGGAGACGACCCGGTAGAGCGAGACGCCGGACTCCGCGACCATCGAGCGGCCCGGCTCGATGAGGATGCGGGCGTCGGCGGGCAGCAGGCGTCGGGCGACATCGGTGACGGTGTCGAGGTACGCCTCCACCGTGGGCGGCCGGTCCGCGTAGGTGTAGCGGGATCCGAGGCCGCCGCCCAGGTCGTAGACGGCGAATTCGCCGAGTTCGGCGACCGCGTCGACGGCCTGCGCGAAGGGTGCGAGGTCCAGGATCTGCGACCCGACGTGCACGTGGACTCCGTCCAGCCGCAGCCGGTCGCTGCCGCGCAGCCGCGCGATCGCCTCCCGGGCTTGCGGCAGGGGCAGACCGAACTTGGAGCCGCTCTGGCCGGTGGACACGGCCTCGTGGGTGTCGGGGCGGATGCCGGGGGTGATCCGGACCAGTACTCCCTGCTCCGCCGCTGTGCCGGCGAGGATTTTCTCCAGCCGGTCGATGTCGTCGAAGTTGTCGACGACGACCGTCCCGGCGCCGGCCTCGACGGCGAGGCGCAGTTCCGCCTCGGTCTTGGCGTTGCCGTGGACGACCAGGCCGGCCGGGTCGGCGCCTGCGGCGAGTGCGAGGGTCAGCTCTCCGCCGCCGGCCACATCGATGCCGAGGCCTTCCTCCGCGAGCAGGCGGATGACGGCGGTGCAGGGGAAGGCCTTGGAGGCGAAGGCGACGCGGGAGTTCGGCCATCGGGCGGCCAGGCCGTCGGCGTACCGGCGGGCGCGGGCGCGGACCGATGCCTCGTCGAGGATGAGCGCGGGAGTGCCGTAGCTTTCAGCGAGTTCGGCCGCCGGTACGCCGCTGATCGCCAGTGCGCCGTTCCCCTGCCGGGTGGTCCCGGGCGGGAACAGTCCCAGCAGTTCCCGGCCTGCCTGCGTCTGCGTCGTCGCCATCCGCGCTCCTTGTGCCATTGATCCGTCCCGCTCTCCTGCCATGCTCCCGCGGTGCTCGCTCCGGATCATCGTTGACATCGTCAATACAGGTCTTCCAGAATTGACGTCCACAACAGTCCTTCGAGTCGGGGGTGCATCATGCGGGAGTCCGGCGCTCGGGGGCACCTGCCCGTCCGTCAGCTCGTGGACAACATCGGCCCGGCGCTGCTGCGCCTGGTCCAGGAGGGCACCGGCGGCGGTGGGTCGCTCACCGACATCGCCATCCATGCCCCGGGTGCGCCGGCCCAGCTCGGACCGGGGTGCGTGGTGCTGGGGGTCGGCGTGACCACGGAGGCCGAGCTGCGCGAGCTGACCGCGGCCATGCGGCAGGCCGGCGCGGAGGTGCTGGCGGTGAAGGCCCCGGTGCCGCCGTCGGCCGACGACCGGCTGGCGGTCATCGAGGTCAACCGGGACGCGTCGTGGATGCATGTGGCGACGACCGTCCGTGAGCAACTGCTTGAGTACGCGAGGACGCGTGTGCGCTCGGCCGGCAGCGGCGCGGAGTTGTTCGCTCTGGCGAACGCGGTCTACGAGGCCGTCGGCGCCCCGGTCACCATCGAGGACCGCTTCTCCGCGCTGGTCGCCTGGTCGGAGGGGCAGGACCGGACCGACTCCGAGCGGATCGAGACCATCCTGGGGCGGGCCGTGCACCAGCGGACGCTCGCCGAACAGCGCGAGCGCCAGGAGTTCGAGCGGCTCCATGCCAGCACCGGACCGGTGTACATGGAGCCGGTCGGGGCGGACCAGCTGGCCAGGCTGGCGATCGCGGTCCGGGCCGGTTCGGACGTCGTCGGCTACCTCTGGGCCGCGGTCAGCGGGCCGTTCGACGAGGCGGCCGCAGCCCGGCTGCGCGAATTCGCGCCCGTGGTCGCGCTGCAGCTGGTCGGCCTGCGTACGGAGACCAGTTACGCCCGCCGTCAGCGCGGCGAGCTGGCCGCCGCGGTACTCGGCGGGGCGGCCGACCCGGTGGAAGCGAGCCGACTGCAGCTGGGCTCCGGCCCGGTCTGCGTTCTGGCCGCGGCCCCGCGGCCGGCGGGGAGCACGGACTCCGACGCGCTGGACGCCGCCGGGCTGCGCCGGTTCGCGGACACGCTGGAGTACTTCCTGGCGGCCGTGCATCCTCGTTCGGCCGTGGTGGCAGGGACCGGAGCGGTGTACGTACTGGCTGCCTGGCCTCCGGAACATGCCACGGCCCTGGAGTCGGCCGTCGCGCTGGCCCGTGACTTCCTCGCGCGGACCCCACTGGCCGGTGACTATGTGGTCGCGGTCGGCGGCCCGGCCGGATCGACGGGGCGGATCGCCGATGTGCGGGCGCAGGCGGACGCAGCGCTGCGGGCGCTGCGGCATCCGGCCGTCCGGGGAGCGGCCGTGCGCACCGTGGAGGAGATGGCGCTGGCGGTGCTGCTGCTGCACCTCGCCGACGCGACCGAGGCGCTCGGTCTGCCGGACGCGGGCGGCGCGCTGCACCGGCTGCGTCAGGAAGAGGGCCGGGACGGGCCGCTGACGGCGACCCTGGCCGCCTATCTCGCCGCGGCGGGAGCCACCGACACCGCGGCGGAGGCCCTGCACATCCACCCCAACACCATGCGCTACCGGCTGCGCCGTATCCGCGAGGTCTCCGGTCTTGACTTCGCGGATGCCGACGCCATGCTGCTCGCACACCTCCAGCTCCGGGTGCGCGAGCTGCGGACGGGCGCTTCTCAGGGCTCCGGCTGATCGCGGAACGAGCGCGTGTAGCGGCATCCGTCCAGGTCGACCCAGAGCACAGCGCCGTCCAGGGTGGGGCCGGGCGTCAGGCGTTCCGGGAGCCGGGGGTCGGCTCCGATGCGGAACGTCCCGTCGTCGAGCGGGACAAGTTCCGGTTCGTCGTCGGGCGCTTCCACGCCGGTCGCGGCGATCATGTGCAGGCGTCCCGCCCGCTGCACGATGCTGAAGCCGGGATACCAGGGGGTGTAGCTCCGGTAGTGACCTGCGAGTGCAGGCGGAGGACCGTCCGGCGCGGCGGGGCCGGGGCCCAGGGACTCGGGTCCGTAGAGCCAGCGTCCGTCCAGTGAGTGGTGGTAGGCGGACCATCCTGGGTGATCGCACACCAGCCGCCCGTCCCCCGTGTCGTACAGCCTGCCTGTCACCTCGTCCGATGTGAGCGACAGACCGTCGTCCCCCGTTGCCTCGACGCGGATCTGACGGGGCGTCGTTCCGTGGGTTCCGGCGTAACGCCGGGCGCCGGGGATCCGCTCCGGGTCGAACAGCGCCGGGTCCGCCGGGGCTCCCTGGACGACGGCGAGCGCATGGCGGGCGAAGCGGTCGATGATCCGGCACTCGCCGGGTGCGTTGGTCAGCACGGCGACGCCGTGTCCGCCGTCGGTGTCGACGGCGAGGTACGAGCGGTAGCCGACCATTCCGCCGGCGTGCGTCAGCCAGGTGTGGCCGTCGACCACTTCCACGTCCACGCCGAGCGCATAGCCGGCACCGACCGCGCCGGGGGGCAACGTGACGATCTGGCGGAAACGCTCCCGCCTGATGATCCTGGTGCCGTCCAGGGTGCCCCGGCCCAGCAGCATGCGGGCGAACAGGCCCAGGTCGGAAGCGGTTGCGAGCACGTTGCCGTCTGCCGCCGAATACTCGAAGAAGCCGGCCGGTGCGAGCGGGGCCGAGGGCAGCGGCGGGCGGTCGTCGCGCAGGAACCGGTACCCGGTGGCAAGTCTGTTGATGTCCCCGTCGGCGATGTCCTCGTGAGTGATCCGCGCCGCCGATTCGCGCATGCCCAGGGGCCGCAGCAGCCGTCCGGCCATGGCGTCCGCCAGCGATTCCCCTGTCACCTGCTCGACGATCAGCCCCAGCAGGTTGTAGCCCTCGTTGGAGTAGTGGAACAGCTCGCCCGGTTCGGCCCAGGTCCTCGCGTCGCGCAGCGCGTAGCCGCGTGCGGCGGCGTCGGGCAGCGCGTCGGCCCCGGCCACCAGGCCGGAGGTGTGGTGCAGGAGGTGCCGGACGGTGATCGCGCGGGAGCCGCCGTTCGGGGCGAACCAGGGCAGGTGGTCGGCGACCGCCGCGTCGATGTCCACCTTCCCCTCGTCGGCCAGGATGCCGATCAGGAAGGCGGTGAAGGTCTTGCTGATGGAGCCGATCTCGAACCGCGTTCGGCGGGAGACCGGCGTGCCGGACTCCGCGTTCGCGAATCCCGCGGTGACGAACGCGGACTCACCGGCTTCGTCGACGACGCTGATCGCGATGCCCGGCACCGGCCACCGGGTCCGCAACCGCTCCGCAAGCCCGGAGAGTTCCCCTTGCACATCCATCAGACGCCTGCCTTCTTCGAACCGAATCCCCTGAACCTGTCCGGACCCAGCTCGACCCGGGAGGAGTCGATCTCCGCGTCCGGCCGGCCGCCTTTGACGAACCGTCGGCACAGCGGGTAGAGCAGCACGGCCAGCAGCGCCACCGCGAGACTCATGCCGAACGTCGCGGCCTCGTCGACCGCCGTACTCCACGCCAGATACACGATCATCGCCGTGGGCAGCGCGACGACCAGGACCGCGCCGGGCCAGCCGCCGGGGACCCGGACCGGCCGGAGCATCTGCGGATACCTCCAGCGCAGGACCAGGAAGGCCACGAATTCCAGCAGGATCGAGGCCAGGGTGAGCAGCACCGTGGCGCGCAGGATCGAGCTGAAGTCGACGGCGGAGAGCACGACGACGACGGTGGTGCTCGCAAGCAGCGCGCCCACCGGCGTGTTGAACCGTTTGCTGTCGCGGGCCATCCAGCGTGGCAGATACGCGTCCGCGGCGAGCGCCCGCGGGACCCGGGTGCTCGTCAGCAGGATCGCCATGAACAGCCCCACCAGGGAGAGCGCCGATCCCAGGGAGATCAGCACCTTCAGCCAGATTCCGCCCAGGGCGTCGCCGGCCACGACGAAGTCGCCCTCGGCCCAGTCGGCGGGCGAGCCCTGGTGCAGCCCGCTGCCGATGGCGGCGATGGTGGGCAGCAGATAGGCGGTGATGATCAGCGGAACCGAGATGGCAAGGGCCCGGGTGTAGGTCCGGTGCGCGTCGGCGACCTCGCCCAGTACGGTGCTAGGGCCGTCGAAGCCGAGGTAGAGCCACACGATCACGCTCAGCGCGCCGGCCACCGACGAGTGGACGCTCTGCCCCGGCACCATGAAGGGCGAGAGCACGTTGATCCCGTGGCCGATCGCATGCCGGATGCCGAGGACCGTCAGCACCGCGAACGGTGCGAGGATCAGCAGCATCATCCCGACCGAGTACTCGCTCACCGCCTTGGAGCCGCGGTAGTTCAGGTACGCCATCGGGACGATGAGGGCGACGGTGACGATCCAGTGCAGGTCGACGACGAAACCACCGTGGAACAGGTCCACGATCACCAGTCCCTTCCCGCGGGCGATGTCCGGGACCCAGGTGGCCAGGTAGTCGACCAGCAGGATCGGGTAGAGGGCGAGGTTCAGCACCGACCCGATCGAATTCCAGGCTCCGAACACGAAGGCCGCGCCTCTGCCGAGCGCGATCTTCGTCCAGTAGTAGTAGCCGCCGTCGACCGGGATCGCGGCGCTCAGCTCCGCTGCCACCAGCGCGTTCGGCACGCCGAAGACCACCGGCACCAGGACGATCATCAGCAGGGCCATGCCCGGACCAGCGCTGGAGAGTGAGGCTTCAAGACCGAAGGGGCCTCCGGACACCGTGAAGAAGAAGATTCCGACCAGGGGCAGCACGCCGAGCGTGCGTCTGCCCGCCCCGGGCGCCGACCGCGTGGTTTCCGGCGGGATCAGTTCGGTCATCCTGGGCTCCACTCTCCGTTCGCGCCTGGTCGGCACAACGTACGGGGGTGTCACCGGGACCGTCCTCGTCGTGCGCGCCAAAGCCGGGGCCCGCCAATTGTCGCTGCCACCAACGACGGGCCGATCCCCCCGGAACACGACCAAGCCCCGGACGACGAGGTCACCCGAGGCTCCGGAGCTTCCGACAGGGCTGCGGTCCGGGGCGGGTCAGGCCGCGCGCGGCGGCCTGAGCGCCGCGGAGTGGCGGACGGATTCAGCGACCCGGGTACGAAGGCGGCGGCCCGCGACGGCACGCCCCGGCCCGGCCGATGACCGCGTCGATGACCACACAGGGGGATGCGGTGCCGACGGCGGGCGAACGACCGCTCGCCTCAGGCATTCCTCCCCGGGCCCGGGTGCCAGCCGGTCGCGGTGGCCCAGCGTTCCGCTGCCGCCATCAGCACAACCGTGGCGGGTGCTTTGATCTGCCCGTAATCGGACAGGTCGGGCACGGTGACGGCCAGGCGCTTCTTGAACGCCCCCCACGCCTGACGGGCGGCTTCGTCGGCGCGCAGGAAGTCACGGAAGAGGAGGGCGAAGCGGGTGTTCGGCGCGCCCTCCTCCCGTACGTGGACATTGCATCGGCGTGCACCGGCCGGCGGGGCGAAGACCAGCTTCCGGCACTCCTGGCCTCCGGAGATCTCCGACCGGTTCCAGGGCTCGGGCCTGCGGCGGAAGCCGATCGCGGTCAGGATCTCGCTCTGGCGGTCCTCGTCGAGGGCATCGACCTGGATCTGGATGTCCACACAGTCCTTCGCCGCGAGTCCCGGCACTGCGGTGGATCCGATGTGGTCGATCGCGCCCGCCCGGTCGCCGAGAACGGTACGCAGCGTATCGGCCAACACCGCGAATTCCAGAGGCCATTGGGGCCGGTAGTCCACCACGGCCACGGGAGCCGACTCGTCAGGGAAGGGCACTCCCCCATCATGGCACCGCCCCGCGCGCACCGGTGAGACGGTTCGTCGTGGCCGTGCGCTTCCGCGGCGGCCCTGTCCGTTCACCACCCACCGGCAGCGAGCCAGACCGCCACGGCCGCGGCGGCGAGAAGGCCGGCGTTGAGCATGATCTGGCGGTCCGCACCGGTCAGGTGCACGGTGACCGCACCGATCTGCAGGAGCACGAACCCGATGGCCGCGGCCAGGGCCAGCCAGGGCACGATGCCGGTCGCGGGCGGCACCACCAGCCCCACGGCGCCCAGGACTTCGATGGTTCCGAGCGCCCGGACGGCGGGCAGCGGTATGCGGTCCACCCAGGCCATCATCGGACGGAGCTGATCGCGGCTGCGGATCATCTTGAGCACGCCCGCGTAGAGGTAGAACAGGGCGAGCAGTCCGGCGACGATCCAGTAGGCGAGGGTCATGAGGTCCTTTCGTGGTCACCACTCCTGGGTGGCCCGCCCGCCTCAGGCGAAATCGGCAGCGGGCTCGGTGGCATAGCGGTTCATCGTGCGGAGTACGGCCTTGGGCTCCGGCGCCCTGCCGTCGGCGGCCAGGGCCTGGAGGTCCCGGAAGTACTGCACGTACAGGTCGGGCGTGAAGATGCTGAGCATGACGGCCGGTTGGCCGGTCCGGTTGGCGAAGGTGTGCGGGGCGCCGGGCGGGACCACCACGAGTGTGCCCGCGGTGGCGTCGTGGTCCTCGTCCCCGACGGTGAACCGCACCGTGCCGGAGATGATGTAGAAACCCTCGTCGTGCTGCGCGTGGCGGTGCTGCGGCGGCCCCGGTGTGTGCGGGGCGAGGACGGACTCGGTGATCCCCAGGCGGTGCCCGGTGTGGCTGCCGTCTTCGAGGACGCGCATGTGCGTGGTGCCCATGACGATCGTCTCCCCGTCTCCGGGGTCGACCACCGATACGGCGGGGCCGGACCGCGGTGCGCTGGTGTTCGCTTCTTCGGTCATGGTCCGAGTGCACCGCCCGGACCCCGCGAGTGTCCAAGACCCGTTACGCCAAGCCGATACCTCGCGGGTATCGTTGCAGCGTGGAGCTACGTACCCTGGGCTACTTCGTGGCGGTCGCCGAAGAACTCCACTTCGGCCGGGCCGCCGCCCGGCTGCATATGAGCCAGCCGCCGCTGAGCCGGGCGGTCAAGCGGCTGGAGGCGGAGACCGGGGCCCTGCTGTTTGCCCGCTCAGCCGCCGGGGTCACGCTCACCCCGGTGGGAAGCGTGCTGCTCGACGAGGCGCGGGCCCTGCTCGACCAGGCCGAGCGTGCCCGCCTCCGGGTGAGCGCTGCGGCCGGGACGGCGACTCTCACCGTCGGCATTCTGGGCGACGGAACCGACCCCGGCATCACCGGGACGGCGGCAGTGTTCCGCCGCAGCCACCCCGGCGTCGACATCCGCATCCGCGACGCCGACCTGACCGACCCGACCTGCGGGCTGACCGCCGGGCTGGTCGATGTCGCGCTGACCCGTGGACCGTTCGACGACACCGCCCTGGCCGTGCGTGAGCTGCGTACCGATCCGGTCGGCGTGGTGCTGCGCGCCGACGACCCGCTGGCCCGTCGCGACCATCTGGTCCTGGCCGACCTGGCGGGCCGCCGGTGGTTCCGGTTTCCCCGGGGGACCGATCCTGCCTGGCAGTCGTACTGGAGCGGCGGCGAGCCGCGCGAGGGCCCGGTGGTGCGCGTCGTCCAGGAGTGCCTGCATGCCGTGCTCTGGAACAGCACGGTCGGCCTGGCCCCGCTCGGACACGACCTGCCCGAGGAGCTGGCTGTGGTTCCGCTGGCCGACATGGCACCGAGCCGGGTGGTCGCGGTGTGGAGGGAGGGCGACACCAACCCGCTGATCCGCTCGTTCGTCGGGCTCGCGATGGCCGCGTACCGCCGTTGAGCGCCCGGGGTCCGAGGCCGCCCGGGTTGGGTGTCCCACAGGCGGAGACCGCCGCACATCCATGGGCGGGGGTTCGGGAGTACTGCGTGAACTTGAGGCGAGCTGTGCGAACTTCGGGGTAGCCGAATGGGGTTGGGGGGAGCTTGCAGGATGTCGCACAAATCCGTTCGCCCTGGTCGCCCCTCTGAAGAGATCATGTAGACATGGAGTTCTTCTGCTATCACCGCGACCGGCCCGGCTCCGCCGCGCTCCGGAACGAGCTGCTGGAAGCCCACTGGTCCTACATGGACCAGTTCCCGAAAGAGATGATCGCCCGGGGCCCCACCCTCGCGGACGACGGGGACACGCCGACCGGCAGCGTGCACATCATCGATCTTCCCGATGCCGCCGCAGCCCGTGCGTTCGCCTTCGAGGAGCCGAACTACCAGGCGGGCGCCTACCGGGACGTGCTGGTGCGCCGGTGGCGCAACCTGCTGGGGCGCACCATGTGGGACTACCCCGGCGGCCGGACCGGAGGCAACCGGTACCTCGTACTGGGTCTCGGCGCGGGACCGGCCGCTGATCTCGCGGTGCCGTCCTGCCGGGACGAGCTGATCGCGTACGGGCCGCTGCTGGCCGACGACGGTGTCACCTGGCTGGGCACGGCGGCGTTGGTCCGGGCACCCGGCCCGGACACGGCGCGGGCCCTCCTGACCCCGGACCGGTATGCCGCGATCGAGGTGCACAACTGGCAGTTCGGCGGACGGCCGTCGTGACACGGGGCTGCTCGGAACCCCAACACGGTAGTGACGCAAGGGAGTCAACGTCTGGCGCGGCTGAGGCGAGCTGAGCTCGCAGCAGGCCGCGTGGCGAGCGGTGGGGGCGTGCACGGGAACCGCCGGGTGGTCGTCCGGGTGTGAGCAGATGCCATGTGGAGCGGCCCTGTGTCCGTGCGCGTCATCTCCCGTGGCCACAACCGGGTTGGCCTCGTGGGCCGGTGGACCTCCCTCGCCTTCACCGCCGCCGAGGTGACAGCATGCCGGCGTGTCTACGGAGAGCGTGTCTACGCGGAGGGAGCGGGATGCGGGTCTACATCAGCGCGGGTATGGAAGGCGTCACGGTCCGGTGTCGCGGTGAAGTACGCGCGCGACCGCTTCGCCGCCGAGCTGCGCCCGGTGGGTGAAGCTCGCCGGGCCACCGAGGACGCGGCAGCCGACAGCCTCACCGGCCTGGCCACCGGTGCGGCCCCAGCGGCCCACCACCGTACGTTCACACTCGCCGCCCGCTGGCAGTCGTCCGCGGTCGCCGCCACGCTGCTCGGGATCCCCGGCGTCACGCCGGTCGACAGCCGCACCGTCCGGACCGGCGGCACCCTGCCCGGCCTCTCCCGGCTCTTCGGCGTCTGGACCAGGGTGGCGGCCGCGCTCACCTGTCAAGCCCCGTATTGCTGAGCCGGGCCGTTTGCAGCGGGTGCGGGCAGGCCCGGCTCGGTCAGAGTGCGCAGCCACGACACCGGAGAGAGGGCGCACCGTCAGCCGGGCACCCTCGGGCCCGGCAGCGTCCGTCCCACCCGGGCGAGCGGTGACAGGGCCATCAGGGCCGGGGAGGCCAGCATGCCGGTGACCGCCACCAGGAGACCGGTGCGCAGCCCCCACTGCTCTGCGACGCAGCCACCGAGCAGGGAACCCAGCGGGGCCAGGCCCATCCCGGCGAACGTGATGGTCGCCGACACCCTCCCCTGCATGCCCTCAGGGGTGACGGCCTGACGGAGAGCCATGACGGTGACGTTCACGAGCTGGCCGCAGGTACCGAACACGAAGTTGACCGCCAGAAGCACGGCCATCGTCATCGGTGCGGGGCTGTGCAGCGACGGCACGCACAGCAGCGCGCCGTCCCCGAGCAGGGCGGCGCACACCAGCACCGCGCCGTGCCCGTACCGGCCCGGCAGGCGGGCGGCGAGCACCGACCCGAGGAGCGCACCCGGCCCCGTCGCGGCGAGTGCCAGCCCGACGGCGGCGCCGGACAGATGCAGTTCCCTGGGCAGGAAGAGCAGATAGACGGTCATCACGGCGGCGAACGAGAACTGGAAGGCGCCCGACGCAAGGCCCACGGCCCGCAGCCGGCTGTCACGGGCCACGCAGCGCAGCCCCTGGTGGATCCGCGACCACACCCGCATGGGGCGCGCCAGGTTCTTGGTGGCCGACGGCACCGGTGGGGCCGATGTCACTAGTGGGGCCGAAGTCACCCGTGGGGCCGGCGGGATCACTTCGCGGCGGCGGATCCGCCCGATCGAGACGAACGACAGCACGAAGAACGCAGCGCTGCACGCGGTCCCGGCGGGCGCCTGCAGAAGCGAGACCAGCGCGCCGCCGAGCGCGGGTCCGCCGATCTGGGCGGCGGACCGGCAGCCCTCCAGCGCACTGTTGCCCCGCACCAGCTGATCGCGCCGTACCAGCCGTACGAGGGACGCCTGGTACGCCACGTCGAAGTACACGGAGAGGGACCCGGTGGCGAAGGTGACCAGGAGCAGCGCCGGCAGGCCGAGCCCACCCAGGAGCCCAGCCAGTGCGGCGCCGCCCAGGGCCAGCGCGCGGCCCGCGTCCGTCAGCATCATCACCGTGCGGGTCCGGCTCCTGTCCACCCAGGCGCCGGCGAAGAGCGAGAGCAGCAGGACCGGAGCCTGCCCCACCGCGCGCAGGACGCCCAGCCGGCCCGGGTCCGCGCCGAGGGTCAGTACGGCGACCAGTGGCAGGACCACCAGGCTTGTCTGTTCGCCGAGTTGGGAGGCCGCCTGGCCGAGCCAGAGCCTGCGGAAGTCCCTGTCCCGCCACAGGCCGGAGGGGGCGGGCAGACCCGCACGGGGTACAGCGGATGAAGAGGAGCCGGACGACACAGTGTGCCCCTGGGGTACCGGGAACGAGGACCGCCACCTGGCGCGCCCAGCGGGGCACCGGTGGTGAGGCAGGGAAAGGCTCGCTGTGCCGCGCAGAGCGGGCAGCACGCGATGACGGGCCGCTCGGCGGCCCAAAGCGTCAACGCGTGCGCGGACGACCGGGCATGTGCTGGCTCCTCGTGGGTCTCGGTGTCCGGAGACTAGCCCGTACCGGCCCGGCGCGGAAGACCGCCGGCGGGCGGCGGCAGGCGGCGGGAGAAGCACCGTCGGGAGGACCGGGCCGGTCGATGCGCTGTACGTCCGGGCCCGGTTCCGGGCGCGGCCCGGCTCTGATCCGTACGGATCGGGAACCCCGGCCCCCACGCGGACATCTCCTTCACCGGACCGGGGCCCGGGACGGGCAGCGATGCCGCCGCGGCCCCTTGTTATCCGGAGACGAGAATCTGATGAGCCTTACGGGGACACCCTTCTTCCTGACGTCGATCGTGCTGGTGGTTGCGGCACTCGCCCTTCCGCTGCTGTTCTGGAGCCGTATCCGAGGCCCGGGGGCCGTGCGGCACACCGCGCGCATGGGCATGCTGCTCGTCGTCCAGGCCACCGGGGTCCTCCTGGTGTTCGTGATCGTCAACAACTCCAACGGGCTCTACGACACCTGGGGCGATCTCCTCGGTACCGGCAGCCATGTGAACGCCGCCGCCGATCTGGGCCCGGACGGAACCGGTGGCAAGTCCGTCAGGAGCGAGCCCCGGATCAAGCAGGCGTTCCACCCGGCGGGCGACCCCCGGATGGGGCCCGGGGTGCAGGTCACCCAGCTCAAGGGGCGGATATCGGGGGTGTCGGGCGAGGTCTACGTATGGCTGCCGCCGCAGTACGGCCGGCCGGCCTACCGGCACCGCGACTTCCCCGTGGTCGAGGTGCTCCCGGGTTATCCCGGGTCGGCCCGTGCCTGGTTCGGGGCGCTGAACGTCAACACACAGCTCGCGCCGATGATGCGGCGCGGTGAGGTGGCCCCGTACATCATCGTCGCACCCCGTACGACACTGCTGGGCAACGCCGACACCGGCTGCGCCAACATTCCCGGCAAGGTCAACGCCGACACCTGGCTCAGCGTTGACGTACGCAAGATGGTGACGGACACGTTCCGTGCCGACCGGCGGGCGGCCGGCTGGGCCGTCGCCGGCTATTCGGCGGGCGCCCACTGCGCGGTCGAGCTGGGTGTCAAGCACCCGGACCGCTACCGCGCCGCGGTCGGTCTGTCCGGCTACAACGACCCGGTCGGCGAGCCGGCCTCCCTGACGGCGCGGACCCTTCAGCTGCGCGACCGGAACAACCCGTGGAAGATCCTCCAGCACGACCGGGTCCCGCCCAGGGTGGCGCTGTTCGTCTCCGGTGCGCCGGGCGACGGATTCCAGGGGGCACTGGCCCTCCACCAGGCGGCGAAACGCCCGACGACCGTACAGGCGGTGCGCCTGCCGGGCGGGGCCGGCGGACACTCCACCGCGGTCTGGAAACAGCAGGTCCCGGAGGTCTTCCGCTGGCTGACGCACCAGGTGCCGATGCGCTGAGGTGTCGTGCGCCGAGGTGCCATGCACTGAGGTGCCATGCGCTGAGGAAGGCCGAAGGAAAAGCTCCGGCGCCCAACCGCCAGCCGGATCGGAGGGGCGTCCCCCGCAGCGGAACGCCCCTCCGGACACCGGGCACCAGGCACCAGGCACCAGGCACCAGGCACCGAACAGCAGACATGGGGCACCGGACACGGGCCCGACGCCAAGGCCCGGTGCCCGGTGCCGCGGCCGGAGTCGCGGCACCGGGCACCGGTGTGCGGCTAGAGAGTGCGCTCCAGACGGTCGGCCAGCAGCTTGACGAAGCGTGCCGGATCGGTCAGTTCGCCGCCCTCGGCCAGCAGCGCCATACCGTGCAGCAGCTCCGCCGCCTCTTCGAGGCTGTCGAGGCCGGTGTCGTCGGTCCGCCCGGCGTACGCCTTCTGCAATCCGGTGACCAGCGGGTGGCCCGGGTTGAGTTCCAGGATGCGCTTGATGTGGGGGACTTCCTGGCCCATGGCCCGGTACATGTTCTCCAGCGCGGGCGTCACATCGTGGGTGTCCGAGACGATGCACGCGGGTGAGACGGTGAGGCGCGAGGAGAGGCGTACCTCCTTGACGTTCTCACTCAGCTTCGCCGTCATCCAGGTCAGCAGGGACTCGAACTCCTGCTGCTGCTTCTCGCGTTCGGTGCCGGCCTCCTTCTTCTCCTCCTCGGTGCCGAGGTCGACCTCGCCCTTGGCGACGGACCGCAGCTGTTTGCCGTCGAACTCGGGGACCGCCTCGACCCACACCTCGTCCACGGGATCGGTGAGCAGGAGCACCTCGATGCCCTTGGCCCGGAACGCCTCCATGTGCGGGGAGCCCTCGATGGCCTGGCGGGTCTCCCCCGTGAGGTAGAAGATGTGCTCCTGGCCGTCCTTCATGCGCTCCACGTACTGGCGCAGGGTGGTCGGCTCGTCCTCGCTGTGGGTGGTGGCGAACGAGGAGACTCCGAGGATGGCGTCCCGGTTCTCGAAGTCGCTCAGCAGTCCTTCCTTGAGGACACGGCCGAACTCCCGCCAGAACGTGGCGTAGCGCTCCGGCTCGCCGGACATCATGTCCTTGACGGTCGACAGCACCTTCTTCGCCAGCCGCCGGTGCATCAGCTGGATCTGCCGGTCCTGCTGGAGGATCTCACGCGACACGTTGAGCGACAGGTCCTGTGCGTCGACGACGCCCTTGACGAAGCGGAGATACGGCGGCATCAGCGCTTCGCAGTCGTCCATGATGAAGACGCGCTTCACATACAGCTGGATACCGCGCTGGTAGCCCTGCGTGAACAGGTCCTGCGGAGCGTGGGCCGGGATGAACAGCAGCGCCTGGTACTCGAAGGTCCCCTCGGCCTGCAGCCTGATGATTTCGAGGGGGCTGTTCCAGTCGTGGCTGATGTGCTTGTAGAGCTCGTGGTACTCGTCGTCCGTGACCTCGTCACGGGAGCGTGCCCAGAGCGCCTTCATCGAGTTCAGCGTCTCGGGCCCGGCCGGGGCGGCCTCCTCGGCGCCCTCCTCACCGGCTGCCGCCGTCTCCGGGCTGTCCGCGTCGCCTGCCGCCGGGTCGGTGACGAGCCGGACGGGCCAGGTGATGAAGTCCGAGTAGCGCTTGACGATCTCCCGGATCTTCCACGGCGACGCGTAGTCGTACAGCCGGTCCTCGGAGTCCTCCGGCTTGAGCCGCAGGGTGACTGCGGTGCCCTGCGGAGCGTCATCCACGGTCTCGATGGTGTACGTACCCTCACCGGTCGACACCCAGCGGGTGCCCTGGCTCTCGCCCGCGCGACGGGTCAGCAGGGTGACCTCGTCGGCCACCATGAAGCTGGAGTAGAAACCGACCCCGAACTGGCCGATCAGCCCGTCGGCAGCGGCGGAGCCCTCCGCTTCCTTCGCTTCCTTCTCCTTGAGCTCCTGCAGGAACCTGGCGGTGCCCGAGTTCGCGATCGTGCCGATGAGCTGGACCACTTCGTCGTGCGACATACCGATGCCGTTGTCGCGCACGGTGAGCGTACGAGCCTTCTCGTCCGGCTCCAGGGCGATGTGGAGATCCGACACATCGGCGCCGATGGAGTCGTCGCGCAGGGCTTCGATACGAAGTTTGTCGAGCGCGTCGGAGGCGTTGGAGACGAGTTCACGCAGGAACACGTCCTTGTTCGAGTAGATCGAGTGGATCATCATCTGCAGAAGCTGGCGCGCTTCCACCTGAAACTCGAACGTCTCAGTCGGCATAATCCGTGCTTCCTTCTCAGGTCATCGAGTGACGGGTACTGACCTGGGAACTCTAGATCAGCCGACACGGGCACAGGTCGTGTTCGCCCTCCCTGCCCCGGACACCCCTGGTCCTCGACACGGACTCGAACGGCGCTGACTGGCACGGCACTTGTCCGCAGGTACGGCTTGCGCCGTACCTGAAGGCGTGATTCACTGCACAGGTACGAATTCAGTCGTACCAAACGGGTGTGCACGGTCAACTTCAGGAGCAGGACCATGAATCCGGAACGCAGAGTCGCCCTGGTCATCGGGGCGAACGGGGTTGTCGGCCGCGACATCATCCACCACCTCGCCGGCCTCGACGGCTGGGAGATCATCGGAGCTTCCCGGCGCGGTGGCACGGACACCGGACGGATCCGCTATATCGCCGTGGATCTGCTCGACCCAGAAGACGCCCGCGAAAAGCTGGGCGGACTGACCGAGGTGACACACATCTTCTACGCGGCGTTCCAGGACCGGCCGACCTGGGCCGAGCTGGTACCGCCCAACCTCGCCATGCTGGTGAACTCCGTCGACGCGGTCGAGCCGGCGGCGACCGGTCTGCGGCACATCAGCCTGATGCAGGGGTACAAGGTCTACGGCGCACACCTGGGGCCGTTCAAGACACCGGCCCGGGAGAGCGACGCAGGGCACATGCCCCCGGAGTTCAACGTGGACCAGCAGTCCTTCCTGGAAGGCAGGAGCCGGGGGAAGTCCTGGACGTGGTCGGCGATCCGGCCCTCGATGGTGGGCGGGGCCGCTCTCGGGAACCCGATGAACCTGGCCCTGGTCATCGCCGTGTACGCGTCCATCTCCAAGGAACTCGGGCTGCCCCTGCGGTTCCCGGGAAAGACCGGCGCCTATACCGGTCTCTTCGAGATGACGGACGCCGGCCTGCTCGCGAAGGCGACGGTCTGGGCGGCGACCGATCCGAACGGTGAGGGCCAGGCCTTCAACATCGCCAACGGCGATCTGTTCCGGTGGGAGGAGATGTGGCCCAAGATCGCCGCGTACTTCGAGATGGATGTCGCCCCGCCCCTGCAGATGTCTCTCACCACTGTCATGGCGGACAAGGAGGCGCTCTGGAACGAGATGTCGGCGAGGTACGGTCTCACCCACTCCTATGAGGAGGTCTCCTGCTGGAACTTCGGCGACTTCGTCTTCGGACTGGACTACGACATGTTCGCCGACACGTCGAAGTCACGTCGGGCCGGTTTCCACGAGTACGCGGAGACCGAGCAGATGTTCTTCTCCATCTTCGACGAGTTCCGCAAGCAGAGGATCGTCCCGTAGTGCCGGCCCCCGGGCCCCGATTCCGCTGAAGCCCCGGCCGTTGGCCGCCGGGGCCTTCGGCCTGCCGGGCGGCCCCGGCGTACTGGGCGGCCCCGGGCGTACTGGGGGCCCCGGCGTGGTGGGCCTCCTGGCCGGAGAGCCCGGACCGCGCTTCACTGACCGCTGTTGCAGGGCATCGGGCCGTCCACCAGAATGCGGGCATGACGGGTGAACCGAGACCGGCGGGCGACTCCGCCAAGAGCAGTACCGCTCCCGGTCTGCGGGCATCCGACCGTGAGCGGGACCAGGTGGTCGAGATCCTGCAGGTCGCCGCCGGTGACGGCCGGATCACCGCAGCGGAGCTGGACGAGCGCCTGGACGTAGCCCTGTCGGCCCGCACCCTCGACCAACTGGCCGAGCTGACGGCCGACTTGCCGTCGGACGCGATGCCCCCGCAGGCGAGGGAACTGGTCCGGATCGATCAGCGCTTCGGCGATGTCAGCCGCACCGGTCGCTGGCTGGTCCCCCTCCGCATGGAGATCCGGCTGATGTTCGGCGATGCGAAGCTGGACTTCACCGACGCGGTGATCACCCACGGTGCTCTGCACATCGATGTCGACCTGCGGATCGGGGGCAATCTGATCCTGGTGACCCGGCCCGGCGTCGTGGTCGACGTGGACGGCCTGGAGCGCAGCAGCGGCGACATCAAGATGCGGCCGGCCGCCACCCCCGACATCCCCACCATCCTGCGCGTGCATGTCTCCGGGCGGTCCCGCGGCGGGGACATCATCGCCCGGCCCCCACGCCGCAGGTTCTGGGAGTGGCTGCGCCGCCGCACGCCGAGGAGCATCGGCCGCTGAACGGGCGGGCCGGGGCGCGACCTTGGCAGCGGGGAGCGCGACGAGCGAAGAGCTGCGGTCCTCCATGGGGAAGGCGCGGTCTCTCAGGGGAGGGCCGCCAGGTCACGCAGCCGGACGGGCAGCCCCGGCCTCCTGGGCCAGCAGACCCAGCAGGCCGGGGAAGCGCTGCTCGACCTCCAGCCGCCTGAGCCGCACTCCACGGCGGTTGCCGTAGTCCACGTCGGTCACCAGTCCCGACTCGCGGAGCACCCGGAAGTGATGGGTGCAAGTCGACTTCGAGACCGGCAGGTTGAACGAGGCGCAGGTACGCTCCGGCTCACCCGGGACAGCGATCAGCTCCGTCACCACACGGCGGCGCAACGGGTCGGAAAGGGCCGTCAGGACCTTGCCGATGTCCATTTCCTCAGGGCTCGGATGCCCCAGCTCGTCCGCCATGATCACTCGCCCTCGGATACGGATTGCTTCGTACCGCATAGCCCGGCCCGCCGCACAGCAGGTATCAACGACACCATACCTAAGGGGCCGGGCCATGCGGATCAGCGGATCACGAACGCGGCTCAGGAGAAGCGGAGCCACCGCTCAGGCGCCGCTGCTCAGGGGCAACCGCTCAAGGGCCACCGCTCAGGCGCCCCGGCTCAGTGGCCCGCCGCCGCCCGGACCTTGCTGTTCAGATCGCGGTGGATGACATGGGAGGCGCCCTCGATAGTGTCGATGCCGTACCCCATCGTGCTGTTTCCGCTGGAGAGAACCGTCATGCCGTAGTCGTGGCCATGCCCGGTGAAGAAGCCGACGCTGTGCACCCGCCACCCGTGGGTCGCACGGGAGAGCCAGCCGTTCTTGACATGCGTCGCGGCGGTCGCCGGCGCCCCTGTGGGCACCCCCCACTTCTGGTCCGCCTCGACCTTGGCCATCAGCCCCAGGGCGTAACCACGTGAGCTCTCGTTCAGCACCGGATTCTTCGTCGAGAGGAGCTTCATGAGGGTGAGCTGGTCGGCCGCGGTGATCTGGGTCAGGCCCCACGTGCCGTCCGCACCCGGGACGGTGTGCCGCATCTTGGCGAGGCCGAGGAAGTGCTTGACGCGGGCCACCCCGAGCTGGCGCCAGAGAGCGGAGGTGGAGTCGTTGTCGGACTTCGTGATCATCGCGGTGGACAGTTTCACCTCGCGCGCGGTCAGCTTGCGGTGCGACTCCTCCGCCTCCCGCAGCAGCGTCCCCAGCACCGTGACCTTCACCACACTCGCCGAGTCGAAGTGCGCGCTGTCCTTGAATCCACAGCTGGTCCTGGTCTTCCGGTCGTAGACGGCCAGCGCCGACGCGTCCTTGCGGCCCTTGAGCGCGCCGGCGATGTCGTGCGACAGCTCGGGGGCCAGACCGGGCTTCTGCGAAGTACAGACGACCTTCGAGCCGCCTACGGAGGCGCTGGCCGAGCCGGTGGCACCCTTCGGGGCCTCTGCGGTGCTCGCCGAGGCCGCGCCTACCCCGGCCAGGGGGGTGAGCAGCACTCCGGCTGCCACCGAAGCGGCGATTCCGCGCCGCGTGCAGGTCGGTATGCGTGATCGGTGCATGAAGGTACGTCCTGTTCCCGCGGTGGTCCGAGGTCCGTCGCGTCCGACCTCGCACGACCGGGCCAAAAGGCCGGTCGACCGCTGCTTCGGTGGTGTTCCGCCCGGCAGGAGGGCCTTGCGGTGGACAGCCCGGAACCCGGGGCGTGGCCCGCGGTGGGAGTCGCCGGACGGGGGCCGGCTGCGACAGTGCGAGCCGACCTGGGATACCCGTCCCTGGATCAGAACCACCGTAGGGGTATCCGCGGAGCACCCTTTGGAGAGTTTGGATGAAATGTCCGAATTAAGTTGGTATGTCGCTGTGTGATATTTGCCAACCCTCCGGGGCTCGCATCCCCCACCCAGCCCCAGGTCAGTGGCACTGGCACCACGGATCCAGAACCCTCGGCGCCCGCGCCTCCAGGCCCTCGGCGCCACCAAGGCCCCGGACCGGCGACCGAGCCGTACGACCACCCGACCGCACCCAACCACGCCCGACAGTACCCAGCAGCGCTCGGCAGCCGGGCTCGCGGCAGCCGCCACCGGATTCCTCCACCCTCTCCCCCGGCCCCGCGCCCGGCGAAATCAGCCGCCCTCCCCCTCGATCGGCCGTCAAAGGCCCCGTCGACACAGGGAGTTCACCCACACCGTCCACGTCAAGCCCCGCATCCGCACCTCTCCCCACCCCTCCCTGTGACTTCGGTTCACAACCTTGACAGCCCTCTTGGTCTAGTCCAATCTCATGTCTGCACGCCGTCAAGTTGTCGCCCAGGCCGACCCCTTGCTTCCCCGGCCCACTGCACCTTGATGACGTCCCCCACTGTCATCGAAAGGACCGGACCATGCGTCGACGTCCCCCCACCACGTCACGTCGAACGATCTCCGCCTCGCGGACCTGCGCCGTTCTCGCGGCTGCCGGAATCGCCGTAGCCGGAGCAGCTCTGACCGCCGGTCCCGCGTCAGCGACACCGGTCAGCCCCAAGGCGGCGGCGAGCTTCGCCCCGTACACCGATATGTCCAACTCCCAGGAAGGGCTGCTGGACACCGCGATCACCCAGCACGGAGTGAAGACGTTCACGGCCGGATTCGTCATCGGCTCCGGATGCAACCAGATCTGGGGCGACACCCTGCCGGTGGGCGACGACTCGTACACCGACCCGCTGATCAGCAAGGCCAAGTCCGAGGGTGCGTCGGTGATCGTGTCGTCGGGCGGCGCCGCCGGTCTGCCGCTCGCCTGGAGCTGTACGGACCAGAGCGCGATCAATGCCGGGTACCAGAAGATCATCGACTCCTACGGGCCCAGCTCGCTCGACTTCGACATCGAGGGCGGGGCCATCGCCGACACCGCGGCGGCGGCACGCAACATGAGCGCCATGAAGACCCTCAAGGCGGCGAACCCGGGGCTGACGTTCTCCGTCACGCTGCCGGTCCTGCCCAACGGCCTCACGGCCGACGGCGTCAACATCCTCAAGGCCGCCAAGGACGCGGGCGTCAAGATCGACGTTGTGAACATCATGACGATGGACTACTACCAGGGCTCCCAGGACATGGGGCAGGCCGCGATCAGCGCGGCGAAGGCCACCCTCGGCCAGATGCAGTCGGTCGACCCGGGGTACACCTACGCCAATCTCGGCATCACGCCCATGATCGGCGTGAACGACGACGGGTCTGTCTTCTCGACGGCCGATGCCTCCACGGTGAAGAGCTGGGCGGCAGGCAACGGCGTGGGACGGCTGTCGTACTGGTCGGTCAACCGTGACCAGTCCTGTGGTTCCGTCACCACGGCCGCCTCGCCCACCTGCAGCGGTGTGACCCAGGGGCAGCTGGCCTTCGCGGACATCCTGGGCGGCTGATCGCACCGCCCCGAACTGCCTTGATCCGTACGGCGGTTCCGGTGACCGGGTCCCGGCAGAGGGCGGGGCCCGGTCTCATGTCATCCGGTACCGCTGGGCCGTACCGCCCGGAAGTGCCTGGTGCTCAACCCGGTTTCCACCGACCATGGCCCCATGATCGGTATATCCGCCGTACTCGGCGTAGCAGCGGTGTCACTCGGCATGGTGCTCACCCCCGGCCCCAACATGATGTATCTCGTCTCCCGCAGCATCACGCAGGGCCGCCGGGCCGGGGTGATATCGCTGGCCGGTGTGGCAGTCGGCTTTCTCGTCTATCTCAGCGCGGCCAACCTCGGCCTCTCCGTCGTGTTCCTGGCCGTCCCCGAGCTGTATCTGACGGTGAAGCTCGCCGGTGCCGCCTATCTGGGGTGGCTCGCCTGGCAGGCCATGCGCCCCGGCGGTACGTCGGTCTTCGCCCCGCAGGAGCTGGCACCCGACTCCCCCCTGCGCCTCTTCACCATGGGGTTCGTGACGAATCTGCTGAACCCGAAGATCGCCATCATGTACCTGTCGCTCATCCCGCAGTTCATCGATCTGCACGCCGGGCATGTCCTGCTCCAGGGGTTCGTACTGGGCGGCATCCAGATCGCGGTCAGTCTCGCGGTGAACCTGGCCATCGCCCTGGCCGCGGGAACCATCGCCGTCTTTCTCGCACGGCGCCCGGTGTGGCTGCGGGTCCAGCGCTGTCTCATGGGGACCGTACTCGGCGCCCTGGCCGTTAAACTCGCGACGGACCGTGCTCCCGCCGCCACGGCATGAGCACGCCCGTCGGCCACCGCAGCCCGGGTACGGCAACCCTGTTTGGTTCCGGCGGCCCGGCCTGGCGAGGATGGGGAGCATGAACCAGATCGAGACGCTCTCGGCCGGCGACGTCGCGGCCGCCGCCGCCAGAATCCGCCCCCATGTCCGCCGTACTCCCCTGCTGGACCTGGAGATCGACGGACGCCGTGTCGTCCTGAAGCTGGAGTATCTGCAGCGCAGCGGTTCGTTCAAACTGCGCGGAGCGGTCAACGCGATGCTGGACCGGACCTCGGACGATCATGTCGTCGCCGCTTCCGGCGGCAATCACGGTCTCGCGGTCGCCACCGCTGCCGCGCTGCTCGGTGTCCCCGCGACCGTCTATCTCCCCGAGACCGCACCCGAGGCGAAGGCGCGGCGCATCGAGGAGGCCGGCGCCCTGCTGGTGCGGCACGGAGCCACGTTCGCCGAGGCAGCGGAGGCGGCGCAGAAGGCCGCGGCCGAGCCCGGCTTCCGCTTCCTCCACCCGTACAACGACCCGGCGGTCGTCGCGGGGCAGGGAACCCTGGCAGCTGAAGTGGTCGCCGATATTCCCGGGACGGACGCGTTCGCCGTCGCCGCGGGCGGCGGCGGGCTCACCGCCGGTACGGCGCTCGCGGCGGGCGGACGCCGTGTGGTGGCGGTCGAACCGGACGGCTGCCGCTCGTTGCACGATGCACTCGTGGCGGGGAAGCCGGTGAACTCCCCGGTGGATTCGGTCGCTTCGTCCGCGCTGGGGGCTTCGCAGATCGGTGAGGTGCCGTTCGGCATCGTGGCTCCGTACGGTGTGGAGTCGGTGCTCGTCAGCGACGCGGAGATCCTGGAGGCCCGCGACCGCCTGTGGGAGGAGTGCCGGATCGCGGTCGAGCCCGCGGCTGCCGCGTCCTTCGCCGCCTGGCTGGCCGGCCGGGTGCCCGGACAACTGCCGTGCGTGGTGCTGTGCGGCGCGAACGCCGACTGGACGGCAAGCTGAACACGGCCACGCGCCCGGCGCCCGCGCACTCCCGCAGCGCGTGGTCCGGGCGTACGGCGTGGTGATCCGGGCGTACCGCGTGTCCGGGGCCGGAACCAGTCCCGTGGACATCCCGACAAGGCCCGGCGAGAACGGCCGCGCGCCCCACACCCCGGGACTGGATGTGACTACGCCGGAACGGCCTCCACGACGGACATCAGGGAGGCGGACGGCGTCACCCGGCCAAGACGCAGTCCCGCCGCGCGGAAAAGCGATTCGAACTCGGAGCGGCTGCGTTCCCGTCCGCCGTTGGAGAGCGTCAGCATATTGAGGTCCATCAACGGCGGCAGACCCGAGGCGTCATCGGTGTCGACCACCAGTTCTGCCACCAGGATGCGACCGCCGGGATTGAGGGACCTCAAGCAGGTCCGCAGGATACGGACGGCCGATTCGTCGTCCCAGTCGTGCAGGACGTACTTCAGCAGGTAGACGTCCCCGGCCGGAACCGAGTCGAAGAAGTCGCCCCCCGTGAAACAGAAACGGTCGGCGACACCGGCGCGGGCCGCCGATGCCGCGGCGGCGTCGGCGACGTGCGGCAGGTCGAGCACCGCCCCTCGCAGTTCCGGATGCCGGGTCATCAGGGTCTGTACGAAAGCGCCCGCGGCTCCTCCGACGTCCACGACGGTCTCCGTTCCGCAGACGTCGATGACATCGGCGAGGTGCTCCGCAACGCCGTCTGTCATCGCGGTCATCGCGGCGGTGAACAGGTCGCCCTCCTCCGGGTGTTCAGCGAAGTAGCCGAACAGGTCCTGTCCCATCACCGCTGGTGCCTGAGGTTCACCGGAGCGTATCGCCTCGGTCAGGCGTCCCCAGGGCTGCCAGTGGGAGGTCATGCCACCCCACAGGGCGAGATCGCGAAGGGACCCCCGACCGGTCCGGAGCGTACGCAGCAGCGGGGTGGCCGCGAAGTTCTCGCCGTCCTCACACGTCACCAGAGACACGGCCTGGCAGGCCCGTAAGAAACGGAAGGCCGCCACGGGATCGAGAGACTCCGCCTTTGCCAGCTCCGCGGCCTTGACAGGCCCGGAGTCAAGGTGATCGGCGACGTTCAACTCCGCTGCCGTGCACACCACTTGTGTCACCCAGTAACCGGTGATCATCTGGAACATGCGACCGGCTTCTCCCCTGGCGGGTTCTTCGGCGCCGGCCGGCGTGAGTGGCTTCTCGTACAGGGTCACGGTCTCTCCCGTTCTGATGCCGGGCCGCCTGTGTGGCCGGACGGCCGAGCGGCTGCTGGCGTGCCTCCGCGTGTGCCCGGCCTGCTGCGGCTAATGCCTTTGAAGCGTCAAACTCCGCTGACGTATGAGGAGATGGAAGCTCCACACGTCGCCTCCCCGGTTGTGCCGGACAGGTCTGCTACGTGGCCCCCGCGCCCGGCCACCTCCATGACCAGCAATGACAGGAAGCCTCTTAGGCTGACGCCATGCCCACCACACCCGCATTCGACATCATCGCCACCGATCTGGACGGCACCCTGCTGCGTCGCGGTGACACCGTGAGTCCCCGTTCCCGCGCCGCACTGGCCCTGGCCGCGTCGGCCGGGGCCCGGCATCTGATCGTCACCGGCCGGTCCCTCCCCGGCACGCTGGGACTGATCGCCGCCCTGGGGTACCGCGGGCCGGTCGTGTGCGGGCAGGGGACGCAGCTGTACGACGCCGGGGCGGCGCTGATGCTGCGGTCCGTGACCCTCGACCGGGAGTCGGCCGACACCGCGCTCGCCAAGATCGAGGCGGAGACGGGGCCGGTGTTCGCCGCCGTGGACCAGGACGGCGCCGACGGCCGTACGCTCGCCGAGCCGGGATACGTGATGCCGCACCCCGCTCTGCCGGTCCTGCGGGTCGGGCGACGGCCGGAGCTATGGGCGAGGCCCGCCATCAAGGTCCTCATACGTCACCCGGCACTCTCGGACGACGAGTTGGCGGCCGTCGCCCGTACCGTCGTGGGCGACCTGGCCGCCGTCACGATGGCCGGCCCGGGCACGGTCGAGCTCGCACCGTACGGTGTGGACAAGGGCACCGGAATCGCCCTGGCCGCCGAGGTGTGGGGACACGACCCGGCGCGGATGGTGGCGTTCGGCGACATGCCCAATGACCTGTCGATGTTCCGCCGTTGCGGATACGGGGTGGCCATGGCCAACGCCCACCCCGAACTGATCGCCGCAGCGGACGAGGTGACACTCTCGAACGAGGACGACGGCGTAGCGGTCGTTCTGGAGCGCCTGTTCGCCCGAACCTGATCGCCAGTACGCAGCCCGGCACAGCTCTTGGCCTCCTGCACCCCGCCGCTCTTCCAGCGGCGGCCCGTGCTCCGATGCCCGGACCACCACTGTCTACGGGCGCGAACAGCTCGCGCGCGGGGCCAGGGCCCGCCGCCGTGGCTCAGATCTTCGTCAGGAAGGTGTCAGCGATGACCTGGTAGCCGGTGTCGTTGGCATGGATGTCGCCGCGCGCCATGTTCGTCCACTGCAGGATGCGTGCCACGTTCAGCGGCACCTGTTTGCCGTCCAGTGGTGCCAGTGGGAGGAAGGAGTTGGTGCGGAACGCCGATGCCACATCGGCGGTCGGGACTCCGTGGGCCGCGTCGACGAGCCCGATCGTGGTGTTGAGCGTGTCGGCGAGCGGTACGGAGAGAGTCGCTGCGGTCCTGCCCTGAGTGCCCGTCAACCAGGCTGCCAGGAACGGATCGTAGAGGTTCATGCCGACGATCCGGGTCTGGGGTCCGGCCGCCTTCTTGAGCCGGTCCAGGATGGTGTCCAGGCCGGAGCCCACCTTTCCGACGCCCGAGACGGCGCACCCGACATCGACGTTACCGTCCGTCAGACAGCCGTCGACGTCGTTGGCGCCGATGTCCAGGGTGACCACCACCTGGTCGTCGTGGTGGAGCCGGAGGAAGTGCTCGGCTTCGGCCAACTGCGAGCCGGTGTACGGATGAGGGTACGGGCAGGGTCCGTCGATCATGGAACCGGTGGTCTCGCCCGGGCACCCGAGCCCGACGAAGTCGAAGGGCCGTCCCGCGTGGGCGGCGCGCGCCGAGAGCGTGCGGGCGATGTCCTGGGCGTAGCCGCGCCCGGTGACATGCCCGCCTCCCGGCAGGGTCTGGTATCCCGCGGCCAGTGAGTCACCGAGCGCCAGGTAGTAGCGCGGTGCGGTGGCTCCCGCGGCCGATGCCGGGGTGGAGAGGCCGAGCAGGGCGACGGTGGCGGCGAGCGCCGCCGCCAGTGCGAGCCTGGCGGGTCTGAACAGGGAAACGCGCATGGAGCCTCCAGCAGTGAGGGCGGTGCACGGGAGGAGCAACTGCGTTGAGGCTACTGTCTGGTAGGTCGGCTGAGTAGGCCCGGAACAGGACCTTCTGACAGCGACAGGACCCGCGGCGTGTCGGGCCGGAAGGCCGACCGTGGGGCCGGAAAAGGGCGGTATGTAAGCGCAGTTGGGGCAGCTGCCTGGAGGAGCACCAAGCCCTGCTAGCCGACGCGCGCCCCGGTCGTCTCGCGTACGGCGGTGGCGTCCCACTGGGCGCGCGCCGAGGCGAGTGCGGTGCGGTAGGCGGCGTAGCCGTCCTCGTACATCTCGCGGAACCCCTCCCTCGGCTCGACGGTGTGGAACAACTGCGCTTCGGTGGCGGCCGGTTCGCCGAGGAAGCGCCGGGCCACCCTTACCGCGCCGAGCGCCCCCACCTCGTTCTCCGCCGGGACGCGGATCTCCCGCCCCAGGATGTCGGCGAAGAGCTGGGTCCACGGGCCGGACCGGGTGCCGCCACCGCAGGCGGCGAGCGTGCCGGAGAGGCCGGCGGCCTCCAGGCAGTGGCGCGCCGCGTAACCGATGGCCTCGCACATGGCGCGTACCGCGTCGGCGCGGTTGTGCGCGAGGGTGAGTCCGTCCAGCCGGCCGCGGGCCTGCGGGTCGACGAAGGGCGCCCGCTCCCCCGCGTCGGAGAGGAAGGGCAGCGCAGTGACGCCACGGGCGCCCGGTGGGCTGTCGGCGAGCAGGGGCCCGAGGTCGGTGGTGGCCGTCCCGGTCAGTTCGAGGATCCATTCGAGTGCGGCGGTGCCGACCATGGCGGGCATGGAGCGCAGCCAGCGCCCGGGGTCGGGGGTGCAGAGCGACATCCCGGCCGGTTCGGCGCAACCGCCCGCCCCGGCCCGGTCGGTGAGGACCTGGCAGGCGAGGGTGGTGCCGACGATCAGCAGGCCGTCCCCCACCTCCCGTACCCCGCTGCCGATGGCGCAGGCCGGCAGATCGTACGGTCCAGAGGTGAGCGGCAGCCCCGCCGGGAGGTCCAGGAGCGCGGCCCCCTGGGCGTCCAGACCCAGGACGGTGCCGGGGGCGGCGGGGGCGGCCAGCAGACGGGCCTGGCTCTCGATACCGCAGGCGGCGAGCGCCTCAGGTGCGTAGGTGCGGTTCACCGGGTCGAGGAACGGCAGTGTCGCGTCGGAGGCGTCCACGCTGATCCGGCCGGTGAGCCGCTGGGCGACGGCGTCCACGCAGTACCCGGCGACGGCCGCGCGGCCGAGGCTCTGCGGCTCGTGTTCCTGCAGGTGGGCGAGGAGCGGGGCGTGGCAGCCGGGGAACATGCCGGAGCCGGTACGCGCGTACACCTGCTGTACGGTGCCGTCCGCCAGCCACTGTGCGACGCGGTCGGACGCCCGCCCGTCCATCCAGGAGATGGCGGGGCGGACCGCACGGCCCTGTGCGTCGCGCAGCCAGAGGCCGTCGCCCTGTCCGGTGAGGGCGAGTGCGGTGGGCGGCGCGGGCAGTGCGGCGGTGGTCTCCCGTACGACTTCGGCGACCGTACGGACGACATCGTCGAGGTCCTGCTCGACGCGGCTGCCGGGCAGCCGCTCCAGGTGACTGCGGCGGGTCGCGGAGGCGAGCGGCCGCCCCTCGCCGTCGAAGGCGACGGCCTTGGTGACGGAGGTGCCGATGTCCACGCCGATGATCACGCTCATGGCCGGGCGGCCTCCTGGACCTCGGGGTTGGCGGGATGGGCGAGCTTCTCGCCTCGGAGGAAGCGGCCCGCCTCCGCTGCTGTGATCGCCGCGGCGCGGTGCGCCGTCTGGCGGGTCGCGCCGGCCAGGTGCGGGGCGGTGACGACGTTCGGGGCCTGGTGCAACGGCCAGTCGGCGGGCGGCGGTTCGATGTCGTACACGTCCAGGGCGAGGGCTCCGATGCGGCCGCTGCGCAGCAGCTCCGGCAGCGGGGCGTAGTCGAGGAGACCGCCGCGTGCGGAGTTGACCAGCACCGCACCGTCGGGGAGCAGCGCGAGCTTCCCGGCGTCGATGAGGTGGCGGGTCTCGGGGGTGAGCCGGGCGTGCAGGCTCACCACGCTGCTGCGGGAGAGGAGTTCGTCGAGTGAGACCGGTTCGACGCCGTCGGCGCGGGCGGCGACGGGATCGGTGTACGGGTCGGCGACCAGGACATGGGCGCCGAAGGCGCGCAGGACCCGGGCGACGATCCGGCCGATGGCGCCGTACCCGACGAGCCCGGCGGTCGCGCCGTCGAGCTCGGTGCCCGCCTCGTCGTAGGCGTAGAAGTCGCCGCGCCAGGTGCCGCGCTTCAGCTCCGCGTCGGCCGTGGTGATCCGGCGCATCGCGGTCAGCATCAGGCCGACTGCGAACTCCGCCGCCGCCGGGGCGTTGCGTCCCGGTGCGAAGGAGACGGCGACGCCGTGCCGGGTGGCGGCGGCGAGGTCGACGTTGACGGGGCCGCCGCGGGAGACGGCCACCATCCGGAGTTCCGGGCGGGCGGCGAAGACCCGCTCGGTGAACGGGGCCATCTGGGTGACACAGAGGGCGGCGCCTTCGAGCGCCGCGATCAGTTGCTCCTCGGTGCCGCTGGCCTCCTGGACGTCGCCGACCGGACCGAAGGGCTGGTGCGGCCAGGGCAGGGTGAGTTCCCCGATCTCCACCGCGCCGCCGGGCCCCTCCCCGCTGCCCGGCTCCCCGCTGCCCAACTCCTCGCGCAGGGCGGTACGGAGCAGGCTGGGGAGGACGAAATGGTCACCGGCGGCGAGGATGCGCATGGGCTGGGCCCTTCTTCGGGTCACGGGGGCGCGGTGCCTCAGCGGTACCGCACCGGCCCGGACGCTGCATCACTGTCATGGGCGTTGATAGATTTAACATCATCGTTTTGAAGAATCAATGGGCCGACACGGTCCCGGGCAACCGTGCCCCGGGCCGGCCGCGGCCCGCTTGCGAGGGAGCGCGATCCGATGGAGGCCCGTCTGCTGCTGGTACGGCACGGCGAGACGCAATGGCATGCGGAGAACCGGTACGCCGGCGTCTCCGACGTACCACTGACCGCGAGGGGCCTGGAGCAGGCGCAGGAGCTCGCGGAGTGGGCGCGGTGGCGGGGCGTCGGTGCGGTGGCCAGTTCGCCGGTCAGCCGGGCGCTGCTCACCGCCCGTCCGGCCGCCCTGGCGCTCGGCACCGAGCCGGAGGCCGTCGAGGCGCTGCGCGAGGTGGACTTCGGCTGGGGCGAGGGCCGCACCATCGCGGAGATGGCCGCCGAGGACGCCGAGGCGGTGCGGCGCTTCCACGAGGACGCGGAGGCCGGGGCCTTCCCCGGCTCCGAGGCCCCGTCGGCCGCCGCGGCCCGCGCTTCGGACGCGCTGCGCGCTCTGGCCCGGCGCCACCCGGGGGAGACGGTTCTGGTGGTGGCGCACAACACGCTGCTGCGCATGGCCCTCTGCTCGATGCTGGGCATTCCGGTGGGCCGCTACCGTCTGGTGTTCCCCCGGCTCGACAACGCGGCCGTGACGGAGATCGAGGTGAGCGGCGCCCGTACCGCTCTGCGGTCGCTGAACGTGCCCACCCGGCAGTCGGCTCCGGGCGGTGCGGGAAACTTGGCCGTATGACGACGACCGGCGCCCAGGCCCGCAGACAGACCATCACGGAGCACGTCCTGGCGAACGGCACCGCGAGCGGCGCCGAACTCGCGGAGCTCACCGGCGTCAGCCTGATGACAGTCCACCGTGACCTGGACGAACTGGCCAGACAGGGGGTGCTGCGCCGCTTCAGGGGCGGGGTGTCCGCGCTGCCGTCGACCGTCTTCGAGTCCAATCTCGACTACCGGCTCGGTGTCAACACCACCGAGAAGGCGGCCATCGCGAAGACCGCGGCCGAGCTGGTCGAACCGGGGATGTCGGTGCTCCTCGACGACTCCACGACCGCGCTCGCGCTGGCCGCGCTGCTGGTGGAGCTGGCTCCGCTGACGGTGGTGACCAATGCCCGGCGGGTCGTCGACCTGTTCGCGGGCCGGGAGGGGATACGCCTGATCTCCCTGGGCGGGGAGTATTCGTACCCGCACGACTCCTTTCTCGGTGTCGCGTGCCTGGAGGCCGTCGAAGCGCTCTCGGTGGACATGGTGCTGGTCTCGACGTCGGCGATGGACGCCCGGATGACCTACCACCAGGAGCAGGATGTAGTGCTGGTCAAGCGGGCGATGCTGGCGTCGGGCACCCGTAAGGTCCTGCTGATGGACCGTACGAAGCTGGCCAGGACGGCACTCCACCGGCTCGGTCCGGTTGCGGACTTCGACCATCTGGTGGTGGATGGCGGTGTGGACGCCGAGCTGCTGGCCGCGCTGCGGGAGCGGACGGATGTCAGGGTGGCGGCCACGGGCCGGTAACAGGGCCTCTTAAAGTATTGCGTGTTAATTTCACAGAGGTCATGATGCGTTCTCGTCGGGGTTGTACGCCCGTGGGCCGATGACACCTCACCGTGGAGGCACGAGCCATGCGCAGCACCGCCGCAAGCACCGCCGCTCGTACGGGTACGGTCTGGGACCGCGCGGGCATCCCCCGGCCGCTCCTGTTCGGCTTCATCGGGGTCCTGATCTTCATGATCGGGGACGGGGTCGAGTCCGGGTTCATCGCTCCGTTCATCAAGAGCAACGGCGCCGGCAGTGAGGTCCGGGCGAGCTATGTGATCACGGCGTACGGCGTGGCCGTCATGCTCGCCTCCTGGCTGTCGGGCGCGCTGTCCGAGCTGTGGGGGCCCCGGCGGGTGATGCAGATCGGGCTGACCGTCTGGATCGTCTTCGACGTGCTCTTCCTCTCGCTCGGCGCCGCGCAGGGCAACTACCCTCTGATGCTGGTCTTCTACGGACTGCGCGGCTTCGGCTACCCGCTCTTCGCCTTCTCCTTCCTGGTGTGGGTGACCGCGACGGCGCCGGTGGCCAGGCTGGGTGCGGCCGTCGGCTGGTTCTACTTCGCCTTCACGGGCGGGCTGCCCACGCTAGGTTCGCTCACCGCGTCCGTCACCGACCCGCTGTTCGGGAAGTTCGGCACGCTGTGGATCGCGCTCGGGGTGATCGCCGTGGGCGGGGCTTTCTGCCTCGTCGGGGTACGTGAACGCACCGGCTTCTCACGGCTGGCCCCGCCCGATGTGCGCCCGGTCCAGTCGCTGGCCCGAAGCCTCTCCATCGCCTGGACGCATCCGAAGGTCACCATCGGCTGTGTGGTGCGCATCATCAACACCGCACCGCAGTTCGGCCTCTGGGTGATCCTGCCGGCGTTCTTCACCGACGAGATGGGCTTCACGGACGGCGACTGGCTGCGGCTGCTGTCGATCATGTTCGCCACCAACATCTTCTTCAATCTCCTCTTCGGGCTGGTCAGCGACCGGATCGGCTGGCGCACCACCATCGGCTGGTTCGGTGCGGTGGGCTGTGCGCTGAGCGTCCTCGCGCTGTATTTCGTACCGAAGCTGCTGACCGGGAACTACTGGGTCGCGGTCGGTGTCGGCATGGTCTACGGAGCCACGCTCGCCGGGTTCGTGCCCATCTCCGCGCTGATGCCGTCGCTGGCGCCCGGGAACAAGGGCGGCGCGATGGCCCTGCTCAACCTGGGTGCGGGCGGGGCCGCCTTCGTGGGTCCCGCGATCGTCTCGCTCTTCCTGGGACCGCTGGGCCGGGACGGGGTGGTGCTGATCTTCGCCGGTCTGTACGTCGTCGCGGCTCTTCTGACCCTCTTCCTGAAGCTGCCGAAGGCGTCGGAGGAGGCCATCCAGCAGGGCAAGTCGCTGCATGAGGCCTCCGACGACGAGCCGCTCACCGCGCCCGCCACCTGACCGCCCCGCACCGGCAGATGCTCCGCTCCCGTCCACGGCCGGGATCCGCACCCGCCCTCCGCGTACGAGAGGACCCCTTCCGCAGATGAGTTCCGCCACCGGTGCCCGGCCCGCGCCCGTCCCCGTCGTCGCGGGCGTCGACGTGGCCACCGCAGCGGTCCGCGTGGTGTGCGCGGATCCGGGCGGCCGGGTCCTCGCCGGGGCGACGGTCCCGGTCACCCCTCCGGTGCGCGGCGGAGGCGGCCGCAGCGAGCAGGACGCCCGGTCCTGGTGGCCGGCCACGGCTGCCGCACTGCGCCGGGCCACCGCCGCACTGCCGGGGGGCGGCCGCGAGGTGGTCGCCGTGGCCGTGTCCGCCACCTCCGGGACCCTGGTGCTGGCCGGGCCGGACGGCGAACCGGCCGGACCCGCCCTGATGTACGACGACCGGAGCGCGGCCGGCGTCAACGCGCGGGCGCAGGAGCTGGGCGCACCGCGCTGGCGGGCGCTGGGACTGACCGTCGGCCCCACGGCCGCGCTGGGGAAGCTGGTGGGCTACGCGGCCCGCGCGCTCCCCGGCCAGCTGGTGCTGCACACCCCGGATCTGCTCGGTCTGAAGCTGACCGGGCATCCCGTGGCAACCGACTGGAGCCATGCGCTGAAGTCCGGCTACGACCCGCGTGCGGGCGAGTGGGCCAGCGAGGTCTTCGACGCGTTCGATGTGCCGTCGCGGCTGCTGCCCGCCGTGCGGGCCCCCGGCACGCGGAGCGGGGTGGTCTCGGCGAGCGCCGCCGCCGAGACCGGGCTCCCTGCGGGGTGCGAGGTCCGGCTCGGGATGACGGACGGCTGCGCGGGCCAGATCGCCACCGGCGCGGTCGAACCCGGCCGGTTCGTCGGCGTGCTGGGGACGACGTACGTACTCAAGGGGGTGACCCGCGAGCTGGTCACCGACCCCGCGGGCGCCCTGTACAGCCATCGCCACCCGGACGGCTGGTGGCTGCCGGGCGGAGCGTCGAACACGGGCGGCGAGGCCGTCGCCGCGGTGGACGCGGCCCGCCTGCCCGCGCTGGACGCGGCGGCGCGGGAGCGGGGCCCGGCCGCGTGTCTGGCCTATCCGCTGCGCCGTGAGGGCGAGCGGTTCCCGTTCGTCTCCGGCCCGGCGCACGGCTTCCTCGTCGGTACACCGCGGGACGAGGCAGAGGAGCACCGGGCGGCGCTGGAGGGGGTGGCCTTCCTGGAGCGGCTGGCGGTGGAGCGGGTGCGGGCGCTGGGGATCGAGGTACGGGGCCCGCTGTACGCGGCGGGCGGCGGCAGCCGCAGCGCCGTGTGGAACCGTATCCGGGCGACGGTCCTCAACAAACCGCTGAGCGTGGCGGAACGGGCCGAGACGGCCTTCGGCGCGGCCCTGCTGGCCGCGTCGGGCACCCTCCACCCGGATCTCCCGGCGGCTGCGGCGGCGATGGCCGGTGCGGGGCGTACGGTCGATCCGGTGGAGCGCGAGCGTGCGGCGCTCGACGCGTCGTACGGGCGGTTCGTCGCGGAACTGCGCTCACGCGGGTGGCTCGGCACGGGCTGAGTACGGGCGGGGGCCCGTACCTGACGGGTCGGTCACGGGCGTGGTCGGGGCGCGTCACCGACGCACCTGATCGGTGGATCTACGCGAAACGGCGGACGAACCGGCGCTGCCAGGGGGTCTCGACCGCGTGCCGGTCGTAGTGCTCACGGACGTATCCGACGGCGTCGGCAGCCGGTACCCCGTCCAGTACGGCAAGACAGGCAAGAGCCGTACCGGTACGGCCCCGCCCGCCCGCGCAGGCGACTTCGACGCGCTCCGCCCCCGCCCGCTCCCAGACCTCGCGCAGGGCGCCCGCCGCGGCGGCGCGGTCGGCCGGGAGCCGGAAGTCGGGCCAGCGGATCCAGCGCGACTCCCAGTCCACGGGGGAAGGTTCACGGCCCAGCAGATACAGGGCGAACGTGGGCTCGGGTCCCGCAGGGAGCGGCCTGCTCAGTCCGCGGCCCCGGACCAGACGTCCCGACGGCAGCCGCAGTACGCCCGCCGCCGACGGGTCCCAGGGCTCGGCCGTCACCGGCAACGTACCTCCACGGTCGGGACGGGGATCGGGCCGCCGCCGCGGCACGGTGCCGGTTCATCCTCGCACCGGCCGGGGTCTGCCGCAGCCGCTGGGGCGAGTCGGCCGGTCCGCTCGGGTCCGCCCGGCTCCGCTCAGATCTCCGCGCGCATCTTGCGGGCCATGGCGGTCCCCCGCAGCCGGCGGACCGCGGAGGCCAGTTGCGGGTGCCGTTCGCCCAGTTCCAAGGAGCGGCGGTCCAGTTCCTGGGTGAGCCGCTCGGCACGCTTCTCCACGTCGAGTTCGTCCAGGATGCGGTCCACCTCGGCGAGCAGCGCGCCGTGGAGCTGCCACTGGCGCGGGTGCTGCTGCACGTTCTCCAGAAGGAGGTGGGCGACCCGGTCCCGGGTGACCGCGGCCTCCTCCAGCGCCAGCGTCAGCCGGGACTCGGCGTCCTCGGCGCTCTTGGCGACCGGCGTGGTGATCAGTACGGAGAAGCTCTCGATGGCGTCGGCGAGATCGCCCATCAGCTCCTGCAGCGCGGCGGCCACATCCTCGGGGAAGAGCGGCTCATCGGTGCGCTCCTTCGCCAGGTCCGTCATCGTCCGCGTGAGCACCCGCAGCACCACGGCGCAGATCTCCAGGGTGTCCAGGCCGGTGCGCAGCACGACACGTGACAGCAGCCCCTGGCGCACCCGGGGGTTGAGCAGCAGGCTCTCCTCGGCCTGGCGGAGCGAGGCATCCACCTCGACGATGTCGTGGTCGAGTCTGCGTGCCTCGTGCAGCCGTGCGGCGGCCTGCTCGACGGGGGTGTGGCCGCTCGCCTGCGTGCCGATGGAGCGGAGCATCACGCCCATCGACTCCGCCATCTCCTCGATGGAGCTTCCCGCCGTCTGGACCCAGACCGGCGGTGCGAGCAGCAGGTTGAAGAGCAGCCCCACCCCCGCACCGATCAGCGTCTCCAGGATCCGGTCCCAGGCGGTGGCCGCCACCTGGGAGACACCGAGCACCAGCATGGAGCTGATGGCGACCTCGGGTACGAACTCGTACACGCGCACCAGCCGCCCCACGATCAGCGCGGTGAAGATCGTCAGACCGAGGCTCCACCAGGTCAGTCCGACGAGCGTGCTGAAGCCGCTGGCGAGGAGCACTCCGACGATGACGGCGTTCACCCGTCGGATCCCCGTCCTGAGCGTCGCGTAGAGCGTGACCTGGACCACGAGCAGAGCTGTCAGGGGCGCGGTGAGAGGCGCACGCTGCGGCAGCGCCACCAGTGCGACCACGAAGGCGATGACAGCGGCGGCCGTGGACCGGAGCGTCTGCACCGCGACGGGCTCCACGGTCCTTCGGACCAGCTTGACCACGGGTGCGGACACATCAGGCATTGCAGGTTCCTTCCCACACGGGTGGCGCCCGCGTGCCCCCGGTGGCACCGCGCCCGTCCGCACACGACAGCGGCCAGTGTGACGGCGGCCGGTGCCGATGCCCCGACAGGCGCACCGGGGTGTCGTGGCGGCCCTGCACGCGGGGAGCGGGAATCATCGGCGGGACGCCGCGTACGGAGGACCGGCGGTGGCGCGCCGCGCGGCCGCCCCGGACGGAGGCGTCCGACGACACGGGACTACCGTGGTACGGCCCCCACGGCGGTCCTCGCGGGCGGGTGCGAGAGGTAAGGATGTCTGGAATGAACCTGCCGGATCTGACCTTTTCCCGGTTCCCGGCCATGTGGCAGTTCGACGGTCCCGCTCTGCTGCTGGTCCTGGTTCTGGGCGGGCTCTACGGCTGGGGTGTGGTGCGGCTGCGGCGGCGCGGCGAGCGGTGGTCCGCGGGCCGCACGGCGGTCTTCGCCCTGCTGGGTCTCGGCACGGTCGTGGTGGCCACGATGTCGGCGCTCGCCGTCTACGACGAGGTGCTGTTCTGGCCGGCCGCCGTGCAGAACATCCTGCTCGATCTGATCGCGCCGCTCGGCCTGGCCCTGGGCGACCCGCTGTCGCTCGCCTGCCGTGCGCTGCCGGGGCGCGCGGCGGCCCGCCTGCGCCGCGCGGTGACCGGCAGGTTCGCCCGGCTGCTGGCCTTCCCGCTGGTCAGTTCGCTGCTGGTCCTGGTGTCGGAGCTGTGTGTGTACTTCACGCCGTACTTCGAGACCGCGCTGCGCCATGGCGCGCTGCATCAGCTGATGTACCTGCAACTGCTCCTGGTCGGTTGTCTCTTCGTGCTGCCGGTCCTCACCGAGGAGGCGCTGCTGCCCAGCTGGTGCAGCCACCCGGTGCGGGCCGCGATGGTCTTCTTCGACGGGCTCATCGACGCCGTCCCGGGCATTGTGGTGATGACCAGCGGCACCCTGATCGCGGGCTCCTGGTACACCCGGCACTCCCCGTCCTGGGCGCCCGGCGTCCAGCACGACCAGCAGATCGGCGGCGGTGCGATGGTCACGCTCGCCGAACTGGTCGGGGTGCCCTTCCTGCTGGTGATCTTCGCTCAGTGGGTCCGTTCGGAGCGGGCCAGGACGGCGGCGCTCGACCGCCGCCTTGACGCCGAGCTGATCCCGGCGGCGCCCCGTACGCCGCCGGTTCCGTCCGGCGGCGGCGCCGCGGTGGTCCCCGCGTCCGCGGGCGGCGCGCAGGAGAGTGCGGAGGGGCCCGAGCGGGTCCGTCCGTGGTGGGAGTCCGACGGAGGCGTCGTCGGGGACAGGATGCGCCAGGGCCGCCCGTAGGCCCGGTCCGGCCGGGCAGCTCCGGACCGGCGGAGTCCCTTCGTACCGGCCGCGCCGCTCCGTACCGTGTACCGGACACCGCCGGGCATGACCGGCGCCTGCCCGGACATGCGTCGGACTGTCACCGGCCTTCGGCCGCACCGCATACTGGGGTACGCCGTCCGGCGGGGCCACCGGCCGCGGTCGCCGGTACGACCGGACAGCAGGCAAGAGGGGCAGGGGCAACCGGATGAGTTCCGATCAGGACCGCGGGGCAGGGCTCGGCAGCGACGAGGAGGTCCAGTCGCCCACGGACGAGCAGCGGGCGGGCTGGCACGAGGTGCGGCAGCGTGCCAGGGGTCTGACTCACCACCAGGCGAAGGCGGCTCTGGAAGCAGCCCGGCGGACGGCCGACGAGAGCGCGCGGGGCGCCGGCGGGGAGCGGGGGCGTGCCCGCGTCCAGGCGGAGATCGAGGAGTGGGAGCGCATCACGGAAGCGCTCGCCGATCACGACGGGCGCTACGACCCCGGGGCCGATCCCTTCGTCCAGGGGGAGCTGGCAGGCCGGGCCGACCGGGCCTCCGTGCCCCCTCCCGCGGAGGGCGGCACCGTCTGACCGCCAAGGGCGCGGCAGCCGCGGAGCAGGAGGACGTGTCAGGCGATGGTGACACCCACCCCCGTCTCGGAGATCCGTGCGCATGCGCGCTCCGGCGCCTCCCGGTCGGTGACCAGATGGTGCACCGCGGACAGCGGGCAGATCTTCGCGAAGGTGGTCCGCCCGATCTTCGAGTGGTCGGCGACGACGACGGTCCGGCTGCTGTTCACGGCGAACGCCCGGTCCGTCGCCGCTTCGAGCTGGTCGTACGTCGTGCAGCCCTGCTCCGCGCTGATGCCGTCCACCCCCAGGAACGTCATGTCCATGTGATAGTCGGCGAGGGTCTTCTCGGCGATGGGGCCCACGAGTTCATAGCTCTCGGTCCGCGCGTTGCCGCCGATGACGACCAGCGTGACGTGTTTGTGCAGGACGAGTTCGGCGGCGATGTTCACGGCGTTGGTGACGATGGTGGCCGGGCCCCGTTCGGCGAGGAGACGGGCGATCTCGGTGGCGGTGGTGCCCCCGGTCATCCCGACGACCGCCCCCTGCGGCACCAGCGCGGCGGCCGCCGTCGCGATGGCGCGCTTCTCCGGCCTGCTGCGCTCCGCACGGTACTGCACCGGCATTTCCAGACCGATGCTCCCGACGGCGGCCCCGCCATGGGTGCGGCGCAGCAGGTTGCGGGCGCTCAGATGCTGGAGGTCGCGTCTGACGGTCGCCCCCGAGACTCCGAGCAGGCAGGTCAGCTCCCCCACGTCGACGCTGCCCTTCGCGGACACATGCTCAAGTATCCGCGCATGGCGCTCAGTTCTCAGCATGAGCTGAGCATAGCTCTGCGCGGACAGGGCAGCCGGGTCTTCCCGGGGCCCGGAAGGCGCCCCGTGACCTGCCTTGAACGTGCTCGATATGCGCGAACGTGCGCAACAACTGCTCAGGTTCGCGCTATTGACATGGTGATTCCTGCTCGATTTACTGCGGTCAACGCCGAGTCCGAGCATTCGGCGCCAGAGGTACGCCTAGCCGGTGGACGGCCCACAAGCCGCAAGCCCGGACAAAGTCGCCAGGATCGCTGTCAGCGTCCGAGGCGGGGACGTACCCTCCATCATCTGGAGCTCGATGATGACCATCACTCCCGCACGGCCCCGTCGGCTCTCCCTCTCCGGGGCGCGCCGCGCGGCCGCCGTCGCCGCGGTCACCGCCGCGGCCGCGGTCCCGCTGCTCGCGCCGTCCAGCGCGTCGGCGGCCTCGTCCCCCGCTCTGCCCCCGGCCCACGCCGGGTTCGACTACCAGATCGGCGGTGCGTACACGCCGCCGTCCGGCGTGAAGGTGGTCAGCCGTGACCACGGGGACGCTCCGGCGGCCGGCCTGTACAACATCTGTTACGTCAACGCCTTCCAGGCCCAGCCCGGCGCCGAGAAGGACTGGGACTCCGATCTGCTGCTGCGCAAGGCCAACGGCGATGTCGTCTACGACTCGAACTGGGGTGAGGCGCTGCTCGACCTGCGTACCGCCGACAAGCGGAAGCGGGTGGCCGCGAAGGTCAACAGCTGGATCGACGGCTGCGCCGACAAGGGCTTCCAGGCCGTCGAGCCCGACAACTACGACAGCTACACCCGCTCGTCGAAACTGCTGAGCGCCGCCAACGCCAAGGCGTACATCACTCTGCTCTCCCAGCACGCGCACGACCGCGGGCTGGCCATCGCCCAGAAGAACACCTCGCAGCTGTCCGGTGCCCGCACGCAGACCGGACTGGACTTCGCCATCGCCGAGGAGTGCGGCACCTATGACGAATGCGGCAAGTACACCGACGCGTTCGGCAGCAATGTGATCGTGATCGAGTACACGGACAAGGGCCTCTCGAAGGCCTGCAAGAGCTGGGGTGACCGGCTGAGCATCGTCGAGCGCGACCTGGACGTCTCGCCCAGCGGCAGCAAGGGATACGTACGCAAGACCTGCTGACGCCCATGTCTCCCCGGTGCGCCTCCCCGTGAACCCGGCGCACCGGGGTCTCCCCCCGCCCTTCCGCGCCGCGCCCGTCCTCTCCCGGTACTCCTCCGGCACGACCGGCCCCGCCGCACCTGTCCAGCACGTCCCCGCGGGCCTCCCCGCGTACCGCAACGTGCCCTGATTCCCCTGGAGGTCCGGATGGCTGTCGGCCATCACCGCCCCGTCAGTCCCTCGCGCCGGACGGTGCTGCGGCGTGGCACCGGTCTGGCCTGCGCCGCTTCGGCCGCGATGGCGCTGCCCGGCTGCGGCGCGCACACCGATGACGGCATCGGAGCGCACGGACGGGTCACGGTCGAGCTGTGGCACGGCCAGACCGACACCGGCCGCAAGGCGATCGAGTCGCTGGTGGCCGACTTCCAGCGGGCCCATCCGCACATCCGCGTCGACTCCGGCGGGGGTGTCCTGTCCGACTCGATGCTCCAGAAGGTGACGGCCGCGCTGGCCTCAGGGTCGTACCCGGACGTCGCCTACATCTTCGGTTCGGACCTGGCGGGCGTGGCACGCAGCCCGCAGGTGGTGGACCTGACCGCCACCGTGCGCTCCGGGCCGGTCCCCTGGAACCAGTTCTGGGCCCCGGCGCGCGACGCCGTCACGGTGAACGGCCGGGTGCGCGCCGCACCCGCGCTACTGGACTCGCTCGCTGTGGTGTGCAACAAGAAGCTGTTCCGCCGCGCCGGTATCCCGCTGCCGGAACCGGGCTGGACCTGGCGGGAGTTCCAGGAGACCGCCAAGCGCCTCACCGACAAGCAGCGGGGTGTCTTCGGCACCGGCTGGCCGGGGGTCGGCGACGAGGACACGGTCTGGCGGCTCTGGCCGCTGGTGTGGGACCTCGGCGGCGAGGTGATCGCGGCGGACGGGCGCAGTATCGGGTTCGCCGAAGCCGGGGTGCGGGCGCTGGAGACGGTGGCGGGGCTCGCCCGCGACCGGAGCGTCTATATCGACCCGAAACCGGGCACCGAGCAGATGTACCAGGTCTTCGCGTCGGGCCGGATGGGGATGGTCGTCACCGGGCCGTGGCAGCTGCCGGACATCATCCAGGCGGGCGTCGACTACCAGGTGGTGCCGCTGCCCAGCTACAGCGGCCGCCCCGTCACCATCTCGGGCCCCGACACCTGGACGGTCTTCAACAACGGCTCCGCCCGTGTCGAGGCGGCCCGCACCCTGGTGAGCTGGCTGATGGAGCCGGCCCAGGACGTGCGCTGGGACGTCCGGGCGGGCAGCCTGCCGCTGAGCCGGCGCACCCAGAACCTGCCGGAGTGGCGGGCCAAGGCCGCGAAGACCGAGGGGCTCTCGGTGTTCACCAAGGCGCTGGAGTCATCCCGGGTACGGCCCGCCCATCCCGCGTACCCGCAGATCTCCACGGCGCTGGGAGAGGCCATCGTGTCCGTACTGCTCGGCAGGAGCACCCCCGCGAAGGCCCTGCGCCGCTGCGCGGACGACGCCAACGCCGCCCTGCTCATACCGCGTTGAGGAGGCTCACGCCATGCCCGGTCTGCCCGCCCCGCTCACTCTCTCCGACCCCGGCCACGAACAGCAGCTGCGCGGCCTGCGCCGACGGCGCCGCAGTGAATCGGCCACCGCCTGGGCCTTCATCTCCCCGGCCGTCCTCATCATCCTGGGCCTGAGCGTCGTCCCCGTCATCTGGTCCGTGCTGCTGTCGTTCCAGGCCGACGACCTGGTGACGCCGAGCCGCTGGGTCGGCCTGGACAACTACCGGGCGCTCACCAAGGATCCGCACTTCAGCCAGGCGGTGTGGAACACCCTGGAGTACACGGTGCTCTATGTTCCCCTGTCCATGCTGCTCGGGCTGGTCCTGGCCCTCGTACTCAACCAGCGCATCAGACTCGTCGGCCTGTACCGGACGCTGATCTTCGTGCCGTTCGTCATCTCGGCGACGGCGCAGGGCGTGCTGTTCTCGTTCATCCTCGACCCGCAGTTCGGAGTGGCCAATTCGCTCCTGCACTCCATCGGGGTCTCCCCCCAGGGGTTCCTCACCGATCCCGGACAGGCGCTGCTGGTCCTGGTGGTGATCTCGCTGTGGAGCGGCACCGGCTTCTGTGTGGTGGTCTATCTCGCCGCCCTCCAGGACGTGCCGCAGTCACTCATCGAGGCCGCACGGCTGGACGGCGCGGGCAGGCTGCAGCTGCTGCGCCATGTCGTCCTGCCGACCCTCACCCCGGTCAACGTCTTCCTGCTGCTGTGGCAGACCATCAACGCCCTGCAGGTCTTCGACCTGGTGTACGTGACCACGAAGGGCGGGCCGCTCGGCTCCACCACCGTGATCGTCTACTTCATCTGGGAGCAGGCCTTCAAGAACTTCACCGCCGGCTACGGAGCGGCAGCGGCCTATGTCCTCGCGCTGGCCCTGCTCGTGATCGCCGGAGGGATGCGCGTAGTCCGGCGGCGCCGGCCCGCCATCGAAGGAGCCATCCGATGACCGTCACCACTCCCCTGCCCCCGCGCACCGCCCGTACGGCCCCGGCGCCCACGCCGCCCCCGCGGCGCGGGCCGGGACTGCGGCTGCCGTTCAGCGCCTGGCATCTGCTGCTCGCCCCGCTCGCGCTGCTCTTCGCGGTTCCGATGATCTGGCTGCTGCTCAGCTCCGTGATGACCAACGCGGAGATCAACAGGTTCCCGCCGGCTCTCTGGCCGTCTGGAATCCATCTGGGCGGCTACCGCTATGTGCTGGGCAACGCCATGTTCCCCCGCTGGTTCGTCAATTCGCTGATCGTGTCCGTGGTGGCGGTCGCATCCAATCTGCTCTTCGGCGCGCTGGGCGGGTACGCCTTCGCCCGGATGCGGTTCGCGGGGTCCCGTCTGCTGCTCGGGCTGATGCTGGCCACGATGGCGATCCCCTTCCAGCTGACGATGATCCCCACCTTCCTGGTGATGAAGCGCCTCGGACTGATCGACACGCTCGGCGCGCTGATCGTCCCATCGCTGGTCACACCGTTCGCGGTGTTCCTGCTGCGGCAGTTCTTCCTGTCGCTGCCCAGGGAGTTGGAGGAGGCCGCGTGGATCGACGGCTGTTCCCGGCTGCGGGTCCTCTTCCTCATCGTGCTGCCGTTGTCACTCCCGGCGCTGAGCACGGTGGCCGTCCTGACGTTCCTCACCACCTGGAACGATCTGACATGGCCGCTGATCGCCATCAACCACGACACCCAGTACACGCTGCAGTTGGGCCTGACGACCTTTCAGGGACTGCACCACACCCAGTGGCCCGCGGTGATGGCGGGGAACGTGATCACGGTGCTGCCGGTTCTGCTGGCCTTCCTGGCGGCGCAGAAAACCTTCATCCAGTCCATTACGTCGAGCGGCCTCAAGGGCTGAACTCCCCCTGCCGCGCAGCCGTGTTCGCACACCGTACGTCGGGACCGGCCGCCCGGCCCCCGCCGTCCCGCCCGCCCCGCACCCTCTCGCCGCCCCCGCACCCTCTCGCCGCCGACTCCAGGAAGCCCCATGCCACACACCTTCGACCTGCTCGTCGTCGGGGACGCCAACCCCGACGTCGTACTCGGCCCCCTCAGCGCCCCGCTCGCCTTCGGGCAGCGCGAGCAACTCGTCGACACGGGTGTGCTCACCCTCGGCGGTTCCGCCGCCATCATGGCGTGCGGCGCCGCCAGGCTCGGGCTCCGTGTCGCCTTCGCCGGACGCGTCGGGGACGACGACGCCGGACGCTTCGTCCGGGCCGCCCTTGCCGGCCGGGGCGTCAACACGGACGCCCTGGTCCTCGACCCGGAGCACGCCACCCCGCTCACCGCGGTGGTGACCGCGGGCGACGACCGCGCCATCCTCACCGCATCCGGCACCCTGAGCGCGACCTGCGGTGACGACGTGCCCGACGCGCTGCTCACCGACTGCCGCCATGTGCACGCGGCCTCGTACTTCCTGATGCCCAAGCTCGCCGGTGCCCTGCCCGGCCTGCTGCGCACCGCACGCCACCATGGCGCGACCACCTCCCTCGACACCAATGACGACCCGTCAGGGGAGTGGCGGTCCGCCGGTCTCGACGAGGTGCTCGCGGTCACCGACATCCTGCTGCCCAACGCCCAGGAGGCCCGTGCGCTGGCCGGGCCGTCCGCCGGAACACTCGACGGGGCGGCGGCCCGGCTGGCCGCCCTCGGCCCGCTGGTGGTGGTGAAGGACGGGGCCCAGGGGGCGCTCGCCCATGACGGCAGCGCCCCGTCGCGCACCGGCGCGATCCCCGTCCTGCCGAAGGACACCGTCGGCGCCGGGGACAGTTTCGACGCCGGATTCATCGCCGCCCATCTGAGGGGCCTGCCGACCACCCGGGCTCTCGAAATCGCCGCGGCCTGCGGTGCCCTGTCCACCCGGGCCCATGGCGGCACCCCCGCACAGCCCACCTGGGACGAAGCCGTCACAGCCGTCACACACAACGGAAAGAACCACTCATGAGCACCACGAAGATCGCATTCATCGGCGCCGGAAGCGTCGTCTTCACCCAGGGGCTGCTGGCGGACCTCTTCGCCTTCCCGGAACTGACCGACGCCCATATCGCGCTGCACGACATCGACGCCGAACGGCTGGCCACCGCCGAGGGCGCCGCCCGCCACATCGCGGCCGAGCGCGGCGCGGCAGCCCGTATCACCTCCCACGCGGAGCGGCGCGAGGCCCTGGAGGGCGCCGACTTCGTCATCAACATCGTCCAGGTCGGCATGGGCGAGGCCACCCGTACCGACTTCGAGGTGCCCGCGCGCTACGGCCTGCGGCAGACCATCGGCGACACACTGGGCGTCGGCGGCATCTTCCGCGCACTGCGCACCTTCCCCCTCCTCAAGGCGCTCGGCGAGGACATCGCCGAGCTCTGCCCCGACGCCTGGCTGCTCAACTACACCAACCCCATGGCGATGAACGTCCAGTACCTCAGCCAGGCCACCGGGCTGACCCGCGTCGTCGGTCTGTGCCACTCGGTGTACTGGACCATGCGGGACCTCTCCGAGCTGGTGGGTGTCGCGTACGAGGACGTCAACTACCTTGCCGCGGGCGTCAACCACCAGGCGTGGGTGCTCCGATTCGAGCAGGGCGGCACGGACCTCTACCCCCGGCTGGACGCCCTGGTGGCGGACGACCCGCAGCTGCGCCGCCGGGTCCGGGTCGACATGTACCGGCGACTGGGCCACTATCCGACGGAGACCAGCGAGCACTCGGCAGAATATGTGCCCTGGTATCTGCACCACGACGAGGAGATCGAGCGGCTGCGGCTGCCGGTGGGCGCCTATCTGGGCATCGTCGACGAGAACGTCGCGGAGTACGAGAAGACCCGGGCCGCCCTAGCCTCCGGGACGCCGCTCCCGGTCGAGGGCACCATGGAGTACGCCCCGCAGGTCATCCACAGCATCGTCACGGGCACGCCCCGCACCATCTACGGCAATGTGCCCAACCGGGGCCTCATCGACAACCTCCCCGCTTCGGGGACCGTCGAAGTCCCTTGCCTGGTCGATGCGTTGGGGGTGCAGCCGACCCGGATCGGGGAGCTGCCCGCGCAGTGCGCGGCGCTCAACCGCGCCTATCTGAGCATGAACGACCTCGTCGTCCGCGCGGCTCTGCACGATGAGCCGCGCCATGTACGGCAGGCCGCGATGACCGACCCGGCGACCGCCGCCGCCCTGCCCGTCGAGCGCATCTGGGAGCTGTGCGACGACATGGTGCGCGCCCACGGCGACGCGCTCCAGCCGTCGCTGCGCGCCGTTCTGGGCAGCTGATCCGCTGAGCGCCCGGCCCTGACGGGCAACCGTCCGCAGCCGCCGGCGGGGTGGGAACC
>NZ_JBSHBW010000037.1:0-66280 GCF_053612185.1 Streptomyces sp. NPDC054757
GCCGCCGGACTGTCCGGCGGCGGCTTCGCGGAGAGGGTCACGGGCACGCTCATTCGTTGCGTCCGTATGACGCAGCGTTACGTGAAAGTGCAACGGCCACGTCGTGAGTGACGGATCAGGCCGCTGGGGGCCGACCGGGGCCGCCGGGGGCCGTCGGGGATCCGACAGCCGGGAGGTGCGGAGTCCGGCCGGCGCCGCTGGGGATCCGAGTGCCGGAGGTACGGGCGGGCGCCGGGCGTGCGGGTCAGCCGGCGGAGCCGCCGGAAGCTGCCCCTGGGGCGTCGCGCAGCAGACAGGTGAGCCGGGCCGTGCAGACCCGCCTGTCCTGCTCGTCGGTGATGACGATCTCGTATGTCGCGGTGGAGCGGCCGCGGTGGACCGGGGTGGCGACCCCGGTGACCAGCCCGCTGCGGGCGCCGCGGTGGTGGGTGCAGTTGAGGTCGACGCCGACGGCGAGCTTGGACGGACCGCCGTGCAGCATCGAGCCGACGGAGCCGAGGGTCTCGGCCAGGACGGCGGACGCGCCGCCGTGCAGCAGACCGTACGGCTGGGTGTTGCCCTCGACCGGCATGGTGCCGACCACGCGGTCGGCGGAGGCCTCGACGACCCGCACATCCATCCGCCGGCCGAGATCACCGGCGGAGAACAGCCCGGGGAGGTCCACACCGAGCGCCGCGTACGCGTCGATGACCTCTTGAGGGAACTTCACGGTGGTCTGCTCGCCCATGGTGGTCCGGCTCCGATCGTCGTGGCTGCTGCTGCGCCGGGTGCCCGGCGCGGACCCCGCTGGCGGGTCCGCCCCCCGGCGGCCTGAGCAAACGCTCAGGCCGTGCCGGATTCTTCCAGACGGACCACTACGGACTTGCTCACGGGGGTGTTGCTGACGTCGGCGGTCGCGTCCAGCGGGACCAGGACGTTCGTCTCCGGGTAGTACGCGGCGGCGCAGCCGCGTGCGGTCGGGTAGAGCACCACCCGGAAGCCGGGGGCGCGCCGCTCGACACCGTCCTTCCACTCGCTGACCAGATCGGTGTACGAGCCTTCGGCGAGGCCGAGTTCACGCGCGTCGTCCGGGTTGACCAGGACGACGCGGCGGCCGCCCTTGATGCCGCGGTACCGGTCGTCGAGGCCGTAGATCGTGGTGTTGTACTGGTCGTGCGAGCGCATGGTCTGCAGCAGCAGCCGGCCCGGGGGGAGCTCCGGGTACTCGACGGGGGCCGCGGTGAAGTTCGCCTTGCCGGTGGCGGTGGGGAAGCGGCGCTCGTCGCGCGGGGCGTGCGGGAGGGCGAAGCCGGCCGGGGCCGCGATACGGGTGTTGAAGTCCTCGAAGCCGGGGACGACGCGCGAGATCCGGTCCCGGATCGTGGCGTAGTCCCTCTCGAACTCCTCCCAGCCGATAGCGGATCCGGCGCCCAGGACCGCACGTGCCATCCGGGCGACGATGGCCGGCTCGGAGAGAAGGCGCGGGCCGGCCGGGGCGAGGTTGCCGCGGGAGGCGTGGACCATCCCCATGGAGTCCTCGACCGTCACGAACTGCTTTCCGCTCGCCTGGACGTCCTTGTCGGTGCGGCCCAGGGTGGGGAGGATCAGCGCGCGGGCACCGGTGACGGCGTGCGAGCGGTTCAGCTTGGTCGACACATGCACGGTGAGGGAGGCGCGGCGCATCGCCGCCTCGGTGACCTCGGTGTCGGGTGTCGCGCCGACGAAATTCCCGCCCATGGCGAAGAAGACCTTGGCCCGGCCGTCGCGCAGCGCCTCGATGGCGCGCACGACGTCGTAGCCGTGGTGGCGGGGCGAGGTGATGCCGAATTCCTTGTCCAGGGCGTCGAGGAACTCGGGGGCGGGCCGCTCGAAGATGCCCATGGTGCGGTCGCCCTGGACGTTGGAGTGCCCGCGCACGGGGCAGACGCCGGCGCCGGGGCGGCCGATGTTCCCGCGCAGCAGCAGCATGTTGACCACCTCACGGATGGTCGGCACCGAGTGCTTGTGCTGGGTGAGGCCCATGGCCCAGCAGACGATGGTCCGCTTCGACGCGAGGATCAGCGCGAGGGCCTGCTCGATGTCCGCGCGGGAGAGACCGGTGGCGGTGAGCGTCGCGTCCCACTCCGTGGCGCGCGCCGCGGCGGCGAACTCCTCGTACCCATGGGTGTGTTCGCGTACGAAGAGCTCGTCGGTCGCGCCATCCGTCTCGATGATCAGCTTGTTCAGGAGGCGGAAGAGCGCCTGGTCGCCGCCGATGCGGATCTGCAGGAAGAGATCGGTGAGGGCCGCACCCCTCAGCATGCCCTGCGGGGTCTGCGGGTTCTTGAACCGTTCGAGCCCCGCCTCGGGCAGCGGATTCACCGAGATGATCTTCGCGCCCGCGGCCTTGGCCTTCTCCAGGGCGGAGAGCATCCGCGGGTGGTTGGTACCCGGATTCTGCCCGGCCACGATGATCAGGTCCGCCTGGTGCATGTCGTCCAGGGAGACACTGCCCTTGCCGATCCCGATGGTCTCCGAGAGCGCCGAGCCGGACGACTCGTGGCACATGTTGGAGCAGTCGGGCAGGTTGTTGGTGCCGTAGGCGCGGGCGAAGAGCTGGAGCAGGAACGCCGCTTCGTTGCTGGTACGGCCCGAGGTGTAGAAGAGCGCTTCGTCGGGCGATTCCAGGGCGCGCAGCTCATCGGCGATGATCTCGAAGGCGCGCTCCCAGCTGACCGGCTCATAGCGCTCGCCGCCCTCGGGCAGAAGCATCGGCTCGGTGATCCTGCCCTGCTGTCCCAGCCAGTAGCCGCTGCGCGATGCGAGGTCGGCGACGGGGTGCGCGGCGAAGAAGGCGGGCGTGACCCGACGCAGTGTCGCCTCCTCGGCGACGGCCTTGGCGCCGTTCTCGCAGAACTCGGCGGTATGCCGCTTCTCGCCCTCCGGCCAGGCGCAGCCGGGGCAGTCGAAACCGTCCTTCTGATTGACCTTGAGCAGGGTCCTCGCGGTCCGCACCACGCCCATCTGCTGCTGCGCGATCTGCAGGGTGTGACGGATGGCGGGCAGGCCGGCGGCAGCGTGCTTCGGGGCCGCGACCTGCGGCGCGTCCTGGACCGGGTCACCTGCGGGCGGCTTGGCAGCCATGGCGCTCCCCTTCGAGCGGGCGGATCCTTCGTACGTATCCGATCCTGTCACGTGGCACCGACAGCGGCTGAGGCGAGGTGTCCGGAGGTCTGGATTGTCAGTGCTCCGTGGCAGGATCGGACCCGTGGCAAAGACAGCATCGAAGCAGACCGCAGACACCCGCCCCCGCCTGCTCCTCATGGACGGGCACTCCCTGGCGTACCGTGCGTTCTTCGCGCTGCCCGCGGAGAATTTCACGACCGCGAGCGGTCAGACGACGAACGCCGTCTACGGCTTCGCGTCGATGCTGGCGAACACGTTGCGTGATGAGGCACCCACCCACTTCGCCGTGGCGTTCGACGTCTCCCGCAAGACCTGGCGTGCGGACGAGTTCCCCGAGTACAAGGCGAACCGTTCGAAGACCCCCGACGAGTTCAAGGGCCAGGTCGAGCTGATCGGCGAGGTGCTGGACACGATGCGGGTGGACCGCTTCGCGATCGAGGGCTTCGAGGCGGACGACGTCATCGCGACCCTGGCGACCCAGGCCGAGGCCGCCGGTTTCGAGGTGCTGATCGTCACCGGTGACCGTGACTCCTTCCAGCTGATCAGCGACCACGTCACCGTGCTGTACCCGACCAAGGGCGTCTCCGAGCTGACCCGCTTCACACCGGAGAAGGTCGAGGAGAAGTACGGACTGACCCCGCAGCAGTATCCGGACTTCGCGGCGCTGCGCGGCGATCCGTCGGACAACCTTCCGGGCATCCCCGGCGTCGGCGAGAAGACCGCCGCGAAGTGGATCAACCAGTTCGGTTCGTTCGCCCAGCTCGTGGAGCGCGCCGACGAGGTCAAGGGCAAGGCCGGGCAGAATTTCCGCGACCACCTGGAGTCCGTGCGGCTCAACCGCCGGCTCACCGAGATGGTCCGCGACGTCGAGCTGCCGAAGGGCCCGGCGGACCTGGTGCGCGCCGCGTACGACCGGGAGGCGTTCGCGAACGTACTGGATGTACTGGAGATCCGGAACGCGAGCCTCCGTGAGCGGCTGCTTGCCGTCGACCCGGGTGCGGCGGACGAGGCCCCTGCAGCCCCGGCCGCCGGAGTGGAGCTGGACGGCTCGGTGCTGGCCTCCGGGGAGCTGGCCCCCTGGCTGGCCGAGCACGGCGGACAACCGCTGGGCGTGGCCACCGTCGAGAGCTGGGCGCTGGGCACCGGCAATGTCCGCGAGATCGCGCTGGCCGCGGCGGACGGGCCTGCCGCCTGGTTCGACACGACCCAGCTGGACGAGGCCGACGAGCAGGCCTTCGCCGCCTGGATCGCCGACCCGGAGCGCCCCAAGGTCCTGCACAACGCCAAGAACGCGATGCGGGTCTTCCCCGAGCACGGATGGAGCGTCGGCGGCGTCGCCATGGACACCGCGCTCGCCGCCTATCTGGTGAAGCCCGGCCGGCGCTCCTTCGCGCTGGAGCCGCTGGCCGTGGAGTATCTCGGCCGCGAGCTCGCCCCGGCGGCCTCCGCCGACGGCCAGCTCGCCTTCGGTACGGACGAGCAGGCCGAGGCCGAGTCGCTGATGACCCAGGCCCGCGCGGTGCTGGACCTCGGCGATGCGTTCGGCACACGGCTCGAAGAGGTGGGCGCCGCCGGGCTGCTGCACGATGTGGAGCTGCCCACATCGGCCCTGCTGGCCCGGATGGAGCGACACGGCATCGCCGCCGACCGCGCGCATCTGGAGGGGATGGAGCAGCAGTTCGCCGGAGCGGTGCAGCAGGCCGTGAAGGAGGCGCACGCGGCGGTCGGACACGAGTTCAACCTGGGCTCGCCCAAGCAGCTGCAGGAGGTCTTCTTCGCCGAGCTCGGACTGCCCAGGACGAAGAAGACCAAGACCGGGTACACGACGGACGCGGACGCACTGGCCTGGCTGGCGGCGCAGACCGAGCACGAGCTGCCGGTGATCATGCTGCGCCACCGGGAGCAGGCCAAGCTGCGGGTGACCGTCGAGGGCCTGATCAAGATGGTGGCCGCGGACGGCCGGATCCACACCACCTTCAACCAGACGGTGGCGGCGACCGGACGGCTGTCGTCCACCGACCCCAACCTGCAGAACATCCCGGTGCGTACGGACGAGGGCCGGGCAATCCGCCGCGGCTTCGTCGTCGGCGAGGGGTACGAATCCCTGATGACGGCCGACTACAGCCAGATCGAACTGCGGGTGATGGCGCATCTGTCGGAGGACGCCGGGCTGATCGAGGCGTTCACCTCCGGCGAGGACCTGCACACCACGGTCGCCTCCCAGGTGTTCGGGGTGGAGAAGACCGCTGTCGACCCGGAGATGCGGCGCAAGATCAAGGCGATGTCGTACGGACTGGCCTACGGGCTCTCGGCGTTCGGCCTCTCCCAGCAGCTGAACATCGAGGCCGGCGAGGCGCGCGGGCTGATGGACACCTTCTTCGAGCGGTTCGGCGGGGTGCGGGACTATCTGCAGCGCGTCGTCGAGGAAGCACGCGCCACCGGATACACCGAGACGATGCTGGGACGCCGCCGCTACCTGCCCGATCTCAACAGCGACAACCGGCAGCGCCGTGAGATGGCCGAGCGGATGGCGCTCAACGCCCCCATCCAGGGCACGGCGGCGGACATCGTCAAGGTCGCGATGCTGAAGGTCGACCGCGCGCTGACCGAGGCCGGGCTCTCCTCGCGGATGCTGCTCCAGGTGCACGACGAAATCGTGCTGGAGATCGCCGCGGGGGAGCGCAAGCAGGTGGAGGAGATCCTCCGCCGGGAGATGGCCGCCGCAGCCCAACTGCGCGCTCCCCTTGATGTGTCGGTGGGCGTCGGCGCGGACTGGGAGTCCGCCGCGCACTGACCCCGGGCCCGGGGCGGTCTCGCGACGACGCGGTGCCCCGGCGCGGTCTCGCGACGCGGTGCTCGGGGCGGGCCCGGTCCGGATTCCAGGAGAGTCCGGACGGGCTCCGCTCCGCCCGCCGCCGCAGAAAGACGCCGGACGGACCGTAACTGAAGAAACGGTGAAAACGGTCAGTGACCGGTGTCACGGGGACGGCAGTTGTCGTAATGTCGCCGGAGTCCCGCGCTGGGGAGCGCGATCAGTCGACGGGGAGGGACCACACCTATGGCACCGCACTTCAGCAGCCGGTTGCGCAAGGGGGCGACGGCGACCACGGTGGCCGCGCTGGCGGTGGCGGCGATGACCGCTTCACAGGCGCCTGACGCCATGGGCAGCCAGTCCCCGGAGAGCAGTCGGCAGGCCGCTGACGCGACGCCACCTTCCGGCACCCCGGTGAGCGGTGACTCCCCGTACTTCACCGACCTCCCGCCACTGAACACCCCCGCCAAGCCGGCACCTCCCGCCACCACTCCGACCGGAGCTGCCGCGGCGGGCATACCGGCCTCGGTGCTCGCCGCCTACCGGAAGGCGGAGCAGCGCGTGGCAGGAACCGACCCCGGCTGCCATCTGCCGTGGCAACTGCTCGCGGCGATCGGCAAGGTCGAGTCGGGCCAGGCACGCGGCGGGCGGGTCGACTCCGAAGGCACCACGCTCAGCCCGATCCTGGGACCGGTGCTCAACGGCGCGGGCTTCGCCGACATCTCCGACACGGACAACGGCGAGTACGACGGTGACGCGACGCACGACCGTGCGGTGGGCCCGATGCAGTTCATCCCCTCCACCTGGGCCACCTGGGGCCAGGACGGGAACGGCGACGGCAAGAAGGACCCCAACAACATCTTCGACGCGTCGCTCGCCACCGGCCGCTACCTCTGCGCCGACGGCCGGGACGTCGCCGTGCAGCACGATCTCGACCAGGCGATCCTGGGCTACAACCACTCGCAGGAGTATCTGAGTACGGTCCTGTCCTGGTTCGAGTTCTACAAGAAGGGCGTCCACGACGTCCCGGACGGCACGGGCGTACTGCCGACCGGTACCGGCCCCGACAACCAGGGAGCCGGAGGCGACAACAGCAGCGTTCCCGGTATGGGCGGCACTTCGTCCCACCCCGGGAAGACGCCGTCCCCGTTCCCGTCCAAGGTGTCCAGGCCCAGCCCCAGGCCGACGAAGTCCGGCACCGGGACCATCTCCGTCCCGAGCGCCAGCCCCAGCCCCGGCAAGAGCGGCAAGCCCTCGCCGAGCCCTTCGGGCAGCCCCAGCGGTTCGCCGTCGCCCACGCCGAGCGGATCCGGCTGCCCGACGCCCTCGCCCTCACCGTCGGACAGCGCGAGCCCTTCGCCTTCCCCCTCGGGCTCGGCCCGCCCCTCACCGTCGCCCACGCCCACCCCGTCCCCCTCAGGCAGCGCGAGCGGTTCGCCCTCTCCCTCGCCGTCCCCGAGCGGGAGCACCCCGACCCCCTGCGCGACCGGCTGACCCAGGGCGCTGAACTCCCAGTCCAGAACTCCAGTCCAGAACTCCAGTCCAGAACTCCAGTCCTGGACTTCCGGCCCCGAGCTCCTGCCCCCCGAACTCCCCTCTCTGAAGCCCGGTCCTGAAGCCCCGGTCCCGAAGCCGAGCCGCTGAGCCCGGCCGTACACCCGGAAGCGGTGTGCGGCCGGGCTCAGCCGTGTGCCGGTCCGCCCTGGGTGGCCAGGGCCGTCGCCGTCGTACCCGGCGCGGTCACGCAACAGGTCCGCGCAACGTGTTCTCATCTCGCCGCCCCGTTGCTACGGTGCCCCATCCCTGACGATGTATCAGATCACGTAGGAGGCCGTGCATGCGCGCCCTCGTCGCCGCCGCCATCGGGCTGGCCGTGGCCTTCGCCCTCGTCCTCACCATCACGGCGGTCGGCTCACCCACCGGCAGGACCTCGCCCAAACCGCTGCTCACCACCGTCCCAGGCCCCAAGAGCCAGTAAGCCAGTAGGCCCAAGATCCAGTAGGAGGACGGCCATGCGCCGTAAAGCCAGTCTGGTGCTGCTCGCCTTCGCGGTCTTCTGCGCCGCCATGTCCCCGCTGCTGCGCTGGTACGCCTTCCCCCGGCTGGCGAAGATCCCGGCCAACCAGTACCAGGAGGAAGTCCTCCAGGCGAAGCCCGCGACCCTCCTCGACTACGGCACCATGCAGGCCAAGAAGGTCCCCCAGGTCACCATCGTGCAGACCCTCCGGGGCAATGTGGCCGAGTCCAACCGCATCGAACAGAGCGCGGGACGCGACGTCGTCGTCTGGGACTCCCTGTCCTATGTCGCGGGACCGGACGGCAAGATGGTCTCCGAGATCCCCGAGCGCTACATCTTCGACGCGCACAGCCAGGCCCCGGTCCACGCGACCGGCGAGATGGTCGACGGCGTCCCGGTCAGCCGCGAGGGCATCGAGTTCAAGTGGCCCTTCCTCACCCAGAAGCGCGACTACGAGTACTTCGACGCGCAGACCCGCACCTCGTCCCCGATCCACTACAAGGGCACGGTCAAGTTCCACGGCCTGGACGTCTACTACTTCGAGCAGACCATCCCCTGGACCAAGGTGTCGCTGCCCAAGAAGATGCCGGTCAAGGGCATCACCCCGGAATCCGTCGCCAAGACCGGCACCACCCGCTGGTACTCCACCAAGCGGATGTTCTGGGTCGACCCCGTCACCGGAGCCCCGGTCAACGGTGAGGAGATCCACAAGGAGGAGCTGCGCGGCGGCACCCTGCTGGGGGGCCGGGCCAAGGTCACCGCCTTCGCCGGCGATGTGAAGATGCGCCCCGACTACGTCAACTACACGGTCGGCCTGGTCAAATCGAACCGGCTGCTCGTGCTGCTGCTCACCTCGTATCTGCCCTGGGGCTTCCTGGGCCTCGGTATCTGCCTGCTCGCCCTCGCACTCTGGCTGGAGGCGCGCAGCCGCAGGCCGGGAGAGCCGGACCGCCCGGACGCCCGGCTGCCCGACCCGGAGCCGGTCATCGCCTGAAACCGGCAGGAGATCCGGCGGGCTCCGGCAACCAGAACTCCTACCCCCGGTTCTGGCGTGCCTTCGTGTACCGGGTCGGCGCGGCGTCCGAAGGGTCCTCCGGCCACGGGTGGCGGGGGTAGCGTCCGCGCAGCTCCGCCCGCACCGACCGGTACCCCTCCCGCCAGAACGACGCCAGATCGGCCGTCACGGCGGCGGGGCGCCCGGCCGGGGAGAGCAGATGCACCAGGACCGGCACACCCGCCACCCTCGGGGTCTCGGTGAGGCCGAACATCTCCTGGAGCTTCACCGCGAGCACCGGCTGCGCCCCGCCGTAGTCCAGCCGGACCCGGGACCCGCTCGGCACCTCGTACCGCTCGGGCGCCAGCTCGTCCAGCCGCGCCGCCTCACCGGTCGCCCAGGGCAGCAGCCTGCCCAGCGCCTGTCCGGCCTCGATCCGCGCCAGATCGCTGCGCCGCCGGGCCCTGGACAGCTCGGGCTCCAGCCACTCCCCGGCACGTGCCATCAACGCCTCGTCCGACACATCCGGCCAGCCGCCGCCCACCTCCCGGTGCAGAAAGGCCAGCCGCTGCCGCAACTCCCGTGCGTGCGGGGTCCAGCGCAGCAGCCCGGTCCCCTCCCGCCCCAGCCCGTCGAGCAGGGCCTCCCGTACGAGAGCGGGCGGCGGGCTCTTCAGTGCCCGTACCGTCAGCTCGACCGCGCCCAGCCGCTCCACCCGCCGGGCCACTACCTCGCCGTCCGCCCAGTGGACCTCGTCGGCGGTACCGAGCAGATGTCCCGCCGCCAGCCGCGCGGTGTCCTCGTCGATGACGGCGGCCAGCCGTACCCGTGCCGATGCGGCGGTCGCCGGACGGTCCGCCACCGCGACCGCGATCCACGGCGCACCGCGCAGCCGGGACCCGGCCGCCGTCTCCGCCCCGGTCCCCGACACCATCAGGAACGCTCCCTCGCCCCTGGCCCGTGCCACCCGCTCGGGGAAGGCGAGAGCGGCCACCAGCCCCGCCACGGCGTCATCGCTGACCGGAACGGTGCCCCGACCGCTGTCCCGACCGCTCTTGTGCCCGCCTCCATGCCCGCCACCGTGTCCGCCTCCGTCGGCGCTGCCGACGCCGCCGCCCCGCGCACCCCGTTCACCGCCTCCGCCCCGCGCACCCGGTTCCGCCCGTACGCCGTCCACCCCCGAGGCGAGCCTGCGGACCTCCTGGCGCCAGCGGGCCGCATAGCCGTCGCCGCCCGTGCGTGCGGCCCGCCAGGCGGCGGCGAGATCGTCCCCGTACTCCCTGGGCGGCTCCTCGCTGAGCAGCGCCACCACCTCCGCCGCCCGGCGTGCGCCGACCTCGTGCGCGCCGTCGAGGAGCGCCCGCGCGAGCCGGGGGTGCAGCCCGAGCCGTGCCATCCGTACGCCCCGGCCGGTGGCCCGGCCGTCCCCGTCCACCGCGCCGACCGCCGCCAGCACCTCGCGCGCCGCGCCCATCGCTCCGGCGGGCGGTGGGTCGAGCAGGGCGAGACCCCCGGCCGACGGATCGCCCCAGCAGGCCGCCTGGAGGGCGAAGGCGGCCAGATCCGCGACCTTGATCTCGGGGGAGGGGAAGCGGGTGAGCCGGATGTCCTCGGCCTCCGTCCAGCAGCGGTAGACGGTGCCGGGCGCCTCCCGGCCGGCCCGTCCCGCGCGCTGACGCGACGCGGCCTGCGAGACCCGTACGGTCGTGAGCGCGCTCAGCCCGCGCGCATGGTCGGTGCGCGGCTCGCGCGCCAGACCGGCGTCCACCACCACCCGCACCCCCGGCACCGTCAGGGACGACTCGGCCACCGAGGTCGCGAGCACCACCCGGCGGCCGGACGAACCGGCGAGCACCGCGTCCTGCACGGCGGCCGGCGCACGCCCGTGCACCTGGAGCACCTCGACGTCCCGGTCCGGCAGCCGGCCCGCCAACTGCCCCGCCACCCTGGTGATCTCACCGACGCCCGGCAGGAAACAGAGCACATCGCCGGTCCGCTCGGCCAGCGCTCGCCCGATGACCGAGGCGACATGCGTGAGCAGCGCGGGGTCGACGCGCATCCCGTGCGGCGGCCGCACCGGCCGGGCGGGCGGCGCCCACACCGTCTCCACCGGATGGGAGACACCGTGCGCCACCACCACCGGGGCGTCCCCGAGCAGCCGCGCCCACCCCTCGGCGTCGGTCGTCGCCGAAGCCGCCACCAGACGCAGCTCCGGGCGGAGTGCGGCCCGTACATCGAGGAGGAAGGCGGCGACGGTGTCCGCGTCGAGGTGGCGCTCATGGCACTCGTCGAGCATCACCACATCCACCCCGGCCAGCTCCTGGTCACGTTGGAGGCGCTGGAGCAGCACCCCGGTGGTGACGACCTCCACCACCGTGCCGGGTCCCACCGCCCGCTCACCGCGCACCGTGAAGCCGACCCGCTCGCCGGTCCGCTCACCGAGCAGCCACGCCATCCGCCGGGCGGCGGCCCGCGCGGCGATCCGGCGCGGCTCGGCGACGATCACTTTCCGCACCGGACCGCCCCCGGCCGCCCCGCCGACGAGCCCGGCCAGCACCAGCGGGACCAGCGTGGTCTTGCCGGTGCCGGGCGGCGCGCAGAGCACGGCGGCGCCGCGCGCGTCGAGCGCCCGCTCAAGCGCGGGCACGGCGGTACGGACGGGAAGCACGTCGAGCGCGCCGGTACGGATCACCCCGTCAGTCTCGTACGTCGTCCCGCACGCAGACGAAAATCGCCGAGCCGGGGATCAGCCTCCCCCGCAACGGGGACCAGCCGCCCCACTCCGATGTGTTCCACTCGGGCCACTGCGGCTCGACCAGACCGGTCAGCCGGAACCCGCCCGCCAGCACGTCCTGGACCCGGTCGCCGAGGGTGCGGTGGTGCTCGACGTAGACCGCGTTGCCCCGCTCGTCCTGTTCGACGTACGGGGTGCGGTCGAAGTAGGAGGACGTGGCGGTGAGGCCCTCGGGGCCCGGCTCGTCGGGGAACGCCCAGCGGATGGGGTGCGTGACCGAGAAGACCCACCGGCCGCCGGGCCGCAGCACCCGGTGCACCTCCCGGAACACCTTCACCGGGTCGGCGACGAACGGCACGGCGCCGTACGCGGAACAGGCCAGGTCGAAGGAGCCGTCGCGGAACGGCAGCACCGAGGCGTCCGCCGCCACCAGCGGGACCGAGGCCGCACCCGGCCTGTTCTCGCCGATCCGCAGCGCGTGCTGGAGCTGGCGGTGGGAGACGTCCAGGGCCACCGGGCGGGCGCCCTGGGCGGCCAGCCAGCGCGAGCACTGGGCGGCTCCGGCGCCGATCTCCAGTACGTCCAGCCCCTTCAGCTCCTCAGCGGGCCCGAGCAGCTCCGCCTCCACCTCGTCGAGGCCCTCGGGCCCCCAGACGAAACGGTCGTCGCCCAGGAAGGAGCCGTGCTCGGTCTGGTACTCGTCCGCATTGCGGTCCCACCAGCCCCGGTTGGCCCGGCTGCTCTCGGTGTCCCCGGCGTCACGGCGTGTCGCCTCGGGCTCGTACTCGTACTCTTCGCTCATCGTGCCAGTCTGTATCGTCGGTACCGGCAGGCGGTCATCGGCGGTGGTGATCGGCGGTGGTGATCCGCTGGGCGGTGGCGGTCGGCGGCGCAGGCCCGGTGGCACCGGAGAACGCGGCGCCGGACCGGGCGGAGCCGATGTGGCCTCGTGCGACTGAAGTTGTGCCGGGATTGGTGCGATCCGCCCCGGGTGTGCGCCTTCGCGCATTGACCGTGTCCGGCTGCCCCCGTATGCTACAAGTTGCGCTGCGAGCCTGCGCTCCTCAGACCTAGCAGGCTGCGCTTGCATCTGTTGCATGTCCCCTCGGTTATCGAGGCGCCACCGATGTGTTCGGCAACGAGCACGGAATACCCGGATCGGCGCTTCCTGGGCTGTCCGGCGTCTGCAGAGGCGATACGGGCTCCCGGCGTAGCAGTACCTACGACTTCAATGTCCGTACCGGAGCCCTTTCCCACATGACGAGCAGCACCGAGACCACCGCCACCACGCCGCAGGTTGCGGTCAACGACATCGGCGACGCGGACGCGTTCCTCGCGGCCATCGACGAGACGATCAAGTACTTCAACGATGGCGACATCGTTGACGGCGTCATCGTCAAGGTTGACCGGGACGAGGTCCTCCTCGACATCGGTTACAAGACCGAAGGCGTCATCCCGAGCCGCGAGCTCTCGATCAAGCACGACGTCGACCCCAACGAGGTCGTCAAGGTCGGCGACGAGATCGAGGCCCTGGTTCTCCAGAAGGAGGACAAGGAAGGCCGCCTGATCCTCTCGAAGAAGCGCGCTCAGTACGAGCGTGCCTGGGGCACCATCGAGAAGATCAAGGAAGAAGACGGGATCGTCACCGGCACCGTCATCGAGGTCGTCAAGGGTGGTCTCATCCTCGACATCGGCCTCCGTGGCTTCCTGCCGGCCTCCCTGGTCGAGATGCGTCGTGTCCGCGACCTCCAGCCCTACGTGGGCAAGGAGCTCGAGGCCAAGATCATCGAGCTGGACAAGAACCGCAACAACGTGGTCCTGTCCCGCCGTGCCTGGCTTGAGCAGACCCAGTCCGAGGTGCGCCAGACGTTCCTCACGACCCTGCAGAAGGGTCAGGTCCGCTCCGGCGTCGTCTCCTCGATCGTCAACTTCGGTGCCTTCGTGGACCTGGGTGGCGTCGACGGTCTCGTGCACGTCTCCGAGCTCTCCTGGAAGCACATCGACCACCCCTCCGAGGTTGTCGAGGTCGGCCAGGAGGTCACCGTCGAGGTTCTCGACGTGGACATGGACCGCGAGCGCGTCTCCCTGTCGCTCAAGGCCACGCAGGAAGACCCGTGGCAGCAGTTCGCCCGTACGCACCAGATCGGTCAGGTCGTCCCGGGCAAGGTCACGAAGCTCGTTCCGTTCGGTGCGTTCGTGCGCGTCGACGAGGGCATCGAGGGCCTGGTCCACATCTCCGAGCTGGCCGAGCGCCACGTGGAGATCCCGGAGCAGGTCGTCCAGGTCAACGACGAGATCTTCGTCAAGGTCATCGACATCGACCTTGAGCGCCGCCGCATCAGCCTCTCGCTGAAGCAGGCCAACGAGTCCTTCGGTTCGGACCCGGCCTCGGTCGAGTTCGACCCGACGCTGTACGGCATGGCCGCGTCGTACGACGACCAGGGGAACTACATCTACCCCGAGGGCTTCGACCCCGAGACCAACGACTGGCTCGAGGGCTTCGACACCCAGCGCGAGGCCTGGGAGGGCCAGTACGCCGAGGCGCAGGCGCGCTTCGAGCAGCACCAGGCCCAGGTCATCAAGAGCCGCGAGGCCGACGAGGCCGCTGCTGCCGAGGGTGCTGCCGCTCCGGCCGCTGCCAGCGGTGGCAACGCCGGTGCGGGTGCCTCGGGCGGTTCGTACTCCTCGGAGTCGGACGACAACTCCGGCGCCCTGGCGTCGGACGAGGCCCTGGCGGCCCTGCGCGAGAAGCTGGCCGGTGGCCAGAGCTGACGCTCAGGTCCCAGCTGGTGAGTAGCTGAGGTCGAGGCCCGTTCCCTCCGGGGGGCGGGCCTCACTCATGTCCGGGCCCGGACACACGGGTGGTCCCCACGGGCGGGGCTGTCGCCTGTGAAGACGTGACGGCGGGGAATGCGCGGCCGGTACGGGACGTTCTCCCCGGTGAACACGAGGAGGAGCGGTAATCGTGCTTGATCCGCAAGATTTGTACGCATGGGAGCCGAAGGGCCTGGCAGTCGTCGATGTGGCGCTGGGCCAGGAGTCGGCCGGACTTGTCATGCTCTACCACTTCGACGGGTACATCGACGCGGGTGAGACCGGTGACCAGATCGTCGAGGGGCTGCTGGACACGCTGCCCCACCAGCCGGTCGCCCGTTTCGACCACGACCGGCTCGTGGACTACCGCGCGCGCCGCCCCCTGCTGACCTTCAAGCGCGACCAGTGGGCCGACTACGAGACCCCGGCGCTCGAAGTGCGCCTGGTCCAGGACGCCACGGGCGCACCCTTCCTGCTGCTCTCGGGCCCCGAGCCCGACGTCGAGTGGGAGCGGTTCGCGGCCGCGGTCGAGCAGATCGTCGACCGTCTCGGCGTGCGTCTCTCGGTGAACTTCCACGGAATCCCGATGGGCGTCCCGCACACCCGCCCGGTGGGCATCACCCCGCACGGCAACCGCACGGACCTGATGCCCGGACACAAGTCGCCGTTCGACGAGGCGCAGGTGCCCGGCAGCGCGGAGGCGCTGGTGGAGTACCGGCTCGCGCAGTCGGGGCACGATGTGCTCGGGGTCGCCGCCCATGTTCCGCACTACGTCGCACGCTCCTCGTACCCGGACGCGGCACTGACCGCCCTGGAGGCCGTCACCGCGGCGACCGGACTCGTACTGCCGAGCGTCGCGCACGCCCTGCGCACCGAGGCGCAGCGCACGCAGGACGAGATCGAGCGCCAGATCGGCGAGGGCGACGAGGAACTGACCGCTCTGGTCCAGGGACTTGAGCACCAGTACGACGCGCTGGCCGGATCGGAGACCCGGGGCAACCTGGTCGCCGAGGCGGTCGAACTGCCGTCTGCGGACGAGATCGGCCGCGAATTCGAACGGTTTCTCGCGGAGCGCGAAGGTGACGTCTGACGCCCCGGCAGCAGGTCCGATTGGGCAGGGCCTAGGCTCCTGGCCATGCTGAAAGTGGGATTGACCGGTGGAATCGGTGCCGGCAAGAGCGAAGTGTCCCGGCTGCTTGTCAGTTACGGAGCGGTCCTGATCGATGCCGACCGGATCGCCCGCGAGGTGGTCGAGCCGGGAACTCCGGGTCTCGCAGCTGTGGTCGAGGCGTTCGGCACGTCCGTTCTCGCCTCGGACGGCACTCTGGACCGGCCGGCCCTGGGAACGATCGTCTTCGCCGACCCGGAACGTCTGGCGACGCTGAACTCGATCGTCCACCCGCTCGTCGGAGCCCGCTCCGCAGAGCTGGAGGGCCTGGCGCAGGCGGACTCGGTCGTCATCCACGACGTACCGCTGCTGACCGAGAACGGGCTCGCCCCCCTCTACGACCTGGTGGTCGTGGTGGACGCGTCACCGCAGACGCAGCTCGACCGGCTGGTGGGGCTGCGCGGAATGCAGGAGTCCGAGGCCCGCGCCCGGATGGCCGCCCAGGCCACCAGGGAGCAGCGCCGCGAGATCGCCGACCTGGTGATCGACAACGACGGACCGCTGGACGGACTGGAGCCACAGGTGCGCTCGGTCTGGGAGCAGCTGACAGCGCGGGCCGGGGACTGACGTCCCGCAGAGCCCGGACGACAACGGAGAAAGGCCGGTAACGATGTCCCACAGCACCCCCGAGACCCATGTCATCGACTACCGCGCGGCCGAACAGCTGCTGGATGCCCGCGACCCGCGTGGCGCGGTGAAGCTGCTGGACGAGGTCATCGCCGCCCACCCGGAGAACACCGCGGCGCGTCTGCTGCGTGCCCGGTCGTTCTTCGCCGCCGCGCAACTCCGCCCGGCCGAGCTGGAATTCCAGCTGGTCCTGGAGCGGGAACCGGACAACGCCTTCGCGCACTTCGCCCTGGCCCGTACCTTCGAACGGGCCGGCCGCCCCGAACAGGCCAGGCGACACTTCAGGCTGGCGGCGGCGCTCGATCCGCAGCCGGAGTATCTGCGGGCCGCGCGGTTCGACTCCGAGGAGTGAGAAGGGAGTTCGGGGCCATGGCGGGAACGACGGCCGGGGCACGTTCGTTCTGTCAGGCATGAGCATCCGGATGCGTGAGGGGTACGAAGGTACGGGACCGGGGGCGAGAACACCCGATGGGTGTTCCGTCGAGCTGTACAAACGGCTGCCGGTCGGGGACGAGCCGGATGTCGTCGCGGCGGCGGTTCCGGCCGGAGCGAGCATTCTCGAACTGGGCAGCGGGGCGGGCCGGGTGACCCGGCCGCTGGCCGAACGGGGCTTCACGGTCACCGCGGTGGACGAGTCGCCCGGAATGCTGGAACAGATCGAGGGCATAGACAGCGTCCGCACGGTCTGCAGCCCTATCGAGGAGCTGGACACCGGCGAGACCTACGACGTGGTGATGCTGGCGTCCTTCCTGGTGCACGCGGGGGACCCGGCGGTCCGCCAGGGGCTGCTGCGCACCTGTCGCAGGCATGTGAAGGACGACGGGTGCGTGCTGGTGCAGCGCGAAGGGCTGGACTGGCACGCGGACGTACCGAGGGAGCGGCGCAACAGCGCGGGCGGACTGGTCCGGATCAAGTCCGCGACCCCGGTGGGCGACGGCGTGGACGCGATGCTCTGCGAGTACGTCTATCCCGACGCGGTGTGGACGCAGACCTTCCTGTCGCGCCCGCTGAGCCAAGCGGAGTTCGAGCGGCACCTGGGGGATGCGGGGCTCGTCGTGGACAGCTGTCTGACGGACGACGGCACCTGGTTCCGGGCGCTGCCCGCAGGGTGAACAGCCGATGCCCGGCGCGGGCGGCCGTCCGTGGACATGCCGCCCGCGCCGGGCGCCGCTCGCGGTTGTCACGTGCGGTTGTCGCGTGAGGTGGTGGCTGCGACCGTGGCGAGCACGGGAGTGGCCGCCGCGGTCACAGCCGCCACCGCAGCACCCGCCGTGGCCGTCACCGCCTCAGTGGACCAGCTTGTAGCTCTGCCAGGCCCGGAGCGGTGGTGTCACCGTGTTCGTCAGCGTGGTCGCGTTGTACATCGACGGCTTCCCGGTGCATCCGGCGCCGGGATACAGCCACATGTCGATCAGCGTCTTGTTGGCGACGGACGCGGCCCCTCCGCGCGGCAGCGGGTGGCAGCCGGTCACGGACGGATTCGAGACGGTGACGACCTTCGAATCCGGTGTGGTGTACGAGATCGTGCCGACCGCCGAGCGGCTGAGACCGGAACAGCCGGCTACGGCGAACGGCAGGAGCACTGCGCCGGCGATGAGGCCGAGGCGCCGGTGATCGGACATGCGCGGTCCCGTCTGTACGGAGAGTCACTGGTGGGAGCAACCCTGCCCGCTGCCGGACCCCGCGGCATCCGGTGCTGGGCCGAGCGGGGGACCGGGCCCAGTCCCCCGCTCGGCGGTCGCGGTGGTCTCGGCCGGTCGGCCCGGATACTCCAGGCGGCCGATTCCGAGCGGGCAGCGTCGAGATGCGCGGGCCCGCGCTCGGTCCGGAGGCCCGTATGACCCGCCGGAAGCCGGAAGCCGGAAGCCGGAAGCCGGAAGCCGGAAGCCGGAAGCCGGAAGCCGGAGCGGACCAGCCCGCCCGCCGTGTCCGGCGGTAACGAACCAGCCATGAAGGCGAGCCGCTGTGCCGCTTCGACCGCGGCCGCATGTGCGTAGCCGGGCGGGGGGAAGAGTGTGGGGATCGTGGTGTGCCCGGCACCTTCTGCTTTCCGGCCGGGCCCGAGCAGGGGCTTTCCCGGGCGGCCCCGTGGAACGCGCGGTGCCGAACACGCGGTGCCGAACGTGCGCTGTCAAGTGTGCCGTTGGGGGCCAGAACCGAAGAGTGGAGACGCGAACCAGATGGAACCGGTGTGCATGACACGTCAGGGCGCCGTACGCGGCCGGATGGACGACGCGGGGGTGGCATCCTTCCTCGGGATCCCCTACGCGGCACCGCCGTTCGGCCCGCGCCGGTTCCGCGCGCCGGCGCCGCCCGCGCCGTGGCAGGGCGTACGCGAGGCGGACGAACATGGTCCGACCGCGCCCAGAGCGCCGTACACGCCCCCCTTCGACGCCCTCATCCCGGAGGAGCTCGGCAGGGACGGCGAGAACTGTCTCAACCTCGCTGTCTGGACGCCGGAGCCGGGTCCCAACGGTGGGCTCCCGGTCATGGTCTGGCTGCACGGTGGGGCGTTCCAGAACGGCTCGGGGTCGGCGTCCGCCTATGACGGAGGGGCGTTCGCGCGCGACGGCGTGGTCTGTGTGACGGTCAACTACCGGCTCGGTACGGACGGCTTCCTGAGCCTGGAGGGCGCGCCCGACAACCGCGGACTGCTGGACCAGATCGCGGCCCTGGAATGGGTGCACGAGAACATCGCCTCCTTCGGCGGCGACCCCGGCCGGGTCACGCTCTTCGGGGAGTCGGCCGGTGCGATGAGTATCGGCCTGCTGCTCGGAATGGAGCCGGCCCGGGGCCTGTTCCGGCGGGCCGTCCTGCAGAGCGGGGGCGCACACCACTTCCTGCGCCCCCGCTCCGCCCGGCTGATCGCCGCGCGTCTCGCGGAGCGGCTCGGGGTCGCTCCGACCGCCGGGGCATTCGCCGCACTGCCGCTCGCGACGCTGCTCGGCGCGCAGTCGGAGCTGCGCGCCGAGCTCGGACGCCGCCCCGATCCTGAGCTGTGGGGGGAGGCCGCGCTCAACGCGATGCCCTTCGAGCCGGTCGCACCCGGGCTCGCCCTGCCAGGCCCGGACTGCGGTGTCCAGCTGCTCGTCGGCAGCAACCGGGAGGAGAACCGTCTCTTCATGGTCCCGACCGAACGGATGGACACGATCACCGATGAGCGGCTGCGACTGGGTGCGGCGGCGTACGGACTCGACGCGGACCGGGCCCTGGCCGTCTACCGCGCGGGCCGTCCGGGCGCCGCCCCGGGTGAGCTGCTGGACGCGCTGGGGACCGACTGGTTCTACCGGATTCCCGCGCTCCGCCTGGCTGAGGCCGTGCCGGGTTCGTATGTGTACGAGTTCGGCTGGCGCTCACCGCAGTTCGGCGGGCGGCTCGGCGCCTGCCACGCCGTCGAACTGGGCTTCGTCTTCGACCGGCTGCATGATCCGGCCTATCTCCCGATGCTCGGGAGCCACCCGCCGCAGGCCCTGGCGGACACGGTGCACGGCGCCTGGGTGGCCTTCGCGGAGACCGGCGACCCGGGGTGGCCGGCGTACGGGCCGGAGGACCGCACCACGATGGTCTTCGCCGACGAGTCAGGCCCGGTCGACGATCCGCGTCCCGGAGAGCGGGCCCTGTGGGACGGGGTGCGCTGAGCCGGTCCGCGGTCCCGCGGACCCTGCGGTCCCACGGCCCTCAGCCCAGTCCCGCCCGGTGCCGGGAGCTCTTCCGGGGGGCTGGTAGCACCCCGGCCCGGTCGCCGCAGCACGCGGCCGGACCGGGCTGTCGGACCCCCGACCTACACTCGCAGAGAGGTGGGGACCAGGGCGGAGAGGCAGGTGAGCGGGGTGCGGCGGACAGCGGAACAGGCAGGGCAGACGCAGGGGCGGAGTCAAGGGGGGACACAGGGGCGGGCGCAGGGCCAGGCCCAAGGCCGGGCGCAAGGAGCGTTCGGCGGCGCCGGGACCGAGGCGCTCACCCGGCGGGCCGTGGTCTTCCTGCCCGCCGCCCTGCCTCGCGAGGGAGCCTTCGCCTTCTGGGACCCGGAGGGCGAGGCCGCGGGCTCCGACGAGCTCGTGGTCGTGAGGCGGCATGGCTCGGCGGTCCGTCGCCGTACCGTGTCCGCCGTACTGCTGCCCCTCACCGACGCGCTGCCGCTCCTGGTCGCCGCCCGGCACTCCCCGGTCGCCCATCCCGCCGCCCGCTGCTGGAGCGCGGCGGCGCTGCACGCCCTGCAACTGGCGGCGCGGGGGCGCTTCCTGCCCGGACTGACCGCCGACGACCACGACGCCTGGCGGGCGGGCCCGCTCGACGCGGAGGATGTCGCGCATCTGCGTGCGGTGGCCGCCGCCATGCCGCCCGATGCGTACGCCGTCCCGCTTCCCGGCCGCACACCGCTGGAGCTCCCCGAGCCCGAGGCGCTGCTCAGATCGTTCTACGACGCCGTCGCCGACACCCTGCCACGCACCCCGGCCGCGCCCGCCGCTGCCGGAGCCGCCTATGCCGCCCGCGCACCGCAGCGGCTGCCGGGGCTGCGGGAGTGGGCCGCCGAGGTGGCGGCCGGGGCGGACGCGGGCGTACAGGTCTCGCTCCGGCTCGACCTCTCCGGCTACGAGCTGTTCGACCGGGCCGACGATCCGCCCGCCCCCACTGACGAAGCCGCCGACGAGACCGGCACCACCGAAGAGACCGGAGCGGCCGGTCGTGCTCCGGCCCGGGAGCGGCGGGCCGCAGCGGCCGTCGTCCAGGTGCACAGCCTCGCCGATCCGACCCTGGTGGCCGACGCGGGGCGGCTCTGGGCCGGCGAAGGCCATGAGCACTTCGGGCCCCGGGTGCGGATCGACGCCGTACTGGCACTGCGGCGCGCCGCGCGGGTCTGGCCACCGCTGGCCGGGCTCCTTGACCGGCCCGTGCCCGACGTACTGCCGTTGTCCGAAGACGAGTTGTACGAGCTGCTCGGCCCGGCCGCCGCACGGCTCGCAGCGGCGGGCGTGGCCGTGCACTGGCCGCGTGACCTGGTCCGGTCGCTGTCCGCGACAGCCGTCGTCAGACCCGCGCCCGGCTCGGCCACGGACGGCAGCCCCTTCTTCGACGCGGAACAGCTCTTCTCGTTCAGCTGGCAGCTGGCCATCGGCGACGACCGGCTGACCGAATCGGAGATGGACCTCCTGGCCGAGGCGCACCGCCCGGTCGTGCGCCTGCGCGACCAGTGGGTCGTCATCGACCCGGCGCTCGTACGGAAGGCCCGCAAGCGGGAGCTGGGGCTCCTCGCGCCGGTGGACGCGCTGTCGGCGGCCCTGACCGGAAGCGCCGATGTGGACGGCGAGCCGGTCGAGGCGGTCCCGGTCGGCGCGCTCGCGGCCCTGCACTCCAGGCTCACGTCCGACACCGCCCCGCTGCCACAGCCCCAGGGCCTGGACGCCACCCTCCGCGACTACCAGCTGCGCGGCCTCGGCTGGCTCGACCTGATGACCTCACTCGGCCTCGGCGGCTGTCTCGCCGACGACATGGGCCTCGGCAAGACGATCACGCTCATCGCGCTCCATCTGCACCGCGCCCGCCCCGAGCCCACGCTGGTGGTCTGCCCCGCCTCACTGCTCGGCAACTGGCAGCGCGAGATCGCCCGCTTCGCCCCCGGCGTGCCCGTCCGCCGCTTCCACGGCACCGACCGCTCACTGGCCGGTACCGACGGCGGTTTCGTGCTGACGACCTACGGGACGATGCGCACCAGCGCCGCCGCACTGGCCGGGCACCCGTGGGGCATGGTCGTCGCCGACGAGGCGCAGCACATCAAGAATCCCCACGCGGCCACGGCGAAGGCCCTGCGCACCATCCCCGCTCCGGCACGGGTCGCGCTCACCGGCACTCCCGTGGAGAACAACCTGTCCGAACTGTGGGCGCTCCTCGACTGGACGACCCCCGGACTCCTCGGACCGCTGAAGACGTTCCGTGCCCGCCACGCGAGGATCGTCGAGAACGGTGAGGAGGACGGGGCGGTCGAGCGGCTGGCCCGGCTCGTCAGACCGTTCCTCCTGCGCCGCAGGAAGTCCGACCCCGGCATCGCCCCCGAGCTGCCGCCGAAGACGGAGACCGACCGCCCCGTCCCTCTCACCAGGGAACAGGCATCGCTCTATCAGGCGGTCGTCCGCGAGTCGATGGCGGTCATCGAAGCCGGTGAGGGCCTCGGCAGGCGCGCCCAGATCATGAAGCTGCTCACCGCGCTCAAGCAGATCTGCAACCACCCGGCGCAGTATCTGAAGGAGGGGCCCTCCCGGCTCGCCGGACGCTCGGGCAAGCTCGCCCTCCTCGACGAGCTTCTCGACACCATCCTCGCGGAAGGCGGCTCCGGCGGCGCCGTCCTGGTCTTCACCCAGTACGTGTCGATGGCCCGGCTGCTCTCCGACCACCTCACAGCCCGTGGCATCGCCTCTCAGCTGCTGCACGGCGGGACGCCCGTGGCCAGGCGCGAGGAGATGGTGGACCGCTTCCAGGCGGGGGAGTGCCCGGTCTTCCTGCTCTCCCTCAAAGCGGCCGGCACCGGGCTGAACCTCACCAGGGCGGGCCATGTCATCCACTTCGACCGCTGGTGGAACCCGGCCGTCGAAGAACAGGCGACCGACCGGGCCTACCGCATCGGCCAGACCCAGCCGGTGCAGGTCCACCGGCTGGTCACGGAAGGCACCGTGGAGGACCGGATCGCCGAGATGCTGACGGCCAAGCGTGCGCTGGCCGACGCGGTGCTCGGCTCAGGAGAGAGCGCCCTCACCGAGCTGGGCGACGCGGAACTGGCCGACCTGGTGTCCCTGCGGAGGCCCGCATGAGCGGCAGCTGGTGGGGAGAGGCATGGGTCGCCGCCCTGGAAGCGCTGTCGCTCGACCCGGGACGCCTCGAACGGGGCAGGAGATACGCGGACGGCGGCCATGTCGCCGCGGTGAACGTCGCGCCCGGCCGCATCCTCGCCTATGTGCACGGCAGCCGCCCGCGCCCCTACCGGGCCGAACTGCGCGTGCGTACGCTCTCGGGCGGCGACTGGGACCACTTCCTGGAGGCCGCCGCCGCCCAGCCGGGGCACATCGCCGCGCTGCTCGACAAGGACATGCCGCACTCGCTGGTCGACGCGGCGGCCGAGGCCGGGGTCGCCCTGCTCCCGGCACCGGGTGATCTCGTCCCGTCCTGCACCTGCCCGGACAGCGGCCGCCCCTGCAAGCACGCCGCCGCCCTCTGCTACGAGACGGCCCGGCTCCTCGACTCCGACCCGTTCGTCCTGCTCCTGATGCGCGGCCGGAGCGAGCGCGAACTCCTCGATGAACTGGCCAGACGCAGCGCGGCCAACTCCGCACGGGAGCAGCCCCCCGCACCACCGGCCCCCGGCGTCCCCGCCCGCGATGCGCTCGTCCCGCGCCTTCTGCCACCCCTTCCCTCGCCCCTGCCCACCGGGCCGTACCCCGGCCGCCCGCCCGGCTACCCCGAGGCACCCGGAGCGCCCGATCCCTCGGCTCTCGACGACCTGGCCACCGACGCCGCCGCGCGCGCCCATACGCTGCTCACCACCGGCGCCGACCCCGTGAGCGGCCTCACCCCGTGGCAGGACGCGGTCCGGCTGGCAGCGGCCCGGCCCACCGCAGGACTCACCGCCACCACCCGCACCCTCTACCGCGATCTCGCGACGGCCACCGGCCGCACCCCGACCGACCTGGCGCGCGCGGTCGCCGCCTGGCGGCAGGGCGGCGCCGAAGGACTGGCCGTACTCGAAACCCCCTGGGATCCGCCCGCCGGACCCTTCGACCGGGCCCGCCCCGCCCTGGCCGCCGCCGGGCTGCCACGCTTCCAGCCCTCGCGCAACCGGCTGACCGTGCCCGGCGGCGCCCTTCAGCTCCGCTTCGGCCGGGACAGCCGCTGGTACGCGTACGAATCCGACCCGGGGCGTGACGACTGGTGGCCCCGCGACGCGCCGCACGCGGACCCGGTGGAGGCGCTCCGGCGCTAATCTTTGACGAAGTCCGGACCGACACAAGGGGGCACGGTGGACGCGGAGTTGACGGCGCTGGTGACGGCGGGGGCGACCACGCTCGTACAGCAGATGGCGACCGATGCCTGGTCGCGTACCCGGGACCGGGTGGCTGCCTTCCTGGCGCGCCGCGGTGGCACGGACGCCACGGCGGTCGCCGCCGAACTGGACGCGGTCCGCGCCGAACTGGCGGCGGCCCGGCGGGAGGGCGACGAGGAGGCCGCCGCCGACGTACAGGGGGAGTGGCGGATGCGGATGCGACGTGCGCTGCTCGCCGACCCGGACGCGGCAGCCGAACTGCGGGCCCTGCTGGACGAGCTGGCGCCACCGGCGCCCGGTTCCGTCCGGAACAGCATCAGCGGCGGCACCCAGCACGGCACGGTGGTCCAGGCCGGAAACATCGAGAACCTGCGCTTCGGCGGGCAGGTCTGAACGCCGAAGCGTGAACGCGGCGCAGGTGCGCTCGGCCGCGCCGGCCACTGCACGTACCGGCCAGGGCCCGCGACGCACCGGTCCCGGCCACGGCCACGCACGGGCCCGGCCACGCACCGGCCCCGCCACGCACCGGCCCCGGCCCCGCACTGGCCCCGGCCACGGCACGCACCGGCGCCCCGGCGGGGCGATGCCCCCGCCGGTTCCCGGTCGTCAGCGCAGTTCGAGCACCTGGACCCCGTACGGCTCCAGCGTCACCTCGGGCGATTCCGTTCCCGTGCCGAGGCCGAAGAAGCGTCCGCCGCCGGGCCGTACGGTCAACTCATCCGGTGACTGGCTGACCAGCCAGACGAAGCGCCGGCCGTCCTCATGGACCAGCACATCGGCGCTGACGTACGGGGAGTCCACCGTCACCGTCCTGACCACCCCCGCGACCTCTGCCAGGGCCTCGTACAGCCGGTGCGTCTGCTCGGGGTTGACGCGCGCCGTGCGGGCCGCCATGTGTTCCAGCGGATAGGTGGCCAGCACGGTCCGGCCCGCCCCGGTCTCGTTCACCAGGAGCGCCGGCCGGCCGTGCGCGTCGGTCGCGACCACCCGGGCGGTCACCGGTACGACGGGCAGATAGGCGATGCTGTCCTCGTTCCCCGCGACCGGGAAGCGCAGCGTCTCACCGGCCTTCAGCGGACCGAAGTCCTCGGTGAAGGTCAGGTCGAGGACCGTGTCCTCGATCGGCTCGGCCACCCCGTACGACAGCTGGTGCTCCACCCCGAAGAGCCCGTCCAGGTCGTGGAACCACGGGCCCCGGGTCGCCGGATGCTCGCCCGAGCAGAACGACAGATAGACGGTCGCCCCCTCCCGGGCCCGCCGCTCCAGATCACGCCGGGTCCTCGTCGTCAGCTGACGGGTCGAAGGCAGCAGATACAGCTGTACGTCATGGCCGGCGAGCCCGTCCGCCTCCCGTACGAACCCGACCGGCAGATCGGCGCCGTGCGCGGCGACGTACCCCTGCTGGAGCGAGGAGAAGATCAGCGGGCGGTCCGCCGGCCTGCTGTACGGGTAGCCGCGCTCCAGAAACGCCGGGACGACCAGCGCTGCCCCGGCGTCCGCGCGCCGGCAGCGGGCGAAGTCGACCTGGTCCAGCACGGTGGCGAAAGCGGCGAGTTCCCGCAGCGGCTCCTTCGGACGCCCCTCGCCGTCCGTGATGCCGAAGTGCATCTCGAAGGGGTGGTGGTCGTACGGAGACTGGTCCCACAGGGCGTCGTAGTCGGTGTTGTTCCAGGCGATCCAGCCCGTCGCCCCGCCCAGCAGTGAATTGTGCAGCGTCTGGCGGTAGTACACCCCGGCGTTGCGCGCCGACACGGTGTCCGTGGACAGCCCGAACTCCTCCAGGACCACCGGCTGCCCGGTCACCGATGCGAGTTCGCACTCGAAGGCCGCCCGGTAGTGCTGGCGGACCACATCGGTGTCGGAGCGGTACACGTGCGGCCCGACGAAGTCGACGTACTCGGCGGTCTCGCGCAGCGAGAATCCGTTGTCGCGCCCGGTGACCTCCTGCCCCCAGGCGCCGTCGCCGAGCGAGACCGGCTGGGTGCCGCCCGCCGCCCGCACGGCGTTGCACATCGACTGCGCCCACGCCGTCACCACGTCCGACGAGGGCGGGTCGACCTGGTAGATCCGCCCGTACCCCGGCATCTCATTGGTGATCAGCCAGCCCGTGACGGCCGGGTGGTCCTTGAAGCGCCGGGTCATCTCGCTCGCGAACCACGCCTGCCGCCCGACCATCCACACGTCCTCGTACAGATCGCGTCCCGCGCGCCAGACCGGGTCCCAGTTCTCACCGGACATATGGCCGACGATGAAGGTGGGGACCGTGCCCATCCCGTACTCGCCGTGCGCGTCCAGGAAGTCCCGGAAGCGGTCGCAGAGTTCCTCGTCGATCCGGTGCGGCTCGGGGTGGAAGTCGGGCCAGTAGAAGAACGACCGGGTCATGTTGAGCCCGTGCCCGCGCAGCACGGCGAGCTCCTCGCGCACCACTCCCGGGTCGTAGTTCCGCCACATCAGGGGCCCGCCGGTGCGGGACCAGAAGTTGGCACCGAGCCAGGGCAGAACGGCGGGGTCGTGGGCGAGCTGGGCGCTGTGGCGCTGCATGTGTCGTGCTCCAGAGATCAGACGGGACCGGTCGACTCGCGTACGACGAGGCGGGGTTGTCCGGTGAGGGGTTCGGGGGGTACGTCCTCGCCGCACCGCGCGAGCAGCGCACGCGCGGCCGCCGCGCCGGCCCGCTGGACATACTGGTCGACCGTGGTCAGCCGGGGATGGATCCAGCGGCCGACGGGCAGATTGTCGTAGCCGACGACGGAGAGCTCTGCGGGCACGGAGAGCCCGGCGCGCTGCGCGGTCCCGATGCCGCACACCGCCATCGAGTCGTTGGCGAAGACGAGGGCGGTCGGCCGCGGGTCCAGGCCGAGCAGCCGTTCGGTGGCGGCGGTGGCCGCCGCCTCGGTGAAGTCCGTGTGGACCACCGCGACCGGGGCCAGACCCGCCGCGGCCAGGGACTCCTCGAAGACCTGCTGCCGGAAGCGTGTGTGCAGCAGCCCGGTCGGCCCGGTGACATAGGCGATGCGCCGGTGGCCGAGGTCCAGCAGATGGCGGACCGTTTCGCTGACCCCGTTGCCGTCGGCCGTGCCCAGCAGGACCGCGGGCAGGCCGAGCCGTTCCAGCAGAGGTGGCCGCGGATCGTCGGCCCGGTGCTCGGTCAGCACCGCCCCGTCGACCCGGCCCTCGGCGGCGAGCCGTTCGTAGAGGGCCGTCTCCTCGCGTACACCGCCGGTCAGATGCAGCAGCAGCCCGTACCCGCGCGGCGACAGCTCACTCTCCAGACCCGTGATCAGCTCGGAGAAGTGCAGGTCGGTGCCGAGGACATCGGTGGGACGGCGTACGACCATCGCGACCGTGTGGGTACGGGACCTACGCAGCGCGCTCGCCGACGCGCTCGGCGACCAGCCCAGCCGCCCGGCCGCCTCCAGGACCCGGCGCCGGGTCGGCTCGGAGATCCGGCCGGTGTTGTTGAAGACCTTGGACACGGCCGCCGTGGAGACCCCGGCCTGCGCGGCGACGTCCTTGATCGTGGGCCGTGCACCGGCCGCGGGCGCCGCGCTCACATCTTCACCGCGCCGCTGACCAGGGCCTGCTGCATCCGCCGCTGCAGCAGCGTGTACATGATCCAGACGGGTACGAGGGTGAGGACCGTACCGGCCGTGAGGATCCCGTAGTCCGTGCCGATCTGCGACTTCAGGGTGGGCAGGGCGACCTGGATGGTCCGCAGGTCCGGGTCCGGACCGATGATGATCAGTGAGTAGAGGTACTCGTTCCAGAAGGTCAGGAAGTTCAGCAGCAGCACCGTCGCGATGCCCGGCATGCACATGGGTGTGTAGACATGCCGCAGTACGCCGAAGGTCGACGCGCCGTCGATCCGGGCGGCCTCCTCCATCTCCGGCGGGATGGTGCGCATGAACTGGATGAGGATCACCACCGACAGCGGCATCGCGGTGGCGGGCAGGAACAGCACCATGAACAGCCGGGTGTGGAAGAGCCCGGTCGCCGCGGAGAGCAGGAAGGTGGGGAAGAGCGCGGCGAAGGTGGGGATCAGGAATCCGAGCGAGAAGACCCTCTCGATGGCGGCGCCGACCCGGCCCCGCGCACGGGCCAGGGAGAACGCGGCGGGAATGGCGAGCCCCAGCGTCAGCGCCAGCGAGAACACCGTGACGATCCCGGAGTTGAGGATCGCCATCCCCAGATCGGCGCTCTCGAAGGCGGTACGGAAGTTCCCGAAACCGAACGAGGCCGGCGGGGCGAGCGGGTGCGCGAAGATCGCCTCGTTGGACTTGAACGCCGACGCCAGGAAGTAGTACAGCGGGACGGCGAGCAGGACGGCGTACGCCCACACCAGAATGTGCGCGGGGAGCCAGGACTTTCTGAACTTCATGGTGGCCATGGGGTCGGGCTCCGATCAGTAGCTCTGGCGGAAGGCGCGGCGGATGGCGAGCAGCCCGGCGAGCCCCGCGAGGAAGAGGACCACGCCGACGGCCTGGCTGTAGCCGAGGTCGCTCTCCATGAAGGCCTTCTCGTAGACGAGGAAGGAGAGCGTGGTCGAGGAGTTGGCCGGTCCGCCCTGGGTCAGCAGCAGCACCTGCTGCGCGGAGCCGAAGAGCGTCCAGAGGAACTGGAGCATCGTGACGACACCCACGTACTCCCTGATGACCGGGAAGTGGATGCGCCACATGGTGCGCCAGTGCCCGGCGCCGTCCAGCTGCGCCGCCTCGCCGATCTCCTCGGGCACGCTGTCGAGGCGCGCGGCGAAGAGGACCGCGGTGAAGCCGATTCCGGCCCAGACGTCCAGGGCGATCAGACAGTAGAGCGCGGTGTCGGGGTTGGCGAGCCAGGCGTCGGTCACCGAGCCCAGGCCGACGGACTTCAGGAAGCCGTTGACCAGACCGTCCGGGGAGAGCGCCGCGTAGAAGACCATCGCCTTGGCCGGGGTGGAGATGAGCCCGGGGACGAACAGCAGATAGCGGACCACCCGGTGGCCCGGCGGCTTCTGGGCGACGTAGTAGCCGACCATATAGGCACAGACGATCATCACCGGAAGCGCGATGACCATCTGCAGACCGGTATTGCGCACAGCCTGCCAGAAGACCGGATCGTCGAAGAGGGCGCGGAAGTTGTCGGCTCCGGCGAAGGACGTCGGCTGGAGCATGCCGGGCCAGCGCAGCGCGGCGATGACGAAGATCGCGGCCATCGGGCCGACCATGAAGACCAGGTACCAGGCCAGGGCGGGCAGCGCCAGGATCGTGGTGCGCGGACCGCGCTGCTTGCGCGGCGCGGCGGGCGGGGCGGCCGGCCGGGAGGCGGGCCTGACGGACGAGGTCATCGTCATGGGGGTGCCTCCTCAGGCGTTGCGGTAGGCGCCCTGGAGCGCGCTGAGAATACGGCGGGAGCCGACGCCCGGGGTGAAGGCGGTGCTGGTGGCCTGGATCATCGGCTGGACGGCCGACGGCGGTACGTAGAGATCGGGCAGCACGACCTGGCTGACGCTGTCACCGAGTTGCTGCGCCTTGGCGACCAGCGGGAACCGGTCGCTGAGGGTGTCCGTCCGCACCGCCATGTCCCGGCCGCCCTCCTTGATGAACCGGTCGACGACCTCCGGCCGGTACATGAAGCGGACGAACTTCTCCACGGCCTCGATCTTTCCGGTGCCGTTGGGGCTGACCCAGAACCCGGAGACGGTGAAGGTCCGCAGGATGGTCGGCTTGTCGTGCACAGCGCCGGGCGGCAGCGGCCAGCCGCCGACGTCGGTATGGCCGGCAACGTTGTCAGGGACGCGGGCCAGTGCGGAGGACATCGCCGACTGGATGGCGGCGGCCCCGGTGTTGAACTGGGTGGTCATCGAGTCGGTGGTGAGCCCCTGGGCCTTGTCGGTGAAGACCCCGGCGTCCCGCAGCTCGACGAAGTACTCGATGCCTTCCCTGGCCCCCTTGATCCCGCTGAAGTCACCGGTGGCGTAGAGCTTCTTGGCCTCGTCCGCGGTGAGGAAGGACTGGATGATCTGGGCGAGGAGCTTCTGCCCGGTCCAGTCGTTGCCGCCGATGGTGACGGGGGCCCTGCCCTTGGCACGCAGCTTCTTCGCGGCGGCGATCAGGGCGTCCCCGGTGAGCGGGATGTCCTCGACACCGGCCCCGCGCATCAGAGCGCGGTTGAAGGCGACGGGCCAGTTGCTCGCGATGTACGGGAGGGCGCGCAGCCGGCCCTTCTCGTCGGTCCACTCGTCGAGCGCGGCGGGCAGGATGCGTTGGCGCAGATCCCAGTCGTCGAGATAGCCGTTGACGGTCACGGTGGCGCCGAGCTCGGTCCAGGAGACGGTCTTGTCGTAGAGGTTGACCATCACGACGTCGGCCTCCTTGCGCGCCAGTCGCGAGGTCTCGTAGACCTGTCCCAGCTCGTCGCCGTTGATCAGGCTCTTGACCTTGAGCCCGGGGTTCTCCTCACGGAACATGTCGAGGACGGCCCGGTAGGTCGCGGAACCGGGCGCGGTGCCGCCCAGCGAACTGTGGACGACCAGGGTGTCCGGATCGGACTCGTCCCCTCCGGCCAGTCCGCACCCGGAAAGACCGGGCACGGCGGCACCGGCGGCGACGGCGGCGCCCGCAGACATGAACCCACGGCGACTCAGCATGGAACGCACGGCGTGCGGCCTCCTACGGGGGAGCAGGGGAGGGGGACCCAGGAGGTGGTTGACCGATAGTGGTTAATCGATATACCTGCGAGGTGCGAGCACCGTACGAGGCGAGGGGGGAGCGGTCAACCCCCCGTTGCACATGGTGAGTGGGCCCGCTGGCCCATCTGCTTTGTCTCAAATAAACAATTTTGGACTAACCAGTTCTTGGCAGCAGATCAGACAGCTGCCAGTAGGGGCTCAGGAAGTGATTCAATTCGCCGTGGCAGAAGATGGCCAAGGTGCCCGCGGCTGAGTTACGGCTACGGAAAGAAAGGAGTGTGCACGCTGCAGCTCGCCATCTCATTCGACGCCTGGGCGTTGGGTTTCGTTCTGGCGGAGTGCTGAGCTGCCGTATGTGACGCCTTGTGGAGCTGACATCGCTTAGGACCACGAGTGAAAATCGATAGGGCTGTTGATCGTCTGACCGTCCTGGTGGCTCTGCCCACGGCGTCGTGCAGGGTATGTCACTTCGGGCGAACGTACTGCAAGGCTGTAGGGGAGAGCGGGAGCCCTATTTCCGCCTCAAGGGGCGGGCATGAAGTTGGAGTTGCAGGGACTCGGGCGTGACGGCTCGGCTGCCATGGCCTTGCGTACGTTGTCGTACCGTCGGCCGGTGACGGGTAGAGCAGGCTCAATCAGGTAGACGGTCCAGTGCGAGGCAAGAGCGAGCGGGGTAGGGGCCTGCCCACCGGAGACCTTGATGCGGTGGCTCTCTCTGGGGCCTCTTGAACTTGAAAGTCTCGTTCCGGTTCAAGTGATGGGAGTCAGGCTCATTCGAGAGTGACCGTCGATTGACGGTCAGCTCGTACTCGCCGGGGACGAAAATGTATGCTGGGGCACCGATTTGGCAACGGCAATCCGTGCTACTTGGTTCCCAGCAGAGCCTGTGCCCGGGCATTGATCCAGTCAGAAATTCCCTGCTGCAGGGGCGGGTTGGCATTGAGCTGGTGTTTATATTCCGGCCACAGGTCTCGCACACGCATAAAGACGTCCGCAGCCACCGACTGAAGATCGGCATCCGTGCGACCCAGACGATGGTCGAGTCGTGCTTCGAGATTTCTGAACGACGCCAGCCGCACCCTGTCGAATCGCTTGCTGCCATCGAGCTTCAGACCGAGGTCCTCAGGCTCGTCGGCGGGTCTGTAGAAAACCGTCGACACCAGGTCGTAGGCCGGAGACAGTGCAGGAACGATCTTGTCTCGGTAGATCAGGGACCAGTTCTTGAGATGTGCGTCGCCGTTGCCCACGGCGACGGAGAAAGCGATTCGGCGTGCCACCTCGCGCAATGACGTCAGATCGTGCCCGCGATAGGCAATAGCCCCGACGGTCTCGAAGGTGCTTTGGTACTTCTCGACCGGGCCCGGAAACTTGTTCCTTACCTGTGCGAAGTCTTCGATGTGCACCGGCGTGCGGCGCTCGTCGGGCAGCCGGTCGAAGCGGCGCACTGCATATGCCATTACCTCTCCGTTTGGCCACATCCGGTCGGGAACTCGATCCAACTCGTCGCGGTGAAGTAGTTTCACCTCCGGAACATCGATTCCCGCAGCTTTCGCGAGCGTCATCATAGTGTATTCGTTACGTGGTGCATCCGCATGACGGTAGTCAGGGAACTTGACCAACCAGTCACCATACTCGCCGGCACCCGGCACTGTGAGCCGGTCGCCCTGGGCCAGCATGGAGAGCTTGAGTGCTACCCCCGCGAGCGAAAAGCGCCAGGGTGAGGGTGTAGAAGAGGAACCGGCTCCACCCTGCGAATCGGCTACGCTGTCCGGCCATTCCCAGGTGTCGTCGGGGCCGGCTGCGGGCAGGACCTGAACGGCACCGGGGAGATCATGGCCCACCTGAGCCAATAGCTCCATTTCGCGGTCCAGGGAGACACCCCTGTCCAGGGCGATCCATTCTCTCAGCGGGCCTTCAGGCAACAGGTTGGAGAACCACGGCGGGAGACGAAGCGCTGTCGCGTACGGTTTGGTGAGGTTTTCCTCGAAATACAGCCCCAATACAGGACGACGGCTCGCGCCGAGATAGGAGTCGTTCAGGACGAACCGTGTGTAGTCGCCTTTCTGGCACAGCGTTCCGATACGTGCACCGTGCAGCAGGGCGGCGTAGAACTTCTCAGGCAGTGGCATCGGGGAGCTCTGTCCACTCGTCGTCGTCCACGTCGTCGAAGTCGAGTTCCCGCAGCGCGGGTGTGTCTTCATGGTCCCATTCCGCCATGCGGTCCAGGAAGCTCGCTAGTTGGTGGTTGATAAGGCGCTGCCGGCGATCTAGGAAGACGTCTGGCTGATTGCTACTCAAGCTTTGGATCGCTTGGTCATCCAAGCAGTACGAGCCCAGGACGGCAGCCCAAGTGGCGTCGTCGAGATCGAAAGGACGCCGAGTGAACCGCATGGGGAACTCACTTGCGGGATCTGTGGTGCTCGGCACGAACAATCTGTTCGCAGCCCAGAACTGCTGACTCTGCGGAAGGCCGCGCGGGTAGACCCGGTGGACCACAGGAGCTGCGGTTGTCTGGTCAGCGAGTGCTTCCGCCAGGTCGTGCATGTCATAGGGCAGCCCGGACAATGGCGAGCGCGGCTTAAGTTCCCACCAAGAGCAAAGAATGATCTTTGAAATGGCCTCGTTGGTGCGGAACTTGAGTGCACTGGGGACGTAAGGATTCGCGTCTTTCATGGAATCGAGCAACTCTCTTACGGAACGTCGCTCGTCTTGGGGGTGGATGTACTGGCAGAGGACCCTTGCAAGGGAGGTGAAACTTCCTTTGAAGACCGCTGGCCCTGTGAGGACGACACGCCAGTAGACGCGCCGCAACAACTGGAGATGGCGGTCGTCCGGATCCGGAAAATGCGCGAAGAAGCGGGTGAAAACGACGAGCATCGCCTTGTAAGCGACCATAGAAAGGTGTGGGACGCCCGCAGTCTGTTGCAGGAACTCCACTGCGCGAAGGAGTGCGACCTCGCCTTCCGCGAAGGCTGTATCGCGGTCTTCACCGGGAAAATCCGATTTCGCGCGACGCCGCTCGTCGTCGAACTCCAGTCGGATCTCGCGCGACGGGTCGGGCCCACGGCGTGCCAGTATGGCGTGCAGAACCGTGTCGTCGTCGATAGTCCCGAAACCGGTCTGGGACGCGATTTGGTCGGCAATCCGGGAAATGGTGAGACGGTCGTTGGCGCCTTCCTCGTCCCCGGCGAAGAGAGCGGAGAAGATCTCGGCTCGGCTCAGTCGCTTCCCGAAGTTGTTCATCCGGTCGAAAATGTCGGTCAAGGCCTCACGATCCTCCTGTTTAACGAGGTAAACGGGGATCTTGAACTGCCGAAGTCGCTTGGCGACCTGGCGTGCCACAGGGAAATACTCCTTCGCACTCTTACCTGTGCTGTCGAACCAATCCAAGAGCTTGTCAAGATCGAATAGAATACGAGCCGGGATCTGGTGCGGAGAGTGGTGAGTAGGCGGAGCGATGAACTCCTGTTCGGCTAGGTCGTAGTAGACATCGAACGGAGCCCGCTGATTACCATCGGGGTGCAATGAGTTCGCTAGGCTTGTAATGCGCTGCTGGCCGTCAACAACCCAGAGTGCGCTATCAGACTCCGGAGCGTCGATCGATAGCGCCCCGAGAGTCATACGCTGAGCCGGTGAGTGTCGCACCCACAGGAGTAGGCTGCCGATCGGATAGCCGCGGACAATGCTGTCGAACAGGCGGAGGACGTCTTGAGTGCCCCAGCGGAAGTCCCGCTGGAAGTGGGGCACGCGGACGTGTCCGGCCCATGCACGGGGAATTAGATCTTCGAGTTCGTATGTATCGGCGCTGGGCTGGGTATCGAGACCGGCGGTGTTCATGAGAGTCGCCTCGGGGTGTGGGTTGTGGATTGCACATTGACAGTAATGATGGCTGGCATCAACTCGATTCCTCCATGGGGTGGGACGTGTCCTCAGCATGTGGAGTGTCCTACGGTACGAGTGGAGGCCAACGGCCGTCGGTAGTTTCGGCCTCGAGATGAGCGGGAGCGGGCCGACAGTCGTACTGGAGGAGGGGAATGAGGCGCTGTCAGGCGGGGATGGAATGGGAGGCCAGCGGGCTCGATCATCTTGCCGGCGGCTACACCACCGACCGGGGATTCGCTGAGGCGGACCTGTTATATTCTGCTACGCCCAAGCCCTCCCCGTCAGCTGGAAGCCGCACAGCTTGGCAGGGGCCTCGGGGGTCAGCGGCGTCGCACTCACTTCGGACTTGGTCCTTACAGTAGGTCAGCAGTTGCGTCGGGTGAATAAGGCTATCGATGGGCCTGATGTACGTCCTGAGCGTAACTATGAATGCCCCAGGCCTCAGGCCAGTCGGCGATGGACTCGGTGGGCATCCCAGCCTACGGCGCCCGTATGCCCACGGGATAGCGAGAAGCTCTGGCTGTTCTGGCGCGGATGGCAGCAGGCGTACCGATACAGCGGGGTGAACTCCAGGTCGCTCAGGCTCGGGCGGTCTGGATCTCAAGGCTGGGCATGTCGCGGATACCGACGAGTACTTCCTTGCGGAACAGCGCGCTGAACGGGCCTGTCCTGACGGAGTTGGTGTGCCCAGCTCGGGAAACGTCCGGCCTCGGGACATGCTCTGCGGCTGCATTAGGGCGAGTCGGCCCAAACTGTGTGGTCAGCGGTGCGGTGATTGGCCCTGTCGATGAGAATGGCCGTGCCGTGTTGCCTCGCCCATATACCGCGCTCGGGGGACATCGGCAGGAGCTACGTCAGGGAGGCGCTGGGGTGTGGTGTCGGGCAGCCCAATGTGTCGGATCACCCCAAGGACGCGCATAGGGGCGGAGCCTGTAGGCAGTGCCGTCATTATCGAAACTGTTGGCCGTGGACGCGACGACGGCCTCCGGCCATCACAGGTTCTGTCGGCCTTGCCCACCAGTCAGAGCGACTTCGACCAGTCGGTCAGGCAGGTGAAGTCCTTCTCCCGTAAGCCACGTCGGGGGTTGATCCGCAGCAGGAGCGATGGCGCGTCATGGTGCGCCGTGGCATGTGCCGTGTCGAGGTCCGTGATCATGTCGTCCACCCAGGCGAAGGGGCGGCCCGCTGCCCACTCCAGGAGCGGGCGGGTCTTCCAGTAGAGGCCGTCGGGGTCCTTGGCGAAGAGCTCGGGCCATTCGATGACCGGAAGGCTGCCCGGCAGACCGATGACCGGGGCGATCATCTCGTTCGCCTCGTGCATCCAGGTCGTCGCCCAGACGAGTTCGAAGGGGAGTGCGGTGAGGCGGGAGCCGTGCTCCGGGTGGAGCCGGACGCGCAGGCCGCGGCGGTGGCTCCGGGAGCCAGGCGTCTGGCGGGCGAGCCAGTTCGCCGGGTGGAGCCGGTGGGTCGTGTAACCGCGCGGCCGGACGAGCCGGGCGGCGTACGGGTTGAGGGGGCCATCCACGTCGATGAGGAGCAGCGGGCGATCCGTCATGTCACCTGACTTCCCGTTGTGGCGTGCCCCAATGTCAGTGGTACTGCATAGAGTTGATACGTGGTCGAAGAGACGCGGAACAGCGTGAGCGGTCAGGCCAGAGTGGGGACGGTCGTCCAGGCCGGAAGCGTGGGGGAGGTCCACTTTCATGAGAGCGCGGATACGGGCCCCGAGGTGGCCGCTTTCCAGCTGCCGCCCGGCGCCGCGCACTTCGTCGACAGGGACGACGAACAGGCCGCTGTCAGCAGGGCGGTTCGGGAACACCGGGCGACGGCCGGAGGGGCGGCCGGGGGAGCCGGCGGCGGTGGGGCCGAGCGGCCGTTCGTCGTAGCGGTCCACGGGCTGCGCGGCGTCGGCAGGACGGCGCTCGGGGTGCGGCTCGCGCGGGGGCTGGCCGGCGAGTTCCCCGATGCCCTGCGGTTCGTCGACCTCGACGACCACCGCAGGGACGGCGGCGTGGAGACTGCCGAGGTCCTGGGAGAGCTGCTCCGCTCGCTCGGAGTGCGGCCGGACTGGGTGGAGCCGACGTACGCCGGGCGCCGCAGACAGTACTGGGCCCGTACCCAGGGCAGACGTCTGGTCGTCGTGGTCGACAACGTCCGGGTCGGTCTTGAGCTGGAGGAGCTGCTGCCCGCGTCGGCGGAGTGCGTGGTGATCGCCATCAGCCAGGGACGGCTGGACGATCTCAAGGGTGGCCCCGGCCTGGAGATTCCCCTGGGCCCGCTCGGTGATGGGCACGCCGCCCAGCTGCTGCGCGAAATCGCCGACGACCCGCGCTTCTCCACCGAGCCGGCGGCGGCCGAGGCCCTGGCGCGGGCATGCGGGGGCCTGCCCGCCGCACTGGAGGTCGCGGGCGAGTGGCTGCGCAAGCACCGCAGGAGGACACTGCTGCGCCTGGTCGCCCAGCTGACCGACGAGCTCGCGGAGAGGGGGCTCCCCATGGTCGAAGCCGTCTGGGACGCGGCATACGGGGACCTCGGTCCGGAGGCCGCCCGGCTGTACCGGCTGCTCGCGGTGTACCCCGTTCCGTATCTCGCTCCGGAGGCCGTCACCGCACTGTTCGGCGCGGATGCGGATGCGGCCGAGGATGCCCTGGAGGAACTGGAGCGGGCCAGTCTGCTGCTGCCGGGCCGGGGCGGCCGCCCGGTGATGCACGATCTGCTCCGGGCCCACGCGGTGCGCTGCGCGCGCCGGTACGGCGAGGAGGGCGAGGCCGCCGAGGCACGCGGAAGGGTGATCCGCTGGTATCTGCGCCAGGCGCAGCGGGCGGACGAGCTGGCCGCGGGAGCGCGTATGACGTTCGCCGAGCCCGTGCCCGCCGTCGCAGGCGCACCGGATGTCGAGTTCGGGGCGAGCAAGCAGCACGCCCTGCGGTGGCTGGAGGCCGAACGGCTCGCGCTGTACGGATGTGTGCGCGCCGCGTACGCGTACGGCATGGACACAGAGGCCTGGGCGCTCTGCGAACCCTTGTGGACGCACTTCCTCGATCACGCGCACTTCGGCGAGGTGACCGAAGCGTTCCGCACCGGCCGGGACGCCGCCCAGCGGGCCGGACACACCGCCGCCCTGGTGCGCATGCGCTGCCAGCTCGCCCGGCCGCTCTGGGAACAGGGGCGGTACGAGGAGGCGGAGACCGAGGTGGGGCTCGCGGTGAACGGAGCCCGGCTGCTCGGTGAAGCCCCCGCGCCGGCCCGAGCCGCGCTGAAACTGTGGGCGTCCGCGCTGGAGTTCCGTGGCAGGGTCCGTTCCGTACAGGGGGACTGGGCGCGCGCGGTGCCGGACTTCGAGGAGTCACGGGAGATCCACACCCGGATCGGCAACGCGTACGGAGCGCTGCTCCAGAACCACCTGCTGGGACAGGCGGCAGCGGCCCTGGGCGAACTGGACGGGGCAGCAGAGCTGTTGGCGAGGGCCCATGCGACGGCCAGGGAGCAGCAGCGTGAACGGATGACCGCCAGGACCGGTTTTGAACTGGGCCGGGTGCTGCAACGGCTGGCCCGGCACGACGAGGCCGCCGAGCTGTACGCCGCCGCCCTGGTGGGTGCCCGTGAGCGCGGTGCGGGACGGGACGAGGTGCGGATCCTGGAAGCGATGGCCTCACTGGCGGCGGCCTGCGGCGACGAGGAGACAGCGGCTTCGCACCGGGCCTCGGCCGGTGAGATCCGCGAACGGGAGGGCGGCCTGCCCGACGCGGACTCCGACGGGGGCGGCGCGCCGTAATCCGGTCCTTCCCCCGCCCTGCCCGGGCGGGGCGGGGCAGTGTGCCCCGTGCCTGTGCCTCATGCCTGTGCCCCGTGTCTGCCGCGCGGTGGCTACAGTTCGTGCGCCGCTTCGTCGGCGGTGGCCGGCGTCAGGTGCGTACGGTACGTCCGGCCCGCCACCCGGCAGTGCAGGGTGAGCGGGACGCCGGGATGGGGGTTGGCGGTGAGCCAGGCGTGCACGCCGGAGAGTACGGCGGCCGGATCGGTCCGTACGACGGTTCCCTCTCCGGGGGACCCCTCGACGCGGACGGTCAGCAGCGGCGCCTGCGGTCTGCGGAGCAGCCAGCGGCCGGCGGAGAGCTCGACCGCGGCGGTACGGCGTCCCGGGTGGTCGGAGAGGGCGCGCGCGGTCCAGCCGGCCGCCGTCCAGGTGACGGAGTGCGGTGCGGTCAGGAGCGGCGCGGTCAGGTGCGGCCCGGTACGGCGGCGGAAGAGCAGTGCCGCACTCTGGGACTGCGGGACGGTGGCGCGTTCCAACTCGGCCGCGAGGTGGTGGGCCGGAGACTCAGTGGGGGCGGGACGTCGTTCGATGCGGATGTCCTCGCCGTCGACCTCCGTCCGTACCGCGAAGGCGGCTGGGCTGGACACGGCGGGAGTGGGCGGCGGAAGGGGGCGAGCGCTGATCCCGGACGTCGGGGGAGCGATATCGAGTAGCGCGTAGAGCTCGGTCCGCAGCCGGCCCAGGGCCCTGCCCTGTTCGGCGAAGGCCGGGGCGGCCAGCGCGCGGAGCGTGCCCGGGGAGTGAGCGGCAAGGGCCGCTTCCAGAGTGGCCGGTGTGTCCAGGGCCGTTACCCGGCCGAGGAGTTCGGCCATCGGTGTGCCGGGGACGAGTTCGCCGCCGCCGTCGCACGCGGCTGCCATCGGAGTGCCCAGCGCCGCCGCGTAGAGCGCCGTCGAACCGTGGTCGGTGACCACACCGTCGGCCGCCACCAGGACCGAGGCCCACTCCTCGTACGGCCGCGGCAGGATCATCCCTGACGCGAGGGCAGGGGCGAGAGCCTCCCGCAGGTCGTACGCCCCCGCCCTGCTGTGCACGTTCGGATGCAGGATGAGCGCCAACTGGTAAGCGTCGTAGTCGAGTTGCGCGGTCAGCTCAGCAGGCAGCTCCGGCCTCCGCGCCAGCAGGGATTCCGGCCCCCATGTCGAAGTGAGGGCGATGAGCCGGCGGCCTCCGGTCCCGAGGGCGGTGCGGTAGGCGGCCCGGCGTGGAAGTGAGGCGAGCATACGGTCCAGCGCGGGGTCGCCGACCACGGCCGCGCGGGCGGCGGCGGCCGGGCTGCGGGCTGCGAGCCGCGCCACCTGGCCGGGATGGGCGAGCCCGTGCAGCTCGGCGAGGGGCCGGCCGTCGCGCAGCAGCCATACGGGATCGAGCCCGGACGCCGTGTCGTCGGAGCCCTCGTCGGCGAGCGACTTGTTGAAGCCCGCACCGTGCGGAAGCAGGGCGAGCGGCCCGGTCAGCAGGTCCAGATCGCCCTTGGGGCTGGCGGCGACAATCAGGTCGTGGGGCTGCCGCAGGGCCTCCGCCCAGGGGATGGTGGGTGCCCCCGCGTGCTCTATCGCGGCGAGTGCGTCGACGGCGAAGTCCGAGCCGGGGACCAGCGTGAAGCGGCGTTGACCGATCCGGTTGTCACCGGCGAAGACCGGTGCCACATCGAGGAGCCGGTGGAGCGCCGTCGCCGAACGCGCTGCGAAGAGGACGGTCTTCTGCCCGCTGCCCGCTGCCCGCTGCCCGCTGCCCGCTGCCCGCTGCCCGCTGCCCGCTGCCCGCTGCCCGCTGCCCGCTGCCCGCTGCCCGCTGCCCGCTTTCGGATTGTTCATTCTAGTCGCGGTCGGGCTGCCGTGAATGGCGTTTTTGCCATCCTCTGACGGATGTGAGGGAGGGATGCGATGGCCCGGACAGTGGCATACCGAGATCCTACCGGGGAGCGCCGTATCCGCTCCCCGCCCCCTGAGTCGTGCACCGTAATAACCCCTGGATGCAAGGGAGTTGTCGCTGCTACGTTCCATCCGTGGCGAAACTCAATCAGATCATCGCAGTCGAAAAGGGAATCAAGTCCAAGTCCCACCAGGACCTCACCGCAGCCCAGCAGGGACTGCAGAAGCCGGTCCTGCTGTCGGGAATTTCCCGCACCTACCAGCCGAAGGACGAAGAGGGCGAGCAGCTGCCCCCCGAGTCCACGCGGGTGCAGGTGCAGGCCGAGGATGTGCTGCGGGACACCGCCGCCACCCTGACCAGGCTCTTCGATGTCACTGCCACCAAGGACTGGGCGAACTGCTCCGCCCGCGCCGATGTGAAGGTCGAGGGACGTGTACTGCTCACCGCCGTACCGGTCCCGTATCTGCTTTTCCTGGAGAAACAGCTCACGGAGCTGCTTGCCTTCGCACGGAAGCTGCCGATTCTCGACGCATCCGAATTCTGGGTGCAGGACCCTTCAACCGACGCCTGGAAGACAGAGCCGGTGCGCACGGTCCGTACGAGAAAAGTGCCCCGCAACCACGTCAAGGCCGAGGCGACCGAGAATCACCCGGCACAGGTCGAGGTGTATTACGAGGATGTGCCGGTCGGCTACTGGACCACGGTGAAGTTCTCCGGCGCGCTGCCGGCCCGCCGGGTCAATGAGCTGGTGGGCCGGATCGAGAAGCTTCAGCAGGCGGTGAAGTTCGCCCGCGAGGACGCGAACAGCGCCGATGTCGCCGACGAGTACGTGGGCGATGCGGTATTCGGCTACCTCCTGGGGGACGGACAGGGGTAGCGTCACAGACTCCCCGGGCCGCCTCAGTGCGGCCCGGGGCGCGCGAGGAGCGCAAACTGAAACTGAAGTTCGTCGTGATGCAGCGGCATGAGCCGCGTTCTGCCTCAGACTCTCGCTCCAGATTCAGTATGCGCCGCCCATCGCCGGCCCGACCGGGCACGGGCTTGGTCGTCGGTTGCCGGTTCGACCCCGGCCCGCCCCTCTTCCCGGGGCGGTAGCTCAATGGCAGAGCGCGATGACGTAACAGCTGACCTGTGCTCTCAAACGTACCGGCGTGTGCAGTGGGGCGGCATCACCAGGGCCCGGAGGTTGGACATACCTCCGGGCCCGCTCCATGCCCTACTCCTCGACGGCGAGGACCGGTCCGTACGCACCGAAACCCGCGATCACCAGACCGTCCCGGAAGGTCAGCACCTCGTAGACCCGCCCGCCGATCTGGTTCCGGTAGTCGATCACGAGCGAATCCACCACTGCCCGTACGTCCATGGCATCGAAGTGCAGATCCGGGATACGGGCGAGCCCCGTCCGCCAGTACGCACGCAGCTCGTCCTTGCCCCGGACCGTCCCCGATGCGTCACCGTTGAAGCGCGCGATCATCGGCGAACTGAAGGTCACGTCCTCGTGGTAGTGCGCGAGAATGCGCTCCAAGTCGTGCGAGTTCCAGTCCTCCCGCCACTCCGCAGCGAACCTCTGTGCGAATTCCAGATTCATGGGGCTGATCGTAGAGGCCCGGTTCGGGGAAGGGGGACGGTGAACAGGCCGTGATGAACAGGTCATGATGAACGGGTGCGACTCGAAGCGATCTCCTGGGAACGGCTGGCCGGTGCTCTGGTCCGGAGCGCCGACGAACTGAAGGCATCGGACGGTGGTCCGTGGCCCAAGATCGCGCTGGACGGTGCACCTGCCGCGCCCACGGGAGAGCTGGCCGCCGCTGTCGCCGAAGGGCTGCGGCTGCGCGGCCGATCCGTCCAGGTGGTCAGTACACAGGGCTTCCTGCGCCCGGCCTCGCTGCGGTACGAGTACGGGAAGCGGGACCCGGACGCGTACTACAGCGGCTGGTTCGACGTCGGCGCGCTCTGGCGCGAGGTCTTCGGCCCACTAGAGGCGGGCGGCAGCGGACGTGTGCTGCCCGAACTCTGGGATCCGGTGACCGACCGCGCCACCCGCAGCCCGTACCAGCAGCTGCCGGAGGGCGCGGTACTCATCGTGCAGGGACCGCTGCTCTTCGGACACTGGTTTCCCTTCGATCTGGGCATCCATCTCCGGCTTTCGCCGGGCGCACTCCAGCGCCGTACCGGATCGGACGAGCAGTGGACGCTGCCCGCCTTCCAGCGGTACGAGGAAGAGGTCTGCCCCGCGGAGACCGCGGATGTCGTCATCCGGGCAGATCATCCCGACCACCTTGCCTGGTCCGGCCCACCGGCCTGATCCGGACAGATCCCCCGGACCCGGACCCGGACTCGGAGCATCGGAGAACTCGGAGAGCAGAACCCCTAGACCAGGCGCTTTATCTCGCCCCGTACCCGGTAGAAGCCACCCGACGAGGGGTGCAGGGCATCCACCACATAGCGGGCGCCCGCCTGTCGTATGCCCCGGGGGAACTGCACATGCCAGGCAGGCTCATAGCCGTCCGACACCACCTGGACCCGCAGCCTGCCGCCGGCCTGCACACACTCCACGACGACCCCGGCGCCCGGCGCGGGCAGCGCGCTTACCGTGGCCACGTCGGCCATCGGTGTGTAGGTGGGCAGCGCGGCAGCCTGCTTCACATCCACGGCGACCGGGAGACTCCCGCCCTGTGCCGCCGTGATCGCTGTCTCGCTCGCGTCGATGCAGGCCAGTGAGCCGTCGGTGGTGACGATATAGAGCTTCTCTTCGTGGTACTGCATGGAGAGCGCCGAGCCGCCGCCCGTACCCAGCTTCCACAGCCGGGTGCCGTCCGAGGTGAAGCAGTAGACGGACGAGGCCAGGTCGCCCGCGAAGACATACTCGCCGTCGGCGGATGTCGCGCACGAGTACACGGCCGCGTCGCACTGGTACCTGGCCTCGCTGCGGCCGGTCGCCTTGGAGAGCCGCTCGACCACTTGCCGGCCGGTGCCGGCGTACACGGATGCCTCCTCCTGCCAGCCGAACAGCACTCCGCCGTGGGTGTCCGTGTGCCACAACTCGCCGCTGCCGTCCGCCGCGTACGCCGTCACACCCCGGGTGTGTCCGTGGTAGACCGCATGGTCGTCGGCCCGGACCATCCAGGCATTGCTGCCCTTGGAGCGGCGCGACCACTGGAACTCGTCCTCGTGGTCGATGACCGTGAGGCCGCCGCTGCGGTCCGACACGTGCAGCACGCCCTCGTGGATGTCCAGCCAGAAGATGTCCATGTCCTCCGCGATCTCGTAGGCGGCGAAGGGCACTTTGGACGACAGGTCGTACACCTTGCCGTCATCACAGCCCGCGTAGATCCAGAAGTCGTCAGCGACCAGGCACTTGACGCCGTCCGGCAGCGAGAAGCGGGACAGCACCTCGCCGTCGTGGCCGAGTGTGTAGACATCGCCGTGCTGATTGCCCACCCAGCAGTGGTCCGTGTCGATGTGGATCCCGAACGCCGAAGTGCCGGTACGGAAGCGCCAGAGGACGGGGGCCGTGGCCCGTGCCGTCGAGGGAGCGGATGTCACCTGGCGGCGCGTCACCGCGCGCGCCGCCCGCTGCCCCCGCACGGCCGGTGCATACCCCTTCCGGACCTTCTCGCCCACCTTCTTGGCCGCCGCGGCCTGAGCCTTGGCCGGGGTCGGGAAGGACGCGACCTGGCGCTGGCCGTCCGCGCCGATCCGTCCGTACCGCACGGCCACCGTCGTCCCGCTGACGGTCACTTCGTAGAACTTGTGCGCTCCGGCGCCCTCCTGGGAAAGCTCCAGATATGTCGTCTCTCCCGACCCCACAGCAACCACGGCACACCCCTCCCCAAGGACCGGCCCCCTCCGGCCGGTCTCCACTGATTCCAAGCTAGACGCCACCACTGACAATCGGCTGAGCGTCCCTGTCCGCGCCCCGATAACCTGCGCACCATGCACCCGACCCGGCGCTTCTACGACGAACTCGCCGCCGATTACGACGCGGTGTACGCGGACTGGGATGCCGCCGTCGCGCGGCAGGGGGCCGCCCTCGACACGCTGGCCTCCGCGGCGCTCGGTCCGGGCGGCCGCGACGTTCTCGACTGCGCCTGTGGCATCGGCACCCAGGCGCTCGGACTCGCGGCGCACGGGCACCGGGTCACCGGCAGTGATCTCAGCCCGGTGGCCACCGCACGGGCCGCCCGTGAAGCAGCCGCGCGCGGGCTGCCGTTCGCCGCGTGCGCCGCCGATATGCGCGCACTGCCCTTCCGGAGCGCCTCCTTCGACCTCGTCGTCTGTGCCGACAACTCGCTGCCCCACCTGCTGACGCCCCACGACGTACGGGCCGCACTGGGCGAGATGCGCAGGGTGCTGCGGCCCGGCGGGCTGCTTCTGCTGTCCACCCGGCCGTACGAGCAACTGCGCCGCGAACAGCCGCAGTCCACTGCGCCCCAGGTGGCGGTGGGACCGGACGGCGGCAGGACCATCACCTTCCAGCTGTGGCACTGGCACCCGGACGGCGAACGCTACGACCTGGAGCACTTCCAGCTGCTGCCCGGGGACGGCACCTGGGCGACCCGGACCCGGCGCGCCACCTACTGGGCGCTGGCCCCGGCCGAGACGGCGGGATTCGCGGAGGCCGCGGGCTTCACGGAGACCGGCTGGCACGCCCCCGTGGACACCGGATTCTTCCAGCCCGTCCTGGTCGCTAAGGTTGCCCGCCATGACGACAACTGATCAGACCCCCGCCTCCTTCGCCGTGCACATACCGGATGCCGAGCTGGAGCCCGAACCGCTCGACGCCGCACAGATCGTCTCCGGAGACCCGGTGGTCACCGGAAAGGTCCTGTGGGAGTCCCCGGACGGCACGCAGCTGCGCGGGATCTGGCAGATCACGCCCGGAGTGGTGACCGACACCGAGGCCAACGAACTGTTCGTCGTCGTCAGCGGGCGGGCGACCGTCGCCGTCGAAGGTGGCGAGACGATGCGGATCGGCCCCGGTGACGCCTGTGTGCTGCGGGAGGGCGACCGTACGACCTGGACCGTCCACGAGACGCTGCGCAAGGCGTACCACATCAGCCTCTGAAGCCCTTGGGCTCCGGCCGCGGAACATCCCGGCCGCGCCCGCCCGCGGGGCGGCCGGCCCGCCGGACGCCAGGGGGCCGCGGCGGGCCGAAGCGATCCGGAGCGGACCGGTCAGAACAGAGGCTGCGGGAGAACGCCCTCCAGTGCCAGGAGCTGCCGCTTCGTCTCCGGGCCGCCGCCGAACCCGCCCAGGCCGCCGTCGCTCTCCACCACGCGATGGCAGGGCACCACCACGGGCAGCGGGTTCGACGCCATCGCGACACCCACCGCCTGCGCGGCCCCCGGCCGGCCCACCCGGGCGGCGAGATCGCCGTACCCCACCACCGACCCGTAGGGCACCCCGGCCGCCAGCTCCCGCAGCACCTGGCGGTTGAACCCGGCGGAAAGCGACCAGTCCAGCGGCAGGGTGAAGGTGCGCAGCCCGCCGTCGAAATAGGCGGCGAGCTGGCGTATGGGCTCGGCCAGCCGCGGCGATTCCGGGTCCTCAACGGGCGGGGCCGCGAACCGGGCGGCCAGCCGCTCCAGCGCCCTGCGGCGCACCGCGGGGACGGCATGGAAGACGACCGTGACCAGGCCCCGGCCGCTCGCGGCCAGGAGCAGCGGACCGATGGCGCTGCCGACCGTGACCCACTCGACACTTTGCGTTTCGTTCTCCACGTCCCCCACCGTACGGCGGCCCACCGACAGCGTGGCCCGGACGGCGAAGGGACCCGGTTGTCAGTGGGTGGTCGTACGGTGGTTGCATGCGGCCCGTTTCCAAGATCGAACGCACGGTGGCGCCTTTCGAGGTCGTCAGTCCCTACCAGCCCAGCGGTGACCAGCCGACGGCCATCGCCGAGCTCGACAAGCGTATCCGTGCAGGTGAGAAGGATGTCGTCCTGCTCGGTGCGACCGGTACCGGCAAGTCGGCGACCACTGCCTGGATGATCGAGAAGCTGCAGCGCCCCACGCTCGTGATGGCGCCGAACAAGACGCTCGCCGCCCAGCTGGCGAACGAGTTCCGCGAGCTGCTCCCCAACAACGCCGTCGAGTACTTCGTCTCGTACTACGACTACTACCAGCCCGAGGCGTACGTCCCGCAGTCCGATACGTACATCGAGAAGGACTCCTCGATCAACGAGGAGGTCGAGCGCCTCCGCCATTCGGCCACGAACTCACTGCTCACCCGTCGCGACGTGGTCGTGGTCGCCTCCGTCTCCTGCATCTACGGCCTGGGCACACCCCAGGAGTACGTGGACCGGATGGTCTCCCTCAAGGTCGGCCAGGAGGTGGACCGGGACGAGCTGCTGCGCCGGTTCGTCGACATCCAGTACACCCGCAACGACACGGCGTTCACACGGGGCACCTTCCGGGTGCGCGGCGACACCATCGAGATCTTCCCGGTGTACGAGGAGCTCGCCGTCCGGATCGAGATGTTCGGCGACGAGATCGAGGCGCTCTCCACGCTGCACCCGCTCACCGGCGAGATCATCAGCGAGGACCAGTCCCTCTACGTCTTCCCCGCGACGCACTACGTGGCGGGCCCGGAGCGCATGGAGAAGGCGGTCAACGGGATCGAGAAGGAGCTGGAGGAGCGGCTCGCGGAGCTGGACAAGCAGGGCAAGATGCTGGAGTCCCAGCGACTGCGCATGCGCACCACCTACGACCTGGAGATGCTGCGCCAGATCGGCAGCTGCTCCGGCGTCGAGAACTACTCGATGCACTTCGACGGCCGCGATCCCGGCACGGCGCCCAACACCCTGCTCGACTACTTCCCCGAGGACTTTCTCCTGGTCCTGGACGAGTCGCATGTCACGGTTCCGCAGATCGGTGCGATGTACGAGGGCGACGCCTCCCGCAAGCGCACCCTCGTCGACCACGGCTTCCGGCTGCCCTCCGCCCTGGACAACAGGCCACTGAAGTGGGAGGAGTTCCAGAAGCGGATCGGGCAGACCGTCTACCTCTCCGCCACGCCGGGCAACTACGAACTCTCCCGGGGCGACGGCTTCGTGGAGCAGATCATCCGCCCCACCGGACTCGTCGACCCCGAGGTCGTGGTCAAGCCCACCGAGGGGCAGATCGACGACCTGGTCCACGAGATCCGTACGCGTACCGAGAAGGACGAGCGGGTCCTGGTCACCACCCTCACCAAGAAGATGGCCGAGGATCTCACCGACTACTTCCTCAACTTGGGTATCCAGGTGCGCTATCTGCACAGCGATGTGGACACCCTGCGCCGTATCGAGCTGCTGCGCGAGCTGCGGGCCGGGGAGTACGACGTACTGGTCGGCATCAACCTGCTGCGTGAGGGTCTCGACCTCCCCGAGGTGTCGCTGGTGGCCATCCTCGACGCCGACAAGGAGGGCTTCCTCCGGTCGGGCACGTCCCTGATCCAGACGATCGGCCGTGCCGCGCGGAACGTCTCCGGGCAGGTCCATATGTATGCGGACCGGGTCACCCCGGCGATGGAGAAGGCCATCGAGGAGACCAACCGCCGCCGTGAGAAGCAGGTCGCGTACAACAAGGAGCGCGGCCTCGACCCGCAGCCGCTGCGCAAGAAGATCAACGACATCGTCGCGACGATCGCCCGCGAGGAGGTCGATACCGAGCAGCTGCTCGGCACGGGCTACCGCAAGGCGAAGGACGGCAAGCAGCCGACCGCCCCGGTCCCCGCGCTCGGTGGCGCGGCGGCAAAGGGCGGCAAGGCCGCGAAGGGTGCGAAGGCGGTCCCGACCGACCGCCCCGCCGAGGAACTGGCCGGAATCATCGAGGAGATGACCGAGCGGATGCGCGCCGCTGCCGCGGATCTGCAGTTCGAGGTGGCCGCCCGGCTCCGTGACGAAGTCGGTGAACTGAAGAAGGAGCTGCGCCAGATGAAGGAGGGCGGGCTGGCCTGACCCGTTGCGGACTCGCCCGGCCCGATGCGGCCAGAACGACAGTTGTTGCAACAACGACACAAAAGAGCCCCGGCCCTCCTGCGATGTCCGCGTGTCTGCGTAGGGTGCGGGGAAAACGTGGGGAAACAGGAAGAAGGGACAGCGCGTGACGGCCAATTTTGCCAAGGGCCCTGGTGTCAATCTGACCAAGGGGCAGGCCATCAGCCTGCAGAAGAACGACGGGGGCACCCTGACCGCGGTGCGGATGGGACTCGGCTGGCAGGCGGCGCCGCGCCGTGGCCTGTTCGGATCGCGCACCCGGGAGATCGACCTCGACGCGTCGGCGGTGCTCTTCGCCGACAAGCAGCCGGTGGACGTGGTGTTCTTCCGCCACCTCGTCAGCGACGACGGCTCGGTGCAGCACACCGGTGACAACCTGGTCGGCGGCGCGGGTCAGGGCGGCGACGACGAGGCGATCCTTGTCGACCTCGCGCGGGTCCCCGTCCACATCGACCAGATCGTCTTCACGGTGAACTCCTTCACCGGCCAGACGTTCCAGGAGGTGCAGAACGCCTTCTGCCGCATCGTCGACGAGACCAACGGTGAAGAGCTCGCCCGCTACACGCTCGACGGCGGCGGCCAGTTCACCGCCCAGATCATGGCGAAGGTGCACCGCGCGGGCGGCAGCTGGCAGATGACGGCCATCGGCAACCCGGCCAACGGCCGTACGTTCCAGGACCTGATGCCCGCGATCCTGCCGCACCTGTAGGCGTCACCACCCGGCGCCCGAAGAGCGCGCGATCGGTTCCCGGCGGCCTTGGGCTGCCGGGAACTGCCTGTTCAGAACTGGCTGTTCAGACCTCTTCAGAGGCCGCCGGAACCACAAGCTGACACACCGCGACGCGACGAGGGGACACGCGCGATGACGGCCGAGCTGGTCCGCGGACAGAACCACCCCCTGCCCCCGGTCCGACTGGAGATCCGGGTGTCGGCAGGGAGGCCGGTTCTCACCGGCGCGGTCCTGAGTGACGTGCAGGGAAGGGTCCGTGGCCCGGAGTGGGTCGCCCACCCCGGCTTCCCGCGGCTGCCCGGTCTCGAAGTGTCACGGCGGACGGCGCCGGACCATCGGCTCACGGTGGACCTGGAGTCGCTGCCGGAGGCCGTACACCGGGTGAACGTCCTGCTGGCACTGCCCGCAGCCACCGGCGGGCCCCCTTCGTTCGGCTCCCTCGCCGCGCCGTTCACCGCTGTCATGGGGCCGGACGGCGCGGAGATCGTCAGCTACACCCTCACCGGACTCGGTGCCGAGTCCGCGGTCATCGCCCTGGAGCTCTACCGCAGACAGGGGGCGTGGAAGGTCCGTGCCGTCGGCCAGGGATACGCGGGCGGCCTCGCCGACCTGCTCGGTGACCAGGGGCTGCCGGGTGCCGGAGCGCTGGCGGACACGATCCGCACCGCGGCCGTGGGCGACGCAGCGCACGCCGCATCGACGGGCCCACCGCGTCCCGCGCAGGGAGACAGGACAGCTCCCACCGGCCGCGACGCGGATGCGGGCCCTCCCGCCGCCACGCCGCCGCCCACGCGCCCCGTACCGGTCGAGGGGCCCGGTGGTACCGGGACCGGCGGACGTCTCGCAGGCCCGGTCGACTACACGCACCCCCGCCGGCAGCGCCCCGCGCCCCCGGCGCCATCCCCGGCGGTTCCCCGCCCCCGGCCGGGGGAGCAGCCCCAGCCCGTCGCGGGCGACGCCAACGGCTGGTCCATGGAGGAGCGTCTGTACAACCAGGTCCGGGGCATGTTCGAGGACCTGGCCCGTACTGCGGCCGCGTACCGCAGCGCCGTCGACTTCGCCGACTCACGCCTGGAGCGCGAGACCTCCGACGCCCTCTCCGACCCGCGCGGCCGTACCGGATCCGCGGGCGCCGAAGCACGGCGGCAGGCCCAGGAGAAGCGGGACGGGCTGGCGGCTCGGGCAAGGGAGGTGCTCGACCGGGATCTCGATCAGCTGACGGCCGAGTCCCGGGTGGTCGAACCTGCCCTGGCCCCGGCCTTCGCCCGCTGGGACCACCCGGTCTGGCACGGGTACCGGGTGCCGACGCAGCCACCGTCGGCGCTGCGCGTCGGCGATCTGCATCTGCCGGTCCGGCCCGCGCTGCGGATTCCGATGCTGGTACGGCTGCCGCTTGAGCGCGGGCTCTGGGTCGACAGCGGCCGGACCGGATCCGCGGCGGATCTTGATTCCGCCGCGCTGCGTACGCGCGCCATGGACACCGCTGTCGCCCACGCGGCCCGGCTGCTGGCCGTGCACCCGGCGGGGGAGTTCACCGTCCGGGTGATCGACCCGGCGGGTTCGGGCGCCGGACCGCTGGCTCCCCTGACCGGCTCCGGAGTGCTCGGCGCGCCCCCGGCCACCGGTGCTCAGGGGGTGGCCGCTGTCCTCGCGGAGTTGGTGCGGCGGGTGGATCTGGCGCAGATGGCGGTCCGCGGGGGCGCGGCCGACTCCCTGCCGCCGGATCTGGACACGGCGGAGCAGCTGTTGATCGTCAATGACTTCCCGCACGGGTTCGACGACCGGGCCCTCACCCACCTGCGCTACCTGGCCGACGAGGGGCCCGCTGCCGGGGTCCATCTGCTGATGGTCGCGGACCGGGAGGACGCGCGGGGGTACGGCCCGGTGCTCGATCCCCTGTGGCGCTCCTTCCTGCGGATCACTCCGGTGCCGGACGACCACATCGCCGATCCCTGGGTCGGGCATGCCTGGACCTTTGAGCCCTCGCTGCCGCCGCCGGGCAGCGCGGTGCTCCGGACGGTACTGGACCAGGTCGCGGCGGCCCGCCGGTCCTGACCGGGACCGCCTGACCGTCTCGGCCCGCCCGGTATGGCCCGACCAGGACCGGGTCCCGCCGGCCGTCCCCGTCCTCCTGTTCCTGTACTTGAGCCCCTCGCTTTCCCAGGGCCCTCGCTTTCCCAAGGCGCTGACCTGCGTCTTTGAATTACCCTTACCAATCCCTTTACTATCCCTTGGTGTTCCTTGTACTGTTCTTGGTGCGGAGGGGAGTACTCCCCAAGTGCGGCGCACCCGTCAGTACGGACCTGTCAGGGCCCCGGGGCGCCGGCCCGGCGTACCGGTCCGTCCGGCACGGGTGGAAGAGACCTCCGGCAGCGACGACGCTGATCAAGTAGCCGTAGCAATCGCCGGAGGCGTGATGGACGTTTCACTGACCCTGTGGGCGCTGACCATTCTTGGTCTGGGCGCACTGATCGCGGTCGACTTCGTGATCGGCCGCAAGCCCCACGACGTGTCCGTCAAGGAGGCCGGAGTCTGGACCGCGGTCTGGATCGTCCTGGCCGCCCTCTTCGGCCTCGGGCTGCTGCTATTCGGCAGCGGCCAGGCGTCCGGCGAGTTCTTCGCCGGCTTCATCACCGAGAAGTCGCTGAGCGTCGACAACCTCTTCGTCTTCATCCTGATCATGGCGAAGTTCTCGGTCCCTTCCCACCTTCAGCAGCGGGTGCTGCTGCTCGGCGTCCTGATCGCCCTGGTGCTCCGCGCGGTCTTCATCGCGGCCGGCGCGGCGATCATCGCGAGCTTCTCGTGGGTCTTCTTCCTCTTCGGCGCGTTCCTGATCTACACCGCCTGGAAGCTGATCAAGGAAGCGCGATCGGACGCGGAGGAAGAGGAGTTCGAGGAGAACCGCCTTCTCAAGTCGGTCGAGCGACGTCTCGGCGTGGCCGACCGGTACCACGGGACCAGGCTCTTCATCGAGCGGAACGGCAAGCGGATCATGACCCCGCTGATGGTCGTGATGCTCGCCATCGGCACCACGGACGTGCTGTTCGCGATGGACTCGATCCCCGCGATCTTCGGCCTCACCCAGGACCCGTACATCGTCTTCACGGCCAACGCCTTCGCCCTCATGGGGCTGCGCCAGCTGTACTTCCTCATAGGCGGCCTGCTGAAGAAGCTGGTGCACCTGAGCTACGGGCTGTCGGTCATCCTCGGCTTCATCGGCGTCAAGCTGCTGCTGCACGCGCTGCACGAGTCGGGGGTGCCTGTCCCGGAGATCTCCGTTCCGGTCTCGCTCGCGGTCATCTGCGGCGTGCTGGCCGTCACCACGGTGACCAGTCTCATCGCCGGACGGAAGCAGGCTGCCGAGGAGGCCGAGGCACCGGGCAAGGACCGGATCGACGTCTGACGGCGGGGCCCGGCCTGACCGGGCCGGTCGGGGGGGAGAGGCTCCGGCCGGCCCGGTTGAGAGGGCGTACGCGCGCCTGCGGCTCACCAGCCGCGGGCGCGCCACTCTCCGAGATGCGGGCGCTCGTCGCCCAGCGTGGTGTCATGGCCGTGCCCCGGATAGACCCAGCTCTCGTCCGAGAGCCGGTCGAAGAGCTTCTCCTCGACACCGTCGAGCAGGCTGGTGAACGCTTCCGGGTCGCCATGGGTGTTCCCGACGCCCCCCGGGAAAAGGCAGTCACCGGTGAAGACATGCGGGTGGCCGTGCGGGTCGTCGTAGATGAGCACGAGGGAGCCGGGGGTGTGGCCGATCAGCCGGCGGGCGTTCAGCTCGACCCGGCCCACCCGGATCGTGTCACCGTCCTCCACGGGCACATCCGTGGCGACCGGGATGCCCCCGGCGTCGTACCGCCCGGCGTAGGTGCGGGCGCCCGTGGCGTCCACGACCTCCTGCAGGGACTGCCAGTGGTCGCCGTGGCGGTGGGTGGTGGCCACGGAGGCGATGGAGTCGGCCCCGATCAGCTGCAGCAGCGTCGCGGTGTCGTTGGCCGCGTCGATCAGCAGCTGCTGACCGGTCTCCCGGCAGCGCAGCAGATACGCGTTGTTGTTCATCGGGCCCACCGCGACCTTGGAGATCATCAGAGCTGTCAGCTCGTGTACGTCCGCCGGGCCGCCGACCTTCACCACTCCGCTGTACGTCATGGTGCCGAGTCTAGAGCGGCGGCCCGGGGCGGGGACCGCCGCCGTACGTCCTTCTAGAGCGAGGGCAGGACCGGCAGCGCGCCACCGCCGGAAGCCGTCAGCCCCTGGCCGTCGCCGCGTCCCGACAGCCAGCCCAGCAGAGCCGTGTCGGGTCCCGTCACCCCGGCCACCGCGGGATCGGCGGAGAAGCGCTCCCGCAGGAAGGCGATCTCCCGCTCGGTGAATTCAGCGGAGAGGTCCGCCAGCTCGTAGCCGATTCCGAGGTCGACGTGGTGCAGCTCGATCTCGACCCACCGACGGAAGGGGATACCGGCAGCCGTGTCGGTGACACCGTTACGCAGGGTCACAGTGCGCGACCAGTCGGCGGGCTGGGACGCGCGCCCACGGAGCCGGGCCGCGCTCTCCCGTACATCCGCGAGCTGCGCGGTGAGCGGACGGTGGGCGTCACGCTCGATGTCGGCGTCGCGGGCTTCGGCGGACGCGTACATCGGCAGCCCGGCGAGAACATTTCCGACCGCGTCGGCGTTACGGGAGAGATGGGCGAGCACATGTCCGCGGGACCAGCCGGGGAGCCGTGACGGTTCCGCCACTGCGGCGTTGTCCAGTCCGGCGGCCGAGGCCAGGAGCCGTTCGGTCGCCTCGTCCAGGGATCTCAGGTCGCGCGCGTGATCGATCATGCGGCTGACGATAGGCCCCGCCACTCCTTTGGGTGAAGCTCTTTACCGAAGGCCGGTAATCGAATGCGCGTGCTATAGGCTCGTGAGAGACATCCAACAACCCATCACCCGACATCGCTGAGGCGCCCCCCATACCCTGGGGAGGGGGCTCCGCCCCTGCTTCTTCTCTCAGAAAGGTGCGGACCGGCGTGGCCGACCGTCTCATCATTCGTGGCGCTCGCGAGCACAATCTCAAAAACGTCTCGATCGACCTCCCGCGTGACTCCCTGATCGTCTTCACGGGGCTCTCCGGATCGGGCAAGTCATCCCTCGCGTTCGACACGATCTTCGCCGAGGGGCAGCGCCGCTATGTCGAGTCGCTCTCCTCGTACGCCCGGCAGTTCCTCGGGCAGATGGACAAGCCCGATGTGGACTTCATCGAGGGCCTGTCCCCCGCTGTCTCGATCGACCAGAAGTCCACCTCGCGCAACCCGCGCTCGACCGTGGGCACGATCACCGAGGTCTACGACTACCTGCGTCTGCTCTTCGCGCGCATCGGCAAGCCGCACTGTCCCCAGTGCGGCAGGCCCATCTCGCGCCAGTCCCCGCAGGCCATCGTCGACAAGGTCCTCGAACTGCCCGAGGGCAGCCGCTTCCAGGTGCTCTCGCCGCTCGTGCGGGAGCGCAAGGGCGAGTTCGTCGACCTCTTCTCCGATCTCCAGACCAAGGGGTACAGCCGCGCCCGGGTGGACGGCGAGACGATCCAGCTCGCCGAGCCGCCCAAGCTCAAGAAGCAGGAGAAGCACACCATCGAGGTGGTCATCGACCGCCTCACCGTGAAGGACAGCGCCAAGCGCCGCCTCACCGACTCCGTCGAGACGGCGCTCGGACTGGCCGGCGGCATGGTCATCCTGGACTTCGTCGATCTGCCCGCGGACGACCCCGAGCGTGAGCGGATGTACTCCGAGCACCTCTACTGCGCCTACGACGACCTGTCCTTCGAGGAGCTGGAGCCGCGCTCCTTCTCGTTCAACTCGCCCTTCGGAGCCTGCCCCGACTGCACCGGCATCGGGACCCGGATGGAGGTCGATCCCGAGCTGATCATCCCGGACGAGGACAAGTCACTCGACGAGGGAGCGATCTCCCCGTGGTCGCACGGCCACACCAAGGAGTACTTCGCACGGCTGGTCGGCGCGCTCTCCGACGAGCTCGGATTCCGGACCGACATCCCCTGGGCCGGGCTGCCGCAGCGCGCCAGAAAGGCTCTGCTGTACGGCCACAAGACCCAGATCGAGGTCCGCTACCGCAACCGGTACGGCCGGGAGCGCGCCTACACGACCTCCTTCGAGGGCGTGGTGCCCTTCGTCAAGCGGCGGCACTCGGAGGCCGAGAGCGACTCCAGCCGGGAGCGCTTCGAGGGCTATATGCGCGAGGTGCCCTGCCCGACCTGTGAGGGCACCCGGCTGAAGCCGATCGTCCTGGCGGTGACGGTGATGGAGAAGTCCATCGCCGATGTCGCCGCCATGTCGATCAGCGAGTGCGCGGACTTCCTGGGCCGGCTGCGGCTCAACGCGCGCGACAAGAAGATCGCCGAGCGGGTGCTCAAGGAGGTCAACGAACGGCTGAGGTTCCTGGTCGACGTCGGTCTCGACTACCTCTCGCTCAACCGCGCGGCCGGCACCCTCTCCGGTGGTGAGGCGCAGCGCATCAGGCTGGCCACCCAGATCGGCTCCGGTCTTGTCGGTGTGCTGTACGTACTGGACGAGCCGTCCATCGGGCTGCACCAGCGCGACAACCACCGCCTCATCGAGACGCTCGTCCGCCTCCGCGACATGGGCAACACCTTGATCGTCGTGGAGCACGACGAGGACACCATCAAGGTCGCCGACTGGGTCGTGGACATCGGCCCCGGCGCCGGTGAGCACGGCGGCAAGGTCGTGCACTCCGGGTCGCTGAAGGAGCTCCTCACCAACGAGGAGTCCCTGACCGGCCAGTATCTGGCAGGTAAGCGCGCCATCCCGATCCCGGACGTGCGCAGGCCGGTGGACCCGGGGCGGCGGCTGACGGTGCACGGCGCCCGGGAGAACAACCTCCAGGACATCGATGTGTCCTTCCCGCTGGGCGTGCTGACAGCGGTCACCGGTGTCTCCGGATCCGGCAAGTCGACCCTGGTCAACGACATCCTCTACACCCACCTCGCGCGGGAGCTCAACGGCGCGCGTACCGTCCCCGGCCGGCACACCCGGGTCGACGGCGACGACCTGGTCGACAAGGTCGTCCACGTCGACCAGTCGCCCATCGGCCGTACCCCCCGGTCCAACCCGGCTACGTACACCGGGGTCTTCGACCATGTGCGCAGGCTCTTCGCCGAGACGATGGAGGCCAAGGTCCGCGGTTATCTGCCGGGGCGCTTCTCCTTCAACGTCAAGGGCGGCCGCTGCGAGAACTGCTCGGGCGACGGCACGATCAAGATCGAGATGAATTTCCTGCCGGATGTGTACGTCCCGTGCGAGGTCTGCCACGGGGCGCGCTACAACCGGGAGACCCTTGAGGTCCACTACAAGGGCAAGTCCATCGCCGAGGTCCTGGACATGCCGATCGAGGAGGGCCTGGACTTCTTCGAGGCCGTCCCGACGATCGCGCGTCATCTGCGCACGCTCAACGAGGTGGGCCTCGGCTACGTCAGGCTCGGGCAGTCCGCGCCGACGCTGTCGGGCGGCGAGGCACAGCGGGTGAAGCTGGCGAGCGAGCTGCAGAAGCGCTCCACCGGCCGCACCGTCTATGTCCTGGACGAGCCGACGACGGGCCTTCACTTCGAGGACATCAGCAAGCTCATCAATGTGCTGTCGGGCCTGGTCGACAAGGGCAACTCGGTGATCGTCATCGAGCACAACCTGGATGTCGTCAAGACCGCCGACTGGGTCGTGGACATGGGCCCCGAGGGTGGCAGCGGCGGTGGCCTGGTCATCGCGGAAGGCACTCCGGAGCAGGTTGCCGGGGTCCCCGCCAGCCACACCGGGAAGTTCCTCCGGGACATCCTGGACAGCGAGCGGATCAGCGACGCCGCTCCGGGCGGGAAGGCACCGGCGAAGAGGGCGGCTTTGAAGAGGGCCGCAGCGGAGAAGGCGGCGCCGAAGGCACCAGCCGGGAAGGCGGGCGCGGCCAGGAAGACGGCGGTCAAGACGGCGGCGGTCAAAACGGCGGCGACCAAGGAGACCACGCCCAAGAAGGCAGCGACGAAGAAGGCAGCGGCCAAGAAAGCAGTGGCGAAGAAGGTGCCGCGTACGCGCCGCGCTTCGTGACGGGGTCGGGCCGCCGGGAGCCGACCGGGCTCCGGATGGCGACGGGGGTGCAGCGGTGACAGGGATACGGACCGATGATGGCGCACGGCTCTGGGCCGTGCGCCGGGGTGCGGGCCCGCCCGTGGTGTTCTGCCACGGCGGTCCCGGCTTGTGGGACACCCTTGAGGACGTCGCGGATCTGCTGCCCGGGTATGCCGTGCACCGCTGGGACCAGCGGGGGTGCGGCCGCTCGGGCCCTTCCGACGGCCCGTACACGGTGGCCCGCTCGGTCGCCGACCTCGAAGCGGTCCGCCGCCACTTCGGCCTCGACCGGATGGCGCTGCTCGGCCACTCCTGGGGTGCCCAGCTCGCCCTGTGCTACGCGCTGGAGCACCCCGGCCGGGTCGGCGCGCTCATCCAGGTGTCCGGCACCGGTATCGATCCGGTGGAGACCTGGCACCCCGAGTTCGTCCGGGCGTTCCACCGGGCCATGGCCGGGCAACCGGAAGGGTGGCAGAGGCTGGACGGCCGGGACGGCGCCGTGCTGCGGTGGTCGGCGGAGTTCCAGGACGGGGCCCGCGCCCACCGGCTCGCCGAGCGGATGGCCACGCCCTGGTACGGGGTCAACGAGACGGCCAACGACACCATCAATGCGGAGAACCGCCGGAACTGGGGCACCCCGGCCCTGCGCGCACGCTGTGCGGAGCTGGACGTCCCCGTACTGATCGTGGACGGTGACCGCGACCTCCGTCCGCGCTCGGCCATGGACTCCCTGGCGAGCGCCCTGCCGCGGGCCGAGCGGGTCGTGCTGCCCGGCGCGGGCCACCTGCCCTGGGCAGACGACCCGGAGGGGTTCCGGTCCGCGGTGCGCACCTTCCTGCTGACGCAACCCGGCCTGGCCCCAGGGCGTTAGTCCGCGCCGGGCCCCTGGCTCCCGGCCTCCGGACCAGGGGCCCTGAGCCAGTCCTAAGCCTTCAACTCCCGCGCGTACGGCGGCTCGGCGCCCGTACGTGAGCAGGTCACCGCGGCCGCACGCGCCGCGAAACCCAGGACGCGGGCCCAGTCGTCGCCGGACAGGGCCGCCGTCGCAGCCGCCGACAGCGCGTCCCGCTCCGCGAGACCGTGCAGCAGCGCCGCGTTCACCGTGTCGCCCGCACCGATCGTGTCCACCACGTCGACCGCCGTACCGGGGACCGCGTAGGCGCCGCCCGCCCGGGTCCGTACGGTCAGACCGTCACCGCCGTGGGTGACCACCACCGCCTGCACCCCCGCGTCGAGCCACTCCTCCGGGGTGCCGCCGAGCCACTGGGCGTCCTCCTCGGACAGCTTCAGCAGGGTGACGTCGGGCAGCCAGTCCCTGAACCGCTTCCGGTAGGCGTCACCGTCCTGGATCAGCCCCGCCCTGATGTTCGGGTCGAGCAGGGTGAACACCCCGCGCGCCGCCTCCCGCCGCAGCAGCGCCTCGTATGCGCTCGCGCCCGGTTCGAGCACCAGCGAACAGGTGCCGAGGGACAGTGCCCGTACCTCGGAAGGCAGTTGGTCCGGAAGCTCGAAGAGCCGGTCCGCGCTGCCCTCGGCGTAGAAACCGAATCCGGCGGAACCGTCGGTACTCAGCGAGGCCACCGCGAGCGTCGTCGGCTCCGGGCCGCGCTGGACGAGGGAGAGATCCGCCCCGGCCGTCCGCAGCCCGTCGAGCAGTGCCTCGCCGAAGGTGTCGGTGGAGACCCGTGAGCAGAACCCCACCCGGGCGCCGAGCCGCCCCAGGGCGACAGCCGTGTTGTAGGGCCCGCCGCCCAGCCGTGGCAGCAGTGCGGGCAAGGGTTCACCGGGTGCGGCGGCGTGCTGCGGCACCAGGTCGATCAGGGACTCTCCGGCGACGATGATCACAGATCCCGAACGTAGCCGAAGTTCCCGGGCCCGTAAATGCTGCAAACACCGCCTGCGGGCCCGGGGATCTCCACCGGTATGGTCGGATCCGTCGCCGATGCCTGCCGAAAGTGAAACCCCCATGTCCGGTCTGCCCCCCGCCCGTCGTTCCGTCCTCATGGGAGCCGCCCTGGCGGGGGCCGCGGGGCTCGGGCTCACCGGCTGCTCGGGCGGCGGCGACAAGTCGTCGGGGCCCGACAAGCCCGTCGACCTCGGCGCCGCGGACGCCGTGCCGGTCGGGGGAGTCAAGTACTACCGGGACCAGTTCCTGCTCGTGAGCCGGCCGAGCGCCGATGCGTACAAGGCGCTCTGGTCGCGGTGCACGCACCAGAACTGCCCCCTGCAGAAGATCGAGGGCAAGGTCGGCATCTGCCCCTGCCACGGCAGCCGCTTCGACGTCACGACCGGCAAGGTGCTGCAGGGGCCCGCCAGCCGCCCGCTCGCCGACGTCCCGGTCAAGGTGGTCGGCGGAAAACTGATCGCGGGCCCCGACAAGAAGGCCTGACGCCACCCGCGGGCCCGACAGGCAAGGTGCCCGACGCCACCCCGGGCGCCGACAGGATCGCCTGACGCCACCCGTGCTGGCCCCGCACTGTCAGTCACCGCCAGTAGGGTGGGAGGCATGGCAGACCCCTCCAGTTACCGCCCCAAGCCGGGACAGATCCCCGACTCCCCGGGGGTCTACAAATTCCGCGACGAGCACCGCCGGGTGATCTACGTAGGGAAGGCGAAGAGCCTGCGCCCGCGCCTCTCCTCGTACTTCCAGGACCTGGCCCATCTCCATCCGCGCACCCGCACGATGGTCACCACGGCCGCGTCCGTCGAGTGGACGGTGGTCTCCACCGAGGTCGAGGCGCTGCAGCTCGAATACTCCTGGATCAAGGAGTTCGACCCCCGTTTCAACGTCAAGTACCGCGACGACAAGAGCTACCCGTCCCTCGCGGTGACGCTGAACGAGGAATTCCCCCGGGTGCAGGTAATGCGCGGCCCCAAGAAGAAGGGCGTGCGGTACTTCGGCCCCTACGGCCATGCCTGGGCCATCCGCGAGACCGTCGACCTGATGCTCCGCGTCTTCCCGGTCCGCACCTGCTCCGCCGGGGTGTTCAAACGCTCCGCGCAGATCGGCCGCCCCTGCCTCCTCGGCTACATCGGCAAGTGCTCGGCGCCCTGCGTGGGCCGTGTCACCCCCGAGGAGCACCGTGAACTGGCCGAGGAATTCTGCGACTTCATGGCTGGGCGCACCGGTGCGTACATACGCCGTATCGAGCAGGAGATGCGGGACGCGGCCGAGGAGATGGAGTACGAGAAGGCGGCCAGGCTCCGCGACGACATAGAGGCGCTCAAGCGCGCCCTGGAGAAGAACGCGGTCGTCTTCAACGACGCCACCGACGCCGACCTGATCGCCGTCGCCGAGGACGAGCTGGAGGCCGCCGTCCAGATCTTCCACGTCAGGGGCGGCCGGGTCCGCGGCCAGCGCGGCTGGGTGACCGACAAGGTGGAGGCGGTGGAGACCTCCGGCCTGGTCGAGCACGCGCTCCAGCAGCTGTACGGCGAGGAGAAGGGCGAGGGTGTGCCCAAGGAGGTGCTGGTTCCGGCCCTCCCGGAGCAGCCCGACGCCGTCACCCAGTGGCTCGCCGACCGCCGGGGTTCGCATGTCTCGCTGCGCATCCCGCAGCGCGGCGACAAGAAGGACCTGATGGCGACCGTCCAGCGCAACGCCCAGCAGGCGCTGGTGCTGCACAAGACGAAGCGCGCATCCGACCTCACCACCCGCTCCCGGGCCCTGGAGGAGATCGCCGCCGCGCTCGCGCTGGACAGCGCGCCGCTGCGGATCGAGTGCTACGACATCTCGCATCTCCAGGGCGACGACGTGGTGGCGTCGATGGTGGTCTTCGAGGACGGCCTGGCCCGCAAGGGGGAGTACCGCCGCTTCCAGATCAAGGGGTTCGAGGGCCAGGACGACGTCCGGTCCATGCACGAGGTGATCACCCGGCGCTTCCGGCGGTATCTCCAGGAGAAGGAGCGCACGGGGGAGTGGACCGAGGAGCAGGCCGCCGACGCGGTCGAGGACGACGGCCGCCCCAAGCGGTTCGCGTACCCGCCCCAGCTGGTGGTGGTCGACGGCGGCCGGCCCCAGGTGGCGGCAGCGAAGCGCGCCCTGGACGAGCTGGGCATCGACGATGTCGCCGTCTGCGGTCTGGCCAAGCGCCTTGAGGAGGTCTGGCTCCCCGACGACGAGGACCCGGTGGTGCTGCCCCGGTCCAGCGAAGGGCTCTATCTGCTCCAGCGGGTGCGTGACGAGGCCCACCGCTTCGCCATCACCTACCAGCGGGCCAAGCGGGCCAAGCGCTTCAAGGCGAGCCCGCTCGACTCGGTGGCCGGTCTGGGCGAAACCAGGAAACAGGCCCTGATCAAGCACTTCGGCTCGGTCAGGAAGCTGAGGCAGGCCACCATCGAGCAGATCTGCGAGGTGCCCGGCATAGGCCGCAGAACGGCCGAGTCGGTGGCCGCGGCGCTGGCACAGGCCACCCCGGCCGCACCTGCCGTGAACACGGCAACAGGAGAGATCATGGAAGACGACGGGGGCGACACACATGAGTGACGAGCAGGAACGGGACGGAGCACAGGTGAGTACGGGCAGCGCGGGCACGGCCACACCGGCGGAGACCGCGGAAGCGGCCATTCCGGAGCTGGTGATCATCTCCGGAATGTCCGGCGCCGGACGTTCCACCGCGGCGAAGTGCCTGGAGGACCTCGGCTGGTTCGTCGTCGACAACCTGCCGCCCGCCCTGATCCCCACCATGGTGGAGCTCGGCGCCCGCTCCCAGGGCAATGTGGCCCGGATCGCCGTGGTCGTCGATGTACGCGGCCGGCGCTTCTTCGACAATCTGCGCCAGTCCCTCGCGGACCTCGCGGCCAAGCAGGTCACCCGGCGGATCGTCTTCCTGGAGTCGTCCGACGACGCACTGGTGCGCCGCTTCGAATCCGTGCGCAGACCGCACCCGCTCCAGGGGGACGGCCGGATCACCGACGGCATCGCGGCCGAGCGCGATCTGCTGCGCGAGCTGCGCGGCGACGCCGACCTGGTGATCGACACCTCCAGCCTCAACGTGCACGAACTGCGGGCCAAGATGGACGCCCAGTTCGCCGGGGACGAGGAGCCCGAGCTGCGGGCGACCGTGATGTCCTTCGGCTACAAGTACGGCCTCCCGGTCGATGCGGACCTCGTCGTCGACTGCCGGTTCCTGCCCAACCCGCACTGGGTGCCCGAGCTGCGCCCCTTCACCGGCCTCAACGAGGAGGTGTCCGCGTACGTCTTCAACCAGCCGGGCGCCAAGGAGTTCCTCAACCAGTACAGCGAACTGCTCCAGATCATCGCCACCGGCTACCGGCGCGAGGGCAAGCGGTACGTGACGATCGCCGTGGGCTGTACCGGCGGCAAGCACCGCTCGGTCGCGATGTCCGAGAAGCTCGCCGCCCGGCTGGCGTCGGAGGGGATCGAGACGGTGCTCGTCCACCGGGACATGGGGCGCGAGTGACCGGCCGCGGCGCCGCCAGACTGCGGCGTGTACGGCTGGTGCCCGGCCGGACCAGACGCGGCACCCAGCCGAAGGTCGTCGCGCTCGGCGGCGGGATGGGGCTCTCCGCCTCGCTCGCCGCGCTGCGCCGCATCACCGGGGATCTGACCGCCGTGGTGACCGTCGCCGACGACGGCGGCTCCAGCGGCCGGCTCCGTGAGGAGCTGGGCGTGCTGCCGCCCGGCGATCTGCGCAAGGCGCTCGCCGCGCTCTGCGGGGACGACGACTGGGGCCAGACCTGGGCGCGTGTCATCCAGCACCGCTTCCAGTCCAAGGGCGATCTGCACGAGCACGCGGTCGGCAATCTGCTGATCGTCGCCCTCTGGGAGCAGCTCGGCGACCATGTGCAGGCCCTGGACCTGGTCGGCAGACTGCTCGGCGCGCACGGCAGGGTGCTGCCGATGTCCGCCGTGCCGCTGGAGCTCCAGGCGCTGGTCCGCGGCCACGACCCGGCCCGCCCCGACGACGTCGACACCGTCCGCGGCCAGGCCACGGTCGCCCTCACCCCGGGCGAGGTCCAGTCCGTGCACCTGGTGCCGAACGACCCGCCGGCCGTCCCCGAGGCCGTCGCCGCGGTCCTCGACGCGGACTGGGTGGTGCTCGGCCCCGGCTCCTGGTTCTCCTCGGTGATTCCGCACCTGCTGGTGCCCGAACTGCTCGACGCACTGGTCGAGACGAAGGCGCGCAAGGTGCTCTCGCTCAATCTCGCGCCGCAACCCGGTGAAACCGATGGCTTCTCACCGCAGCGTCATTTGGAGGTTTTGGCCCGACACGCCCCTAAACTCGCCCTGGACGTGGTGCTGGCCGACGAGGCAGCCGTGCCCGACCGCGCGAGTCTCGCCGAAGCAGCCAAAGGGCTCGGTGCGGCGGTCGAGCTGGCGCCCGTGGCCTCGCCCGACGGTTCCCCGACGCACGACAGGGAGCTGCTGGCCGCCGCGTACGACCGTATTTTTCGGATGCATGGAAGGATCGGCCCATGGCGATGACGGCAGCGGTGAAGGACGAAGTCTCCCGGCTCCCCGTCACCCGGACCTGCTGCAGGAAGGCGGAGGTCTCGGCGATTCTTCGGTTCGCCGGCGGGCTGCACCTGGTGAGCGGGCGGATTGTGATCGAGGCGGAGCTGGACACCGCCATGGCGGCGCGCCGGCTCAAGCGCGACATCCTGGAGATCTTCGGGCACAACTCCGAACTGATCGTGATGGCCCCCGGCGGGCTGCGCAGGAGCAGCCGCTATGTCGTACGGGTCGTGGCGGGCGGTGACCAGCTGGCCCGCCAGACCGGTCTGGTGGACGGCCGCGGCCGCCCCATCCGCGGGCTGCCCCCGCAGGTGGTCTCGGGGGCCACCTGCGACGCCGAGGCGGCCTGGCGCGGCGCCTTCCTGGCACATGGCTCGCTCACCGAGCCCGGCCGCTCCTCCTCGCTCGAGGTGACCTGCCCCGGGCCCGAGGCGGCGCTCGCCCTGGTCGGTGCGGCCCGCAGGCTCCAGATCGCCTCCAAGGCGCGTGAGGTCCGCGGTGTGGACCGGGTTGTCGTCCGGGACGGGGACGCGATCGGCGCCCTGCTCACCCGGCTCGGGGCGCACGAGTCCGTCCTGGCGTGGGAGGAGCGGCGGATGCGCCGCGAGGTGCGGGCCACCGCCAACCGCCTCGCCAACTTCGACGACGCCAACCTGCGCCGCTCGGCACGGGCCGCGGTCGCCGCCGGGGCCCGGGTGGGCCGTGCGCTGGAGATCCTCGCCGAAGAGGTGCCCGAGCACCTCGCGGCGGCCGGCCGGCTGCGGATGGAGCACAAGCAGGCCTCGCTGGAGGAGCTCGGCGCGCTCGCCGACCCGCCGCTGACCAAGGACGCCGTCGCAGGGCGGATCCGCCGGCTGCTGGCCATGGCCGACAAGCGGGCCCAGGATCTGGGGATCCCCGGGACGGAGTCCACGCTCTCCGAGGAGATGGACGACAGCCTGGTCGGCTGACCGGCCCGGATCCGGCGGTAAGCCCGCCGCATTCCGCATTCCGGTATTTCCGCGCTATTTCAACCCGCCGGTGCCGGTGCCCATATGGGTGCCGGCACCGTCGTATGAGCCCCGGCCGCGCTCCGGCGTATGTACTGGTCGGTACGGGTGTGCGTGGCCGCATGTGAATTTCCGTACGGTCATGTTCGATATGACCCTGGGGCCTTTCGAGAGGTAGGGTCGTAGGCGGTCGGGGACATCCCATACATCTCGCCGTGGCGTCGAAACCCGGCGTACCAACGAGGAGATCGAGTTCGTGACGATCCGCGTAGGCATCAACGGCTTTGGCCGCATCGGTCGTAACTACTTCCGCGCGCTGCTGGAGCAGGGTGCAGACATCGAGATCGTGGCTGTCAACGACCTGGGTGACACCGCGACCACCGCGCATCTGCTGAAGTACGACACGATCCTGGGCCGCCTCAAGGCCGAGGTCTCCCACACCGCAGACACCATCACCGTCGACGGCCACACCATCAAGGTGCTGTCCGAGCGCAACCCGGCCGAGATCCCCTGGGGTCAGCTGGGTGTCGACGTCGTCATCGAGTCGACCGGCTTCTTCACCAAGAAGGCCGACGCCGAGAAGCACATCGCAGGCGGCGCCAAGAAGGTCCTCATCTCGGCTCCGGCCAAGGGCGAGGACATCACCATCGTGATGGGCGTCAACCAGGACAAGTACGACCCGGCGAAGCACCACGTCATCTCCAATGCGTCCTGCACCACCAACTGTGTGGCGCCGATGGCCAAGGTCCTCCTGGAGAACTTCGGCATCGTCAAGGGCATGATGACGACGGTCCACGCGTACACCAACGACCAGCGCATCCTGGACTACCCGCACTCGGACCTGCGCCGCGCCCGCGCCGCAGCCGAGAACATCATTCCGACCACCACGGGCGCCGCCAAGGCCACCGCGCTGGTCATCCCGGAGCTTGAGGGCAAGCTCGACGGCATCGCGATGCGCGTCCCGGTCCCGACCGGCTCCGTGACCGACCTGGTCATCGAGCTGGAGCGCGAGGTGACCAAGGACGAGGTCAACGCCGCGTTCCAGAAGGCATCCGAGGGCCAGCTCAAGGGCCTCCTCGACTACACCGAGGACCCGATCGTCTCCTCGGACATCGTCAACATGCCGGCGTCCTGCACCTTCGACTCCTCCCTGACCATGGTCCAGGGCAAGAGCGTCAAGGTCATCGGCTGGTACGACAACGAGTGGGGCTACTCCAACCGCCTGGTCGACCTGACCGTCTTCGTCGGCAACCAGCTCTGATCACGGGCCGGTAGGCACCTCCGATGTGAGCACGGGGCCCGGGGGGGGCGGCGCCACGGCCGGCCCGGCCCCCGGGCGGGGGCGCAAGTGCGACGCGTGGCGGCACAGAATCATAAAAAACACCAAAAAATAGCCCCA